>JBAYRO010000012.1:0-52201 GCA_041676645.1 Burkholderiaceae bacterium | reverse complement strand
GGCGTGGTCCTCGAGAACGCCTGAGCCCGGCCGACGATGGAGACCGCGGCGATCGGCATCTGGACACTGGTGCTGCTGGTCGCACTGGCGCTGGCCTTCGATTTCCTGAACGGTTTCCATGATGCGGCCAACTCGATCGCGACCATCGTCTCGACGCGGGTCCTGAAGCCGCATCATGCGGTCGTCTGGGCGGCGACCTTCAATTTCGCGGCGATCATGGTCTTCGAGATGAACGTCGCCAGCACCATCGGCAGGGGCATCGTCCAGCCCACCGTGATCGATGCCTACACGATCTTCGGCGCCCTGATCGGCGCGATCACCTGGAATCTGCTCACCTGGTGGTACGGCATCCCGTCGAGTTCCTCGCATGCACTGGTCGGCGGCCTGGTCGGGGCCACCCTGGTGGCCAACGGTCCCGGCGCGGTCATCGGCAGCGGGATCATTATCATCGTGCTGTTCATCCTGGCGGCGCCCACACTCGGCTTCGTGATCGGTTCGCTGCTGATGCTGGTCGCGTCGCGGCTCTCGTTCCGGGCGAATCCGGCGCGGGCCGACAGGCTCTTCCGGGCACTGCAGCTGGTGTCCTCGGCCCTCTACAGCCTCGGCCACGGCAGCAACGATGCGCAGAAGACGATGGGCGTGATCTGGCTGATCCTGATCGCCGCCGGCAGGCCGCCCGAGGACCCGATCCCGTTCTGGGTGATCATCTCCTGCTATGGCGCGCTCTCGGTGGGCACCCTGTTCGGCGGCTGGCGGATCGTGCGCACCATGGGCCACCGGCTCACCCGGCTGCGCCCCATCGGCGGATGCTGCGCCGAGACCGGCGGCGCGATCACGCTGTTCCTGTCCTCGGGCTTCGGCATCCCGGTCTCGACGACGCACACCATCGCCGGCGCGATCGTGGGCGTCGGCTCGACCGCCCACCAGAAGGTGCGCTGGGGCCTCGCCCGGCACATCGTCTGGGCCTGGATCCTCACCATTCCCGCCGCCGCCGGCGTCGCCGCGCTCGCCTGGTGGGCCGGCCGCTTCCTGCTCTGAGCAAGGCGAACCGGGACCGCGCCATGCACGACGACGAGCTCTGGATCGAACTGCCGCCCATCAGTGCCCAGGCGCCGCGGCGACTCATCGTCTTCCTGCATGAACTGGGCTCGAGCGCGCAGCACTTCGCGCCGGTGGGCGTGGCCTGGCAGCTGAAGTTCCCGGGCGCGGTCGGGATCCTGTTGAATGGCGCCCAAGCCGCGCGCGGCCGGGGGCGCCGATGGTTCGCCCCCCGGCCCCTGGAAGGACGCGCCGGGCGGATCGATGCCGCCGTCGCGGGCCTGCGCGAGCAGCTCGCCCGACTGCAGGAGGAACAGCGCATCGATCCCGCGCACACCATGCTGGTCGGTTTCGGCCAGGGGGCGACGGTGGCGCTAGAGACGATCCGGGGCGGGCAAGCCCCTGCATCCATCGTGGTCGGCTATGCCGCCCGGCTCGCCAGGCCGGTGCGTCCGGGCGAGCGCATCGATACGACGATCCACCTCGTGCACGGCACCCATGACAGCCTGGTGCCGCTGGCGCATGGGCAGCGGGCGCAACGCGGGCTGGCCGCCGCCGGCGCGCCGGTGACACTCGACATCCTCGCCGATGGCGTACACTCGATCGATCAGGAAATGGTCAATCTGGGGACCTTGCGCGCGATGCAGTCCGTGTTCCGGGGCCGCCGCCGCCCGGGGCCGGACTGGCCGGTTCGTCCCCACTAGGGGCGCATGGCCCCCCGAAAGACCGTCATCGAACACACAGGGCGCCCGCGGGGCGCCCAGCACATCCAGGAGCAGGCAATGAGCAGGGAAGTCGTCATCGTCAGCGGTGTACGCACCGCCGTGGGAACCTTCGGAGGCAGCCTCAAGGACCACACGCCGACGCAACTCGGCGCGATGGTGGTCCGCGAGGCGACGACCCGGGCCAGCGTCGGCCCGACCGACGTCCACCATGTGGCTTTCGGCCACGTCATCAACACCGAGCCGCGTGACATGTACCTGTCGCGGGTGGCGGCGCTCGACGGCGGGCTCGACAAGTCGACCCCGGCCGTGACCGTCAACCGCCTGTGCGGCTCGGGCCTGCAGGCGATCGTGACCTGCGCGCAGTCGATCCTGCTGGGCGACGCCGACGTCGCGCTGGCCGGCGGCGCCGAAGTCATGAGCCGCGGCCCCTACAACCTGCCCTCGGCCCGCTTCGGCCAGCGCATGGGCGACGGCCGCATGGTCGACATGATGGTCGGCGCGCTGCACGATCCGTTCGAGACCATCCACATGGGCGTCACCGCCGAGAACGTCGCCTCGAAATGGGGCATCACGCGCGAGGACCAGGACGCCCTCGCCGTCGAGAGTCATCGCCGGGCGGCGGCGGCCATCGCGGCGGGTCATTTCCGCGAGCAGATCCTGCCGATCGAGCTCAAGTCGCGCAAGGGCACGACCACCTTCGACACCGACGAGCATGTGCGCGGCAACGCCACGATGGAGGACATGGGCAAGCTCAAGCCGGTGTTCGTGCGCGAGAACGGCACCGTCACCGCCGGCAATGCCTCGGGAATCAACGACGGCGCCGCCGCCCTGGTGCTCATGGAGCGCAAGACGGCCGAGGCGCGCGGCCTCGCCCCGATGGCGCGGCTGGTCGCCTATGCCCATGCCGGGGTCGATCCGGCGTACATGGGCATCGGACCGGTGCCGGCGACGCGCAAGGCGCTCGAGCGCGCCGGACTGAAGGCCGCCGACATCGACGTGGTCGAAGCCAACGAGGCCTTCGCCGCCCAGGCGCTGGCGGTCACCCGCGATCTCGACCTCGATCCGGCCAAGGTCAACCCGAACGGCTCCGGCATCTCGATCGGCCACCCGGTCGGCGCCACCGGCGCGATCATCACCGTCAAGGCGTTGTACGAACTGCAGCGCAGCGGCGGACGCTACGCGCTCGTCACCATGTGCATCGGCGGCGGCCAGGGCATCGCCGCCATCTTCGAGCGCACCTGACGAACCCCACGAAATGGGGTCAGACTCGATTAACGGAACTTCCGTTAATCGAGTCCGACCCCATTTCGACCACGAGGCCCGCGTCTTGCGGGGACTCGGCATGGTATCGGACCGCTACGAACTCTTCGGTGCGCTGAAGCTGCTGCGACGCGGCTACACGCTCGTGTACATCAGCGACACACCGCGCGGCTGCGCGGTGGGCGGCGCCTTCCTGTATTCATGCTTCCCGGACCTGAAGAAGTACCGCCTGATCGAAGCGGTCGACAATCCGGACGGTTTCGAGGGCATCGAGTACTACCGCATCACTTCGGCCGGCTTCGCGTTCGAGGAGCGACTGCAGCGATGGTGGCGCGGGCTGTCGCCCTGGCAGCGGATCGCGCTGCGCCTGCTCGGCTGAGGATCGCGAAAATAGAAAATGTAGAAAATGGGGTCAGACACCATTTGTAAACAAATGGTGTCTGACCCCATTTTCCGCATTTTCTACGCGAGCGCGGCGAAGGCCGCGCCGGCGGCTTCCAGCGTATGCGCGATGTCCTCGTCGGAGATGGCCGACGAGAAGAAGAAGGCTTCGACGGGCGACGGCGGCAGGTAGACGCCGGCCTCGAGCATGGCATGGAAGAAGCGCCGGAAGCGCTCCAGGTCCTGCTGCTGGGCGGCGGCGAAGCCGTCGGGGACCTCGGCGCGGAAGTACATGCCGGCCATGCCCCCGATGCTCTGGGCGCTGTAGGGCACGCCGGCGCGGTCCGCGGCTTCGCGCAGTCCGGCAACGAGGCGCGCGCAGCGTTCGCCGAGGCGCTCGAAGAAGCCGTCGGCGGAAACGAGATCGAGCGTGGCGAGGCCGGCGGCCATCGCGATCGGGTTGCCCGAGAGCGTACCCGCCTGGTAGACGCCGCCCAGTGGCGCGAGATGATCCATGATCGCCGCCGGCCCGCCCAGGGCGCCCACCGGCATGCCGCCACCGATCACCTTGCCGAAGGTGCTGATGTCGGGCACGACGCCGACCAGGGACTGGGCGCCGCCCAGCGCCACCCGGAAGCCGGACATGACTTCGTCGAAGATGAGCAGCGCGCCGTGCTCGTCGCAGAGTGCGCGCAGCCCCTGGAGGAACTCCGGCGTCGGGCGGATCAGGTTCATGTTGCCCGGCATGGGCTCGACGATGATGCAGGCGATCGCGCCCGGATGGGCCGCGAACAGCGCCGCCACGGAATCGAGCTCGTTGAACTGCGCGACCAGCGTGTGCCGGGCGAGATCGGCGGGCACGCCCGCGGAACTGGGGGTGCCGAACGCAAGCGCGCCCGAGCCCGCCTTGACCAGCAGGCTGTCGCCGGTGCCGTGGTAGCAGCCCTCGAACTTGATGATCGCATCGCGGCCGGTGTGGCCGCGCGCGAGGCGGATCGCCGACATCGTCGCTTCGGTCCCGGAGCTGGTGAAGCGGACCTTCTCGACCTGGGGATAGAGGGCGCAGATGCGCTCGGCGAGTTCGGTCTCCATGCGGTTGGGGGCGCCGAAGGACAGGCCGTCGGCGACGGCGCGCTGGACCTTCTCGAGCACATGGGGATGGCCGTGGCCGACGATCATCGGGCCCCAGGAGCCGAGGTAGTCGATGTAGCGGCGGCCTTCGACGTCCCAGAGATGGGCGCCTTCGGCGCGGGCGATGAAGCGCGGCGTGCCGCCGACGGCGCGAAACGCGCGCACCGCCGAGTTGACTCCGCCAACGAGGACGCGCTGGGCGCGTTCGAATTCGGCTGCGTTACTGCTCATGAGGGAGGTTCCGGCAAGGGCGTCGCACCCGACGCGATGAACGGTATTGTCCCGGTTTCGCGCCGGACCGGCCAGCGACGGTGACGGTGACGGTGACGGTGACGGTGACGGTGACGGTGGCGGCGGCGGCGGCGGCGGCGGCGGCGGCGGCGGCGGCGGCGGCGGCGGCGGCGGCGGCGGCGGCGGCGGTGACGGTGACGGCGGGCGGCCGATTCACTGCCGCACGGAATGGCACCTCACGAATCGAATATCGTGTCTGACCCTATTTCTGCGAATCGAATATCGTGTCTGACCCCATTTCCTCCATTTCCTGCCCGAGCTGCTTGCGCAATTCGGTCTTGAGGATCTTGCCGTTGTTGTTCTTCGGCAGCGAGTCGACGAACAGGTAGCGCTTCGGACGCTTGAAGCGCGCGATGCTCGCAAGGCAATGGGCATCGAGCGCCGCCGCGTCGACCTGCGCGCCCGGCTTCGCCCTGACGAAGGCGACGACCCGTTCGCCCCAGCGCGGATCGGGTTCGCCGATCACCGAGACCTCGGCCACGTCCGGGTGCGTGAGCAGGGCCTCCTCGACCTCGCGCGGATAGATGTTGGTGCCGCCGCTGATGACGAGATCCTTCGAGCGGTCCTTGAGCGTCAGGTAGCCATCGGCATCGAGCGCGCCGAGATCGCCCGTCCAGAGCCAGCCATCGCGCAATGTGGCGGCGCTCGCCTCCGGATTGCGCCAGTAGCCGGACATCACCACGTCGCCGCGCACCACGACTTCGCCGACTTCGCCCGCGGGCAGCGCGCGGCCGGCTTCGTCGACCACGCGCACCTCGACCGCGGCCTGGGCGCGACCGACCGATGCCAGCCGCTCGCGGTAGCGGGGATCGTCGACATCGCCATGGTCGGCCCGCGACAGGAAGCTGATCGTCATGGGGCTTTCGCCCTGCCCGTAGATCTGGACGAAGCGCTGGCCGAAATGCGCGATCGCCGCCTCGATGTCGGCGAGGTACATCGGTCCGCCGCCGTAGACGATCGTGGCGAGCCCTTCGCCGCGCGAGCCGGATGCGATCGCCGCATCCAGCAGCAGCTGGACCATCGTCGGCGCGGCGAACATCGCCACGCGCTTGTGGTGCGCCGCCAGCGCCAGCACCTCGTCGGCGTCGAAGCCTTCGCCGCGGGTGAGCACATGGCGCGCACCCATCAGGACATGGACCATGCTGTAGAGGCCGGCGCCGTGCGACAGCGGCGCGGCGTAGAGCGCGGCATCCGCGCCGTCGACCGGCGCGATCTCGGCGGCGTAGTTGAGCGACATCGACTGCAGGTTGCGATGGCTGAGCATCACGCCCTTGGGGCGACCGGTGGTGCCCGAGGTGTAGAAGAGCCAGGCGAGATCCCCCGGCGCGCGCTCGGCCGGCGCCTCGAAGCCGTTGGCGAAGCCGCCGCCGGCAAGCTGCGCCGAATCGAGGATCCGGTGCGGGGCGACCCCGGCCTCGAGCAGCGCGGCGCCATGGCCCGCATCGGCGATGCAGACGCCGCAATCCGCATCGTCGAGGATCCATGCCGCCTCGGCGGCATGCAGCTTGGCGTTGATCGGCACCACGACGAGCCCCGCCCACCAGGCCGCGTGCATCCAGACCAGGTAGAACGGGTGGTTGCGCATGAACAGGCCGACGCGCTCGCCCGGTCGCAGGCCGTGGTCGGCCACGAGGCGCCGGGCGTTGACCGCGGCCTGCGCCGCGAAGTCCCGATAATCATGGACGGCTTCGGTGCCACTGTAGATCGCGGGCCGCCCGGGCCAGCGCCGGGCCGCACGATGCAGCCAGTTCGCGAGATTCATCCTGTGTCCTGTGAAGGCGCCGGGCCCCGCGCCCGAACCCCCGTAGAATCACCGAATCCCGCGACAATTCCAAGGTGTGGAGAAATGCAAGGCAAGCAACACGAACCCGACTTCGATCCGGCCCTGGGCACGGTCCGTACCGAGATCGACGGACACCTGCTGCTGATCACGATCGATCGCGCGGCGAAGTACAACGGCTTCACCCCCCAGATGGCCCGCCAGCTGGCGCAGGCCTACGAGCAGCTCGAGGCCGACCCGAACCTGCGCGTGGCCGTGGTGCGGGCCGCGGGCCGGCATTTCACCGCCGGGCTCGACCTGCCGCGCTTTGCCGAGAACATGAAGGCGGGCCGCTCGAGCTGGCCCGAGGAACTCGTCAACCCGATGGACCTCACCGACCGCCGGCGCAGCAAGCCGGTGGTGTTCGCGGTCAAGGGCATCTGCTACACGCTGGGCATCGAGCTGATGCTCGCCGCCGAAGTCGTGGTGGCCGCCGACGACTGCCGTTTCTCGCAGCTCGAGGTCAACCGCGGCATCATGGCGACCGGCGGCGCGACCCTGCGCATGACCGAGAGGGCCGGCTACGGCAATGCGATGCTGTACCTGCTGACCGGCGACGAGTTCGATGCCGCCACCGCCCTGCGCCTGGGCTTCGTGCAGAAGGTGGTGCCGGCCGGCCAGGAAGAGGCCGAGGCCATCGCCATCGCCGGGCGCATCGCGGCGAACGCGCCGCTGGCGGTGCGCGAAACCATCCGCAACGTGCGCAAGCGCATCGAGGAAGGCCCGCTCGCCGCGCAGGCCGAGTTCGGCAAGGTGCAGTCGGGCCTTGCCGCCAGCGCCGACGCCGCCGAGGGCGTGGCCTCGTTCATCGAGCGCCGTCCCGCGAAGTTCACCGGCGCCTGAGGATCCCGCCGGCATCGGCTTCGAGTGCCGGGCAAGGCGGGGCGCCGTGGACGGTGCCGGATCAGGCGTCGGCGAGCATGCCCGCGGCGATGAGCGCATCGCAGCGCCCGGCCGCGAGCGGCGCCGCACCGAAGGCATGGGCGCCGCTGCCCCGGCTGGCGAGCCAGTCGGCGGAAATCTCCTCGGCGCCGAGTTCGGCGAGCGCCGCCCCGCCGAAGGCGATCGCGAGCTGCTCGGCGCACCAGCGCGCCTCGCCCGGATCGCCGGCGCGCAGGCGCTCCAGCGCATGCTCGGCCCTTGCGCGCGGCTCGCCCGCCAGGTTCGCCTGGAACATGGCCAGCGCCGCCCCCACCGCATCGGTATCGCGGGCGACGGCACGCTGCAGGTCGAGCGCGATGACATTGCCCGAGCCCTCCCAGATGCCGTTGAGCGGCGACTGGCGAAAGGCGCGCGCGAGGGGTGATTCCTCCACATAGCCGATGCCGCCGAGGCATTCCATCGCCTCGGCCACGAGCACCGGACAGCGCTTGCAGACCCAGAACTTGGCGAGCGGCGCAAGGATGCGCGCCAGCGCCCGGGCGCCGGGATCGGCGGCGGCGCGATCGAAGGCCATCGATACCCGCACCATCATCGTCATGGCGGCGGCGACCTCGAGCACCATGTCGGCGAGGACCTGGCGCATCAGGGGCTGCTCGACCAGGGGCTTGCCGAAGGCGCTGCGGTTCCGCGTATGCCAGATCGCCTGCGACAGGCTCCAGCGCATCGTCGCGGCGGCGCCGCTGACGCAGTCCAGGCGGGTGTGCTGGACCATCTCGATGATGGTGGGAATGCCGCGGCCGCGCTCGCCGACGAGTTCGGCCCAGGCGCCCCGGTACTCGATCTCGGCCGAGGCATTGGAGCGGTCGCCCATCTTGTCCTTGAGCCGCTGGATCTCGATGGGGTTGCGGGTTCCGTCGGGTCGCCATTTCGGCGCGAGGAAGCAGCTCAGGGATTCGTCGCCGTCGATCCGCGCCAGGGTCAGGAAGCCGTCCGACATGGGCGCCGAACAGAACCATTTGTGGCCATCGAGCACGAAGCCGCCGTCGCCTGCGCGCGCGGTCGTCCGGTTGGCGCGGACATCCGATCCGCCCTGCTTCTCGGTCATCGCCATGCCCAGGGTGCAACCCGTCTTCTGCTCGGGCGGCAGGCAGCGCGGATCGTAGCGCGCCGAGGTGACCCGCGGCTCCCAGCGCGCGGCAACGTCGGGCTGGTGGCGCAGGGCCGGGACCGCGGCGTAGGTCATCGAGACCGGGCAGCCGTGGCCGGCATCGGCCTGGGTCAGCAGGAAGAGCAGCAGGCTGTGCGCGAGATGGCCGCCGGCCGGCGCGGTCCAGGCGATCGAACTGGTGCCGGCCTCGAGCGAAAGCCGCATCAGCTCATGGTAGGCGGGATGGAACTCGACTTCGTCGATGCGCCGGCCGACCCGGTCGAAGGCGCGCAGTTGCGGGACGGCCGCATTGGCCTGCTCGCCCCACTGCTGGACCTCGGCGCTGCCGACCCGGGCGCCGAAGCTCGCGAGGCGATCCCGATGGGCGGCCTCGACGCCGGGGGCGGCCAGCGTCGCCAGCAGACGGTCGTCGGTGTAGAGATTGACCCCCAGCAGCGCATCGGGCTGGTTCTCCACCTCGTGGGTGGCCAGCGAAGCACGGGGACGATAGGAATCGATGGACATGGCGCGCCTCCTCGGGGCCGGTGCATGGGCCCTGTCGAAGCCGCGCCAGGGCCGCTACTGGAAGAAATCCTTGACCCGATCCATCCAGCCCTTGGTCTGCGGACTGTGCTTGGGATCGGTGAGGGTCGCGTCGAACTCGCGCAGCATCGCCTTCTGCTTCTCGCTGAGCCGCACCGGTGTCTCGACGGCGATGTGCGCGTAGAGATCGCCCGGATAAGCCGAACGCAGTCCCTTGATCCCCTTGCCGCGCAGCCGGAAGGTCTTGCCGGCCTGGGTACCCTCGGGCAGGTCGATCTCGGCCCGCCCGGTCAGGGTGGGCACCTTCACTTTACCGCCCAGCGCCGCGGTTGTCATGGAGATCGGGATCTCGCAATGCAGATCGTCGCCATCACGCTGGAAGACCGCATGCTCGCGGATGCGGATCTCGACGAAGAGATCCCCCGGCGGGCCGCCGTTGACGCCGGGCTCGCCGTTGCCGGCCGAGCGGATCCGCATCCCGTCCTCGATTCCGGCCGGAATGTTGACCTCGAGCGTCTTCTGCTTCTTGATCCGGCCCTGGCCGTCGCAGGCCGTGCAGGGTTCCGGAATCACCTTGCCGCTGCCGTGGCAGGTCGGGCAGGTCTGCTGGATCGAGAAGAAGCCCTGCTGGATGCGCACGCTGCCCTGGCCGTTGCAGGCCTGGCAGGTCTGGGGCTGGGTGCCCGGCTTCGCGCCGGAGCCCTTGCAGGTGGTGCAGCGCTCCCAGGACGGCACCCGGATCTCGGTGGCATGGCCGTTGGCAGCCTCCTCGAGCGAGATCTCCATGGCGTAGCGCAGGTCGGCGCCCCGGTAGACGTTGTTGCGCCCGCCGCCGGCCCGACCGGCGCCGAAGATGTCCCCGAAGATGTCCCCGAAGACATCCGAGAAGCTGCCCGCGCCCCCGGGTCCGCCACCCGGAAAACCGCCCGAATTGGGGTCGACCCCGGCATGGCCGAAACGATCGTAGGCTTCGCGCTTGGCCGGTTCCGACAGGATCTCGTAGGCCTCCTTGGCCTCCTTGAACTTGCCTCGGCCGACTTGTCGTTCGGATTGCGATCGGGATGGTATTTCATCGCGAGCTTCCGATAGGCCTTCTTCAGGTCATCGGCGGTCGCGTTCTTCGGCACCCCGAGCACATCGTACAGATCACGCTTGGCCATCGGCCCGTCCCTGCAATCCCGTCATCACTGCGTCTCGTCGAAAGCGGCAACGACCGGCGTCTCTCGACGCCGGCCGGCTACTGGATGAACACCCGCCGGCATGCCGGCGGGCCTGTCGGTCCTGGCGATCAGGAATCGCGCTTGACCTCGCGGAAGTCGGCATCGACGACATCGTCGCCGCTCGCGTGCAGGGTGTCGTCGGCCGGCTGCTCCGGCGCGTCGCCACTTTCCTGCTGCGCGGCGTAGACCTTCTCGCCCAGCTTCTGCGATGCCGCCAGCAGGGCCTGGGACTTGGCGTCGATATCGTCCTTGTCCTCGGTCGCGAGGGCGGCTTCGAGCTCCGTCACCGCGGTCTCGATGGCGGTCTTCTCGTCGGCATCGATCTTGTCGCCGTGTTCCTCGACCGACTTGCGGACCGAATGCACCAGCGCTTCGCCCTGGTTGCGCGCATTGGTCAGCTCGACCCGCTTGCGGTCTTCCTCGGCATTGGCCTCGGCGTCACGAACCATGCGCTCGACCTCGTCGTCCGACAGGCCGGAGTTCGCCTTGATCGTGATCTTGTTTTCCTTGTTGGTCGCCTTGTCCTTGGCCGACACATGCAGGATGCCGTTGGCGTCGATGTCGAAGGTGACCTCGATCTGCGGCAGGCCACGGGCGGCCGGCGGAATCCCCTCGAGATTGAACTCGCCCAGCAGCTTGTTGCCCGCGGCGATCTCGCGCTCGCCCTGGAAGACCTTGATGGTCACCGCCGGCTGGTTGTCGTCGGCGGTCGAGAACACCTGCGAGTACTTCGTGGGGATCGTGGTGTTGCGCTTGATCATCGCGGTCATGACGCCGCCGAGGGTCTCGATGCCCAGGGTCAGCGGGCTGACGTCGAGCAGCAGCACGTCGGTGCGATCGCCCGAGAGCACGGCGCCCTGGATCGCGGCGCCGACCGCCACCGCCTCGTCGGGGTTGACGTCACGGCGCGGATCCTTGCCGAAGAAGGCCTTGACCTTTTCCTGCACCTTGGGCATGCGGGTCATGCCGCCGACGAGGATCACGTCGTCGATGTCGGAGGCCTTCAGGCCGGCGTCGGAGATCGCCTTGCGGCAGGGCTCGATGGTGCGCTCGACGAGCTCGTCGACCAGCGCCTCGAACTTGGCGCGGGTGAGCTTCATGTTGAGATGCTTGGGGCCCGAGGCATCGGCGGTGATGTACGGCAGGTTCAGCTCGGTCTGCTGGCCCGAGGACAGCTCGATCTTGGCCTTCTCGGCGGTTTCCTTCAGGCGCTGCAGGGCGAGCACGTCCTTGCCGATGTCGACGCCCTGGTCCTTCTTGAATTCCTCGATCACGTAGTCGATGATCCGCTGGTCGAAGTCCTCGCCACCGAGGAAGGTGTCGCCGTTGGTCGACAGCACCTCGAACTGCTTTTCGCCCTCGACATCGGCGATCTCGATGATCGACACGTCGAAGGTGCCGCCGCCGAGGTCGTAGACCGCGATCTTGCGATCCTTGCCGCCGCCCTTGTCGAGGCCGAAGGCGAGCGCGGCCGCGGTCGGCTCGTTGATGATGCGCTTGACGTCCAGACCCGCGATGCGCCCGGCATCCTTGGTCGCCTGGCGCTGGCTGTCGTTGAAGTAGGCCGGCACGGTGATGACCGCTTCGCTGACCTCTTCGCCGAGGTAGTCCTCGGCGGTCTTCTTCATCTTGCGCAGGACCTCCGCCGAGATCTGGGGCGGGGCGAGCTTCTTGTCGCGCACCTTCACCCAGGCGTCGCCGTTGTCGGCGGCGACGATCTCGTAGGGCATCAGGTCGATGTCCTTCTGGACTTCCTTCTCCTTGAACTTGCGCCCGATCAGGCGCTTGCTCGCGGAGACCGTGTTGCGCGGATTGGTGACCGCCTGGCGCTTGGCCGGCGCACCGACGAGGATCTCGCCGTCCTCGAGGTAGGCGACGATCGACGGCGTGGTCCGCGCGCCTTCCGAGTTCTCGATGACCCGGGGCTTGTCGCCCTCGAGGATCGCGACGCAGGAGTTGGTCGTGCCTAGGTCAATCCCGATAATCTTGCCCATGTCTGGTTCTTCCTGGATTCGTGAAAATTTCTGCCGTTCGGCCCTGGGGCCAAGATGGGGAGCGATCCGCTCCGATTCAAGCGCCTATCCCTGCGCCACCGTCACCAGCGCCGGGCGCAGCACCCGCTCGTTGATCAGGTAGCCCTTCTGGAGCACGGTGGCGACATGGTTGGCCGGGGTCGGCGGATCGGTGGCCTCGGGCGGAACGGTCGAGATGGCCTGGTGCAGGTTCGGGTCGAACTTCTGGCCGGCCGGGTCGATACCCACCAGCTGGTTCTTCTCGAAGGCGGAGACCATCTGGCGAAGAGTCGCCTCGACGCCCTCGCGCAGGCTCTCGATGCTGGGCGACTCGACGGCCAGCGCCAGCTCGAGGCTGTCGACCACCGGCAGCATGGACTCGGCGAAGGACTCGTTGGCGAACTTGCGCGTCTTGAGGATTTCGTCCTGGGTGCGCCGGCGCAGGTTCTCGGTCTCGGCGAGCGCCCGCAGGAGCTGCTCATGGTTCGCGGTGGCCCGCGCCTGCGCGGCCTCCAGCTCGGCCCGCAAGGCATCGATCTCGCCCGGATCGGCCGCCGCCCCCGCGCCCGCCCCGAAGGCCGGTTCGCCCGCGCCGGCCGATGGCCTCGCGCCGGCGGCCGGATCGGCTCGGGGTGCCGGCCCGGGCCCGCCCGGACTGGCCGGGCCGGCGCCTCCGGCCGGGCCCGGGCCCGGGCCGACCGCCGGACCCGCCGCGGGCCGCGGGCCCGCCCCGGGCATATCGGATGCCGTGGAAGAAACATAGGGTTCAGGTCTGTCGTTTTCCGGACCTTGCATCATGTCGATCGTCTGGCTCTCTGGATTGGCAAGTCGAATCAGGTACTTGCGTGTACTTTGTGCGGAATCTGGTAGGCGACATGGGGGCGGCCGCCCGGATTTCAAGCGGCCGGATCATCCGTTTCGCCCATACCGCCCATACCGTCACCGCTCGGCACCGCCGGTCCGCCGGAACGCCGGCAGTCCCAGCCGGCGAGGTGGCGCTCGACCAGGCCGCCCAGCGCCCTGATGAAGGCGGGATCGCCGTTGGGGCAGTCGAGGTAGCGCAGGCGAGCGCCCCCGGCGGCGAGAAAGGAGTCTCGGCCCTCGATCGCGATCTCCTCGAGTGTCTCGAGACAGTCGGCGACGAAGCCCGGACAGACGACATCCACTTCGGCGACGCCACGGCGCGCCAGGGCGAGGAGGCTCGCGTCGGTATAGGGTTCCAGCCACTTCGCCCGCCCGAAGCGCGACTGGAACGACAGGGTCCATTCCGCGTCGGCCAGCCCGAGGCGGCGGGCGAGCGCCCGGGCGGTGAGCCGGCATTCGAGCTGGTAGGGATCGCCCAGCCGCACGGTGCGCTCGGGGACGCCGTGGAAGCTCATCAGGAGGTGCTGCGGACGGCCCTCGGCCATCCAGCGGGCCTCGATCCGGGCGACGAGCGCGGCGATGTAGTCCTCGTCGTCGGGAAAGCTGCGGATCGTGCGAACCTCGGGCTGGTTGCGCCAGCGCCCCAGCTCGGCGAAGACCGCGTCGCAGGCGGTGGCGGTCGTGGTGCCGCTGTATTGCGGATACAGCGGCAGCACCAGCAGCCGGCCGACGCCGGCCTCGCGCATCGCCTGCAGCACCGAGGGAATCGAGGGGTTGCCGTAGCGCATCGCGAAGTCGATCTCGACATCGTAGCCCCGCTCGCCCAGCAGGCCCCGCAACAGGCTCGCCTGCAGCCGGGTGTTGACCAGCAGCGGCGACCCCTGGTCGGTCCAGACCTTGCGGTACTTCTGCGCCGACTGCGCCGGGCGGGTGCGCAGGACGATCCCGTGCAGGACGGGCAGCCAGACTGCCCGAGGAATCTCGACCACCCGGGGATCGGCCAGGAACTGGCCGAGGTAGCGGCGTACCGCCGCCGGCTCGGGAGCGTCGGGCGTGCCGAGCTGCACCAGCAGCACGCCGCAGCGCGGGAAATCGGACGATGGGGCTTGGTCCGGCCGCTTCGCGCGGCTCATGAGGAGCCGCTGCCGTGCGAGGAGCTCAGCGCGCTCGACATCAGCCGGGCGGTGATGTCGACGATGGGAATCACCCGGTCGTAGGCCATGCGGGTCGGGCCCACCACGCCGAGGGTGCCCACCACCCGGCCGTCGGCCTCGTAGGGGGCGACGACGATGCTGAGCTCCTCCATCGGCACCAGCTCGGATTCGCCCCCGATGAAGATCTGCACCCCGTCGGCGCGGCCCGAGGCCTCGAGCAGCCGCGCCAGGCGGGTCTTCTGCTCGAACAGGTCGAAGAGCCCGCGCAGCCGCGACATGTCCTGGGCCAGGTCGGAGATGTCGAGCAGGTTGCGCTCGCCGCTGATCACCACCGGATCATCCTCCTCGGAGAGGGCGGCATCGCTCGCCTCGACCGCTTCGCGCATCAGGCCGGCGATCTCGCTGCGCAGTTCGAGCAGTTCCGACTTGAGCCGCTGGCGGATCTCGTCGAAATGCAGGCCGGCGTAGTTGCGGTTGATGTAGTTGGCGGCCTCGATGAGCTCGTCCTGGGAGAAGGGCCGATCGGACTGGATGATCCGGTTCTGCACATCGCCCTCGGGCGTGACGATGATCAGCAGGTAGCGGTAGTCCGACAGGCGCATGAACTCGACCTGGCGGAACACCGACGAGCGCCGCGGCGTGCGCACCACCCCGGCGAAATGCGACAGGCTCGAGAGCAGGGTCGCCGCCGAGCTCATGAGCCGGGCCGGATCGTCGATCCGCAGCTTGCCCGAGAAGGCCGAGGCCTGCGCGGGATCGAGCGGCTCGATCTTGAGCAGGGTATCGACGAAGAAGCGATAGCCGGCCGGCGTGGGAATCCGCCCGGCCGAGGTATGGGGACTGGCGATGAGGCCGAGATCCTCGAGGTCGGCCATGACGTTGCGGATCGTCGCCGGCGAGAGGTCGAGCCCCGAATGCCGGGCCAGGGTCCGCGAACCGACCGGCTGGCCATCGGCAATATAGCGTTCGACCAGGGACTTGAGCAGGGTTTGGGCACGGCTATCCAGCATGGCGCCCTCATTGTCCACAATGCCGGCATCAACGCGCAAGCGAGGCCGGGATCGGCTCAGTCGGCCGCCGGGCCGTCATCGGGGGTTTTCGGCGGACCGCCAGCGGGCTTTTTCTCGTGGGCGGAGTGGCCGCGCAGGGATTCCACCGCCGAGCGCCGCTTCGCCGCCGACGGGGGCGAGGCGCCACCCCCGCCGTTCCCGTTCCCCCCGCCGTTCCCCCCGCCGTTCCCGTTCCCGTTCCCGTTCCCTTTTCCTTGCGCATCGCCATCGGGCTGCTGCGAGTCCTCGACGTCGAGGGTGGCGCGCGGTATCAGCGACAGCAGCTGCCAGCCGGGACGCACGATCGGATGGTCGTCGGCCAGGAAGGGCTTCAGCTTGCCCCGTGTGTCGATTCCGAGCAGCGGGATGAAACCGCCCGGCAGCGAGTCGCGGTACTCCCTGAAGCCAAAGCTCTCGGTCATCCTGGTGAGTCGGAATTCGGCGCCCTCGGCCACCAGCCGGGCCCATTCCTCGTAGGTGAAATCGGCTCCGAACAACTGCCCCACCCGCAGGCTGCCGGCGAGTTCCTTCATGTGCTTGCCGTACGTCTCGCCCGTGCGCATCGCGAAGACCGAATCGGTCCCCAGATCGGGCCGGAAGTGCAGCGCGGCGAGGATGTTCTGGTCGCGCTGCGGCGACATGCCCAACAGGTAGCCGATGCCGCCGTAGTCGATATGGCCTTCCGCATGGTCGGACACGATGCGCCCGAAGTAGGCATCGAATCCCGCCATCCTCGCCTTGCGCACTTCGTGCCAGTCGGTATCGGCGAGCATCACGCCGAAGCCGGCGCTCTTCAACTTCTGCGCGAAGGCGCGGTTGGGCGCGCCCGCCCCGACGATGATCACATCGCTCGGATCGGGGTTCGCGAGGCCGAGCCGGTTCGCAAGCCGGCCGGCGGTCGCGCTCTGCAGCACGACGGTGGCGATGATCACCGAGAAGATCACCGCCACCACCTGTTCGGCTCCGGCCACGCCCCGTTCCTGCATGTCCAGGGCAAACAGGGAGGCCACCGATGCGGCCACGATGCCGCGCGGCGAGACCCAGCTGATCAGCAGCTTCTCCCGGGTGGTGAGGCGCGAGAAGAAGGTGCTGGCGAACACCGCGATCGGGCGAATCACGAAGATGACCGCGATGAGGAAGAACGGCAGCCCCCAGTCGAGCAGGCCGAAGTCGGAGAAATCGAGGCGGGCGGCCAGCACGATGAACAGTACCGCCACCAGCAGCAGGGTGAGGCTTTCCTTGAAGTCGAAGATGTCGTCCACATTGACGTTGCGCATGTTGGCCAGCGCCATGCCCATGACGGTGACCGCGAGCAGGCCCGCCTCGTGGGCGAAATGGTTCGCCGTCGCGAAGCTTGCGAGCACGAAGGCGAGCGCAACCACGTTGCGCAGGAACCAGGGCACGAGATGGCGGCGCAGCAGGAAGGCGAGCGCGAACGCGGCGACCAGGCCGCAGACCATTCCGGAAGCCACCAGCTTGCCGATGGCGAGCCAGATCGAATCGATCGACCGGGTGCGCACGAACTCGGTGACCAGCACCGCGAGCATGGCGCCGATGGGATCGACGATGATGCCTTCCCAGCGCAGGGTGTTGGCGACGCTGGACACCGGGCGGATCGCCCGCAGCATCGGCACCACGACGGTGGGCCCGGTCACCGAGAGAACCGCGCCGATCAGCGCCGATACCGGCCAGGACAGGGACAGCAGGCGGTGGGCCGCGAACGCCACCAGGACGAAGGTGATCGCCGCGCCCAGGGTGCTCAATCCCCATACCGCCGGGCCGATGCCGCGCAGGTCGGACCAGCGCAGGGTGAGGCTGCCCTCGAACAGGATCACCGCGACCGACAGCGCGACGAGCGGAAACAGCGCGTCGCCGAGGACGAGGTCGGGATCCAGCACGCCCGTCACCGGACCGGCAATGATGCCGACCAGCAGCAGGAAGAGGATCGAAGGCAGCTTGAAGCGCCAGGCGAGCCAGTGGGACAGGGCCCCCAGCACGATGACGCCGGCCATCAGGATCTGCATCGGGATTCCTCGTGATCGTCACCGCATCGATGCCCTGGCACCCGAAGCGGTCGGCCGTGCAAAGCTACGCGATTTCACGGTCGCGACGGTACGCCGGCAGGGGCGCCATTCTATACTGGCCCGGCCGGCGTGGCCGGCAGCGACGCGGAGGTCCGCGACATCCCTTCGGAGCCGCTAGGTATGTATCGATCGATCCTGGTTGTCAGCGACGGTTCGCAACTGTCGGAGAAGGCGGTCAAGGCGGGTCTGCGCATGGCGCGCGACTTCGACGCCAAGGTGACCGCCCTCAATGTGCAGCCGCCCTACCAGCCGCCGATCGCCGGCGAGGTGCCGGCCGCCTTCCTGCACAATCCCACCGAGTACGACAAGCTGGTGCGCGAGGCCTCGGAAAAGATCCTCGACGGCATCGCGGAAGCGGCCCGGCTCGTCGGTGTCGAATGCGAAACGGTCACCGAATTCGATCATTCGGTCCACAAGGCGATCATCCGGGTGGCCAAGTCCTATCGCTGCGACCTCATCGTGATGGCTTCGCACGGCTACGGCGGAATCAAGGGCCTGCTGCTGGGCAGCGAAACGACCAAGGTGCTGAACCACTGCCAGATCCCGGTGCTGGTCCACCGCTGATGACCGCGCCCCGGGGACGGGTCGGCGCAGCGGGCGCCGATATGATCTAATCGCGCGCATGGAGCCCGCATCCCACTTTCGCTGCGTGGCGCTGATCGGTCGCTACCAGACAACCGGGCTGGGAGCGACGATCTCGGCCATCACCCGCTTTCTGTGCGACCGCGGCGTCGAGGTGCTCCTCGAGGCCGACACCGCGGCGTCGGTGCGCGATCCGCGGGTCGCGAGCGCCGACATGGACGAAATCGGCAAGTCCGCCGACCTCGCCGTCGCGATCGGCGGCGACGGCACCATGCTGGGCGTCGCGCGGCGACTCGCCCCGGATGGCGTGCCCCTGGTAGGCATCAACCACGGCCGGCTCGGCTTCATCACCGACATCGCGCTCGATGCATGGCGCACCGCGCTGGGCGCGATCCTCGACGGCAAGTGCGATGCCGAGGACCGCAGCCTGATCACCGCGCATGCGGTGCGCGACGACGAAATCATCTGGTCCGACCTGGCCCTGAACGATGTCGTGGTGAGCCGTTCGTCACGCTCGGGCATGATCGAGCTCGAGGTCTCCGTCGACGGCATCTTCATGTACAGCCAGCGCGCCGACGGCCTGATCGTCGCCACGCCCACCGGGTCGACCGCCTATGCGCTGTCGTCCAACGGACCGATCCTGCATCCCCGCCTGGCCGGGCTGGCGATGGTCCCGGTGGCGCCGCAGTCGCTGTCCAACCGGCCGATCGTCCTGCCCGAGGATGTCGAGATCCGCATCCGGGTGGTCGACGGGCGCGAGCCCCGGGTGAGCTGCGACATGCAGGTGTTCAGCGACCTGCAGATCGGCGATGCCATCGTGGTGCGCCGGGCGCCGTTCGCGGTGCGCTTCCTGCATCCGCTCGGCTACAGCTACTTCGCGACCCTGCGCAGCAAGCTGTACTGGCACGAGTTCCCGATCCTGCATCCCAAGACCCCGTGATCAAATGGGGTCTTGGAGGCGGAAACGGAAATGGGGTCAGACACGATTTAGCAAGCTAAATCGTGTCTGACCCCATTTCCGTGACTTAGCGATGTTGGAAAGCATTCGATTGCGCGACTTCGTGATCGTCGAGGCGGCCGAGGTCGAGTTCGCCGAGGGCTTCTGCGTGCTGAGCGGCGAGACGGGCGCCGGCAAGTCGATCCTGATCGATGCGCTGGGCCTCGCCCTGGGCGCCCGCGCCGATGCCGGCACGGTGCGCCAGGGCGCTGCCCGCGCCGACATCGCCGCGAGCTTCACGATCGATGCGCAGGCGATGCAGTGGCTCGCCGAGCGCGAGCTCGAGGGCGACGAAGGGCGCGTGCTGCTGCGACGGGTCATCGAGGCCGATGGCCGCAGCAAGGCGCTGGTCAACGGCCACCCGACCACCGCGGCGATGCTGCGCGAACTGGGGGCGCGCCTGCTCGAGATCCACGGCCAGCACGCCTCGCAGTCGCTGCTGCGGCCCGAAGGCCAGCGGGCGCTGCTCGACGCCCATGCCGGACTGGGCGCCCTGTTGCGCGAAACCGGCCAGGCCTGGGCGCGGCTACGCGATGCCCGCGCCGAGCTGGCGGGCGCCGAAGCGAACAGCCGGGAGTTCCAGCTCGAGCGCGAGCGCATCGCCTGGCAGGTCGACGAGATCGCGCGCCTCGAGCCGACTGCCGATGAATGGGCGAAGCTCTCGCAGGACCACGAACGCCTCTCGCATGCGGCCGAGCTCATCGACGCAAGCCAGCAGGCCAGCGATGCGCTGGCCGGCGACGACGAGGCGATCTCCACCCGCCTGCACCGTATCCTCGGACGGCTGCGCGGCCTGCTCGCGGTCGAGCCACGACTCGCCGACGTGGTCGAGATGCTCGACAGCGCGGCGATCCAGGTCGATGAGGCGGCCTCGGAACTGGCGAGCCATGCGAGCCGGATCGATCTCGACCCCCAGCGCCTGGAGGCCATCGACCAGCGTCTCGCGGCACTGCATTCGACCGCCCGCAAGCTGCGGCTCGAACCGGCGGGACTCGCCGACGAACTCGAACGCCTGCGAACCGAGCTCGCGCGGCTCGACCAGGCGCAGGACCACGATGCGCTGCGCGCCCGGCTCGCCAGCGCCCAGGCCGACTACGACGGGCTCGCCACCACGCTGTCGGGCAAGCGGCGCGCCGCGATCCGGCGGCTCGAGCGCGCCGTCACCGAGGCGATCCGCGCCTTCGGCATGACGGGCGCCCGCCTGCGGATACGGATGGACAGCGCGGAGCCCGGTCCGGGAGGCATCGACCGGGTCGAGTTCCTGATCGCCGGGCATGCCGGCGTCGAGCCCAGGCCGATCGGCCGGGTGGCATCCGGGGGCGAGCTCTCGCGCGTCGCGCTCGGAATCGCGGTCAGCGCCGCCGAAGCGAATCCGGTCCCGACCCTGATCTTCGACGAGGCCGATGCGGGCGTGGGTGGCGCGGTGGCCGACGCGATCGGCGAGCGCATGCGCATGCTCGGCCAGTCGCGCCAGGTGCTGTGCGTCACCCACCTGCCGCAGGTCGCGGCGCGCGCCCACCACCAGTACCGGGTGAGCAAGTCGACCGGGGCGACGAGCACGACCAGCCACATCGCGAAGGTGGAAGGCGACGAACGCGTCGACGAGATCGCCCGCATGCTCGGCGGCGCGAAGCTCACCGGCGCGGCCCGGGAACACGCCCGCGAAATGCTCGCGGCGCGATGATCCCTATTCGTTGCCGCCGCGGCAGTCGGGCCGGTTGCAGTAGCCGTAGAGCGCCAGCGAATGGTCCTGGAGCGAAAAGCCGCGCGAGGCCGCAACCTCGCGCTGCAGGCGCTCGATCTCGGCGTCGAAGAACTCCTCGACCCGGCCACAGCGCAGGCACACCAGGTGGTCGTGGTGATCGCCCTGGTCGAGCTCGAAGACCGCCTTGCCCGATTCGAAGTTGCTGCGCTTGAGCAGGCCCGCCTGCTCGAACTGGGTCAGCACCCGATAGACTGTTGCCAGGCCGATCTCGTGGTTCTCGGCGAGGAGTTCCTTGAAGACATCCTCGGCGCTCATGTGCCGTTGCCGGCCGGAATGGAAGACTTCGAGGATCTTGAGGCGCGGCAGTGTCGCCTTGAGTCCTGCGCTCCTGAGTTCGGTGGATTCGGGCATGGATCGGGTTGGTCGCTGGTCCGCGGGCGATGGCGGAACCGGATTGAACATGCGCGAGGGTCCGGACCCGGACCGACGTCGCCTGAACGGGAGCGCTTATCATAATGGCTTTCCTCATCCAGCCACCGGATATCGACACGCCCATGCCGGATACCCGTATCGCGCCGGTTCGCCGCGCCCCGCGCGCGGCCGGCGTCGCGCTGGTCCTGGTCCTTGCGGGGACGACCCTGCTCGGCGCCTGCGCCTCGCGCGACACCAGTCGCAGCGGCATCTTCGAGCCGCATCGCATCGACCTGCCCCAGGGCAACTACGTGACCGGCGAGATGCTCGAGCGGGTCCAGCCGGGCATGAGCCCCGCGCAGGTCCGCTTCGCGCTCGGCTCGCCGCTGCTCGTCGACGTGTTCCGGCCCGATCGCTGGAACTACGTGTTTCGCTACCTGCATGCCAACGGCGATGCCGAACTGCGCAAGGTCGTCATCGTGTTCGAGAACGAGCGCGTCGCGAGGATAGACGCCGACCCGCTGCCCCGGGTCGAAGACCCGAGCGACCCGGCCCTGCCCGGCTATCGCCCGGACGGCGGCGCCTGAAGGGCGCGAACCGGAACACCGAGGAGAACAGAACGATGACGCGACTGAAGGTGGCGATCGCCGGTTCCACCGGCAGGATGGGCCGGATGCTCATCGAGGCGGCGCTCGATGCCGATGACATCGCGCTGGCCGGCGCGCTCGAACTCGAGGGCAGCCCGAGCCTCGGTCGCGATGCGGGCGAGTTCCTCGGCCGCCAGACCGGCGTCGCGATCAGCGCGTCGCTCGACGACACCCTCGCGGACGCCGACTTCCTCATCGACTTCACTCGTCCCGAAGGCAGCCTCGCTCATCTCGAGGCCTGCGTGCGCAAGGGGGTCGGCGCAGTGATCGGCACCACCGGCTTCGACGAAGCCGGACGCGAGCGGATCGCCGCGGCCGCAAGGCATGTGCCGATCGTCTTCGCGCCCAACATGAGCGTCGGCGTCAACGCCACCTTCAAGCTGCTCGAGGTCGCCGCCCGGATCCTGTCGAGCGGCTACGACATCGAGGTCATCGAGGCGCATCATCGCCACAAGGTCGATGCGCCCTCTGGCACCGCGCTGCGCATGGGGGAGGTGATCGCCGGGGCGCTCGGGCGCAGGCTCGATGAAGTCGGCGTGTTCGAGCGCCATGGCGTCACCGGCGAACGCGATCCTTCGACGATAGGCTTCGCCACCATCCGCGGCGGCGACATCGTCGGCGACCATACCGTGCTGTTCGCGGGAATCGGCGAGCGCATCGAGATCACCCACAAGTCGGCGAGCCGAGTGACCTACGCCCATGGCGCGCTACGCGCCTGCCGCTTCCTCGCGGGTCGCGAGAACGGCCTGTTCGACATGCAGGACGTGCTCGGCCTCAAGTAGGCGCCGACGCCACGACTGTAGACGCGGACGCCGCCACTGTAGGCGCCGTCGCCGCGACTGTAGGCGCCGACGCCACGACTTTCGCCGTTCGGGCCGTCCGATCGACCAGCGGTCGCCTTTGCGGGGGCCGAAGCGACGATGAACGGGTGAAATCCCCTCCATAACACCGATAAGTCCTTCCATGCCGGGGAGCGGTTCGAAGGACACCCGTGACGCGTCCGCTCTTCGATCGCCGAACCGCGATCGCCGGCATCTGGGCCTGCCTCGCCGCCATCGCGCTCGCCGTCGCGGGACTGTTCCCCCGCATCGCATCGGCAGCCGGCGACGAGGCGACGATCCAGCGCACCGCCGATCTGATCAACACCATCCGCAAGCGCCTCGACGCATGCGGTGAGGAAGGCATGCTGGCGGTATCGGCCTCCGGCGCCCCGCGCGCCCGCCACACGAACGCCGTCCCGGGCATCGCCGCCCGGCCCGGGCTCACCTGGAATCCGCTGCTCGCCGAGACGGCGCGACGTCATTCGGAATCCATGGCGCGCGAAGGCTACTTCGACCATGTCGACAGCGAGGGACGCACGGTCGGCGCCCGCGCCCGTGCCGCCGGCTACCGCTACCGGGTGGTGGGCGAGAACCTCGCCGCCGGCCATGCGTCGATCGAGGAAGCGATCCGCGGCTGGCTCCTGTCTGCGAGCCACTGCCGGAACCTGATCGACGAACGCTTCACCGAGTTCGGTATCGCCCGCGTCCAGAGCGAGCGCCCCGACGATCGCTATGGCGCCTACTGGACCCTGGTTCTCGGGGTGCAGCAGGGCACGCAGGTGATGAGCTCGCGCTAGCCCGCGCGTGTGCGACACTCCCCCCTGTTGGCCGGAACGGCATCGCAGGAGACGGGAATGGAGAAGTTCGACCTGGTGATTCGCGGCGGCGAGGTCCACGACGGCCTGGGCTCACCGGCGCGAACGGCGGACATCGGCGTGCGTGACGGCCTGATCCGCGCCATCGGTCGGATCGCGCCCGATGCGGGCCCGGCGATCGACGCCACCGGCTGCATCGTCACGCCGGGTTTCGTCGACATCCACACCCACTACGACGGGCAGGCCACCTGGGAGAACCGCCTGTCGCCGTCGAGTTTCCATGGGGTGACCACGGTGGTGATGGGCAACTGCGGCGTCGGCTTCGCGCCGGTGCGGCAGGCCGACCGGGCCAGGCTGATCGAGGTCATGGAAGGCATCGAGGACATTCCGGGCGTGGCGCTCCATGAGGGCCTGTCGTGGGACTGGGAGAGCTTCCCGGACTATCTCGATGCGCTCGACGGGAAGGACTTCGACATGGACGTCGCCGCCCAGGTTCCGCACGCGGCCCTGCGGCTCTACGTGATGGGCGAGCGCGGCGCGCGACTCGAGCCGGCCACGCCCGCCGACATCGACGAGATGCGACGGATCGTCGGCGAGGCCATCGACGCCGGGGCGCTGGGGTTCACCACCTCGCGAACCCGCAATCACCGCACCGCCGGCGGCGACCCGACACCGTCGCTGCGCGCCGAGGAATCCGAGCTGACCGGCATCGCCCAAGCGCTCGCCCGGACCGGCTCCGGTGTCATGCAGTTCATTTCCGACTTTTCATCCCGGTAGGGCGACGAGTTCGGGATGCTCTCCCGGGTCGTCAAGGCCTCGGGGCGACCGGCGTCGATCTCCCTGGCGCAGGCGCATCCCAAGCCGGAGCACTGGAAGATGCTGCTCGAACGCATCGCCGCCAGCAAGGCCGACGGCATGGAGATCCGGGCCCAGGTGGCGCCACGGCCGATCGGCGTGATGCTGGGCCTGCAGACCACCTACGGCCCGTTCCAGAACTGCCCCTCGTTCCAGGAGATCGCCGAACGACCGCTGGCCGAGATGGTCGCGATCATGAAGCGGGACGAATTCCGCGAGAAGCTGCTCGAGGAAGTGCGCACCCGGCCCGGCTGGGGGCTCGGCGCCACGGCCGTCCCGATCGACTATCGCAACGTGTTCCCACTGGGCAACCCGCCCGACTACGAACCCGCTCCGGAACGCTCGGTTGCCGCGATCGCCCGCCGCCGCGGCATCAGCGACGAAGCGCTCGCCTACGAGCTGCTGCTGGAGGACGACGGCCGCGCCCTGATGCTGATGCCCTTCGCGAACTTCGCGCAGGGCACGCTCGACCCAGTACGCCAGATGCTTTCGCACGAGCACAGTATCCTCGGCCTCGGCGACGGAGGCGCGCATGTCGGCATCATCTCGGACGCGAGCTTCACCACCTACCTGCTCTCCCACTGGGGTCGCGACCGCGCCGAGGGACGCTTCGAGCTTCCATTCCTGATCCGCAAGATGACCAGCATGACGGCCGCCGCCGTCGGGCTTCATGACCGCGGCATCCTGGAGGTCGGGATGAAGGCGGACATCAACATCATCGATCTCGATGCCCTCGGCCTGGACGTCCCGGAAATCGTGCACGACCTTCCCGCCGGTGGCAGGCGCCTGGTACAGCGCGCCACCGGCTACCGGGCAAGCATCGTGTCGGGCCGGCCGACCTATCTCGACGGCAAGGCCACCGGCGCCCTGCCCGGCCGCCTGGTGCGCGGCGGCCAGGCCGATCCCCGGCAGCGACCGCAATAGGGGGCAAGCGCCGGCTACTTGCGCCCGCCGAAGTGTTCGCGCAGCTGCGCGCAGGGATCGGGGCGATCGGCCGGCGGCACCATGCGGACCGCATCGAAGCGATTGCGCCCGCCGCCGTTGCCGGACTCGATGAAGCCGAGCGCGAAGATGCGGGCGTCGGGCTGCGCGCCGCGCAGGTGCGCCGGCACACCGTAGTCGCGCCGGACATGGCCGTTGCCCGCGATCAGCAACACCTGCGCCGCGCCATCGTCGCGCGCCGCCCGCATCGCCTGCGCCATGCCGGCATCGCGGCTGCGCTGGGCCAGCGCCATCGCCTCGACCCGCTCCTCCGGGACCAGTCCACAATGGCCCTTGCGCACGGCGGACTCGAGCGCGGCATCGGCGGCTGCGGGCCAGCCCGGCGGTGGCGGCGCGGCGGCGGCGGGATCGCGGGCGATGCGCATCGCCTCGGTTCGCGGAAGATTGCCGGCGCGGATGTCCCAGCCCCGCTCCAGCGCAAGCTCGATCACCGGCCCGTAGGACTCGAAGCGCCAGCCGCGGAACTCGAAGCCGCCGGCTTGCGCCAGGTTCTTCGCCGCCGCCGGACCACGTTCGTCCGGGCGCATCTCGCGCCATCGGTCGATGGCCGCCTGGTGCCCGAGGTCGAACTGCTCGAAGACGATCGCGCGCCGCGGCCCGTTGGGCATGGCTCGCAGCCAGTCGAGCCGCCGGGCATGGCCTTCGGCATTGTCGTGGACTTCGCCCAGCAGGATGTAGTCGGCTTCGAGCGCCGCGCTCGACGGATCCGACGGACTGGCCGGCACCGCGCAGCCGCCGATGGCCAGCAGCCCGCCCAGGGCGAGGAGCAGGCGGCGTCCCGGGAGAAACGACCGGCGGCGCCGGATGATCATGCTGGCAGGACGCATGACGCCCCCGCGGGGCCAATGACCGGTATCAGTGGCTCGTCACCCAGCCGAGCAAGGGCTTCCAGGTCTCGCGGTCGGCCGCGATGCGCCGCGACGGCACATCGAACACCGTGAGCCCGTGGGCGGCGAGATGAACGTAGTTGTGCGTGTTGCGCAGGTAGCCGGCGACATCGATGTCCATCTCGGCAAGGCAACGGGCGAGCTCATCGGCCGCCTTGGTGCGCGGATCGACGCGCATGCCGACCACCCGCACCCGCTTGCGGAATTCGGCTGCGCTCGGGTAGGCGGCTCGCAGCGACTTCAGGAATTCGTGGGTCGCCACCACGTCGAACAGCGAGGGCGCCACCGGCACCAGGACCTTGTCGGCAACCCGGACGATGTCACTGATCTTGCTGCCGCTGATCTGCGCCGGCGTATCGAGGACCACATGGGTGACGCCCTTGGGCGGACGCGCCATCACGCCATTGACCTCCCAGGTCTCGATCGGGGCCACGCCCTGGGGCCGCAGGCGCAGCCAGTACTTCGCGGATTCCTGGCGATCGATGTCGCCGAGCATGGTGCGTGCGCGATTCGACGCGAAGTACCCGGCGAGATTGGTTGCGAGCGTCGTCTTGCCGACACCGCCCTTGGGATTCAGTACCGCGACAACGGGCATCTGCTCTGCTCCTCGGCTCAGTCAGTCGGATCGGACGCGAGGCTCGCGGTCCGGATCTCTTGTTGTGCTTGCGGGGATCGTCCGGGACGGCCGATCCGTTCATCGAGACGGGCAGATAGTAGCAAAGCATGCATCGCAGGGGCGAGATTCAATGATGCGCGCGCACGCATCGATGCATCGGGATCCGGGAACGCACCGCGATCACGGTATGCCCGCGCATCGCGCTCAGCCGCCCGCGATCCGCTCCAGCGCCTCGAGCACGACGCTCGTCGACAGCAGCTCGGGCAGGATCTGCGGCTCGCCGCCCTTGCCGTCGTAGAGCAGGTAGAGCGGCACGCCATTGCGTCCGTAGCGCGCGAGCTCGGCGGTGATCGCCGCATCCTGCCGCGTCCAGTCGGCGCGCAGGGTCAGGACACCGCGCGCATCGAAGGCGGTGCGCACCGCCTGGGTGTCGAGGACCATCAGCTTGTTCGCCTGGCAACTGACGCACCACGCCGCAGTGAAGTCGACGAACACGGGCTGCCCGGTGGCGAGCGACGACTCCAGCGTCGCGTTCGACCATGCGCGCCACGACGAGTCGGCGCCACCCGAATCGGCCAGGGGTGCTGCCGTGCGGTTCGCGCCCTGCCAGGCCATCGCGAAAGCGCCGCCGATGCAGGCGATCGCGACGAACGCCGCCACCCGTCGCGATCCGGTGGCCACGCCGCGCTGCACGAAGCGCCCCCAGGCCCAGAGCCCGGCGGCGACGAGGATCGCGGCGATCGCGAAGCCGAACACCGCATCGACGCCGCTCTGTCGCCCGAGGACCCAGGCGAGCCAGGCCGCGGCGGCGTACATGGGGAAGGCGAGCAGCTGGCGCAGGCTTTCCATCCAGCGCCCCGGTCGCGGCAACAGCCTGAGCCAGGTCGGGAAGCAGCCGAGCAGGAGATAGGGTGCTGCCATCCCGAGGCCGAGGGCGGTGAACACCGCCAGCGATACCAGCGCCGGCTGGGTGAGCGTGTAGCCCAGGGCCGGGCCCATGAAGGGCGCGGTGCACGGCGTCGCGACCAGCACCGCCAGCCCCCCCGATGCGAACGAGGACCAGGCGGGATGGCGGTCGTCGATCCGGTCGGCCGCGCCGACCCGGGTGAGGATCGCGCCGAATTCGTACAGGCCCGAGAGGTTCAGGCCGATCGCGACGAACAGCAGGCCCATCGCGGCGACGAACAGTGGCGACTGCAACTGGAAGCCCCAGCCGATCGCCGCCCCGCTGGCGCGCAGGCCGAGGAGGATCGCGGCCAGCAGCCAGAAGGAGGCCACCACCCCGAGGGCGAACCAGGTGGCGCCCTGGCGAACCCGTCGTCGGGCAGGCGCATCGAGGCTGCCGCCACCGGCGCCCTGCCCCGCGAAGCCGAGGATCTTGAGACCGATCACGGGGAACACGCAGGGCATCAGGTTGAGGATCATGCCGCCGACGAAAGCCATACCGAGCGCGATGCCCAGCATCGTGAGCGATACGCCGCCCGTGGCGCCCTGGCCCCCGACCGGGGCGAGCGACACGGCGCCGGCGGCGGGACGGGACCCCAGCCCGGCGGCATCGCGCAGGCGGGCGCCGAGCACCGATTGCGAGCCGGCGCCCTCGAACCGGACCGGAACCCCTTCGATGACGGCCATGAGTTCGCCACCATCGAACTCGGCCGGATCGCCGGCGGCGATGCGAAGCGGCTTCGCGCCGTCCGCGCTGACGAGGACACCGTCGAGCGGAGCGCCACGCTCGGCGGCCGGGCGGGCGCGCCATTCCTCGGTGAGCGCGATCTCGAGGCGGCGGCTGCCGTCGGCAAGCCGGTACAGGCGCTGCGGCGCGGCCGCCTGCACCTCGCCCTCGGAATGGGGGAAGAACTCCACGGCGGCATCGGCGCCGCCCGCTTCGCCCGGCACCAGGATCGACAGCATGCCGGTATCGTCGATCCGGTAATCGGCCGCGACCGCCGCGCCCGGCGTGCGCGCCGCCGCCCGCTCGAACAGCGGCAGATGGGGGCCGGGGCCGGCCGAGCCATCGCGCGCCACCGGCAGGACCAGTTCGAGCCGCGCGTCGCCGGGAATGCAGACATCGCGGCACACGAGCCAGCTCGCCGTAACCTGGAAGCTGACGGTGTCGCCCTCGATGCGCTCGGGCACATCGAGGCGACGCGGCAGGACGATCTCGCCCTCGTAGCCGTAGTTGGCCAGCGGCGGAATCAGCATCCGCGCCGGGGCCGGCCATTCGATGGGCCCGGCGCGAAAGCCCTCGGGCAGACTGGGCTCGAACTGCGTCGGCAGGCCGGAATCGCCGGGATTGCGCCAGTAGGTATGCCAGTGCGGGTCGTGGGCCAGTCGCAGCCCCAGCCGCAGCGGCTCGCCGGGAACGACCGCCGTGCGATCGGCGACCAGCTCGGCCTCGACGGCGTCGACGCGGACCGGGGATGCGGCCGCCTCGCCATCGGCGAACAGGGCCGGCAGGATGAGGAGGACGGCGAGGAGGAGGATCGTGGACAGGCGACCGGCGATCACGGCCGGCACGCCCGGGGCACCATACATCGACATGCGCTCCGGGAACGGGCTCGCCGGTATTTTACGCGGCCGGCGCGCCCCTGTCCCGGACGCCGCCGCCGGCCCGCTCGGCCCGCCGCCCGACCCGCCGCCCGACCCGCCGCCCGGCCCACCCGCGATGGCGCTGTCCCGAAAAGGGTAAGATCGGGTCCCTGGACGATCCGCGAACCGGCCTGCCAGGCACCGGCTCCCTTGCCCAGCCCGTCCTTGACCCATCGATAGGCA
Source organism: Burkholderiaceae bacterium (assembly GCA_041676645.1). Lineage (GTDB taxonomy): Bacteria > Pseudomonadota > Gammaproteobacteria > Burkholderiales > Burkholderiaceae_E > JAMLIN01. The sequence continues at coordinate 22,491 of JBAYRO010000012.1, read as the reverse complement.
CTTTCTAACATCCGCCATGGACCAGGAAATCGCCACGCTCGACCAGCGCCTGCAGCGCCTGCTCGAACTGTCGCAACGCCTCACCGAGGAGAACGGTCGACTGCGCGCCAAGCTCGGTCGGCTCGAAACCGACCGCGACCAGCTCGAGTCCGATCGCGAGCGCCTGCGCGAGCGGATGGGCGAGGCACGCGTGCGCGTCGAAGCCGCCCTGGCGCGGCTGCCGCTCGGCGTGCCGCCCGAGGGCGACCCGGCCGACGCCGCTTCGCCAGACGCCGCTCCGCCCGCCGACTGAGACCGAGTAACCGTCCCGTCGAATCGCGACCCGCCGCGCAAGGATTCCCGATGAAGCAGATCGACGTGAAGATTTTCGACCGCAGCTACACACTCGCGGTCGACGAGAAGGACCAGCCACGACTGCTCGAAGCGGTCGAGATGGTCGATGCGCGGATGCGCGAGATCAAGGGCGTGGGCAAGCTCGGCAGCATCGACCGGATCGCCGTGCTCGCCGCCCTGCAGTTCGCCAACGAAATCCTCGGCATCCGCGAGGAAGCCGCCAATGCGCGTGCCGAGGCGATCGCCGCGGCACCCGAATCACTGGCGCGCATCCGCCGCATGAACGACGCCCTGGAAGCCGAGATCCGCCGCCAGGAAAGCCTCTTCTGAAGCGTCTCGCCCAGCGGGATTGCGCGTACAATCGAGGCTAGCCCTGCGGTGTTCGATACGGCCATATATTCCTTGACCAATATATGCATCAAGGTCGCGGCTTGCGAACTTCGCTGTTGAGAGCGTCCACACGGACGCACCTGATGCGAAGGCTGCCGTGGCCGATCTGAACTGTTTGGTTCAGGATGCTGGTCGACCGGCACCGGCGGGGCTGCCCACACCATGAAACGCCGGCCCATCGAGCCGGGAATCGTCGGGCCGAACCGCGGCGAGCCGTGCAGAGCTGTGTACACTCGCCCGATTCGACGACGAGAACCCATGCACCAGCCGATCCTTCGCCTGACGGCCGCCAGCCTCCTGGCCGCCGCACTCGCCGCCTGCGGCAACAGCGGCGATTCCGCCCCGCCCCCCAGCAAGCTCTCCGCCGTTCCGGGTGATGGACGCATCATGCTGTCCTGGGATGCCGAGCCCGGCATCGAGTACTGGATCTTCGGCGCGGCCGACCCCGGTGTGACGGTCGACAACTGGACCGACCTGCCCGAAAGCTACAGCGTGATCCGGGGCCGGAGCCCGCAGCCGGTCTGCGCGCTCATCAACGGGACGACCTACTGGGCAACCGTCAACGCCCGCACCGGCACGGCCGGTGGCGGCATCGGCAGCGCGGCCGTGGGCGAGACGCCACGGCTGGCCGGTGAAACCTGGACGACGACCACGCTGGACGCCCCGATCAACGGGCTGGGCTTTGGACTCATCGACTTCTGTCGCACCGTCAACGCCCACACCGACCGTGAGCGGCCGGCAAACGGCCATTTCATCGCGGTGGGCGATGCGGCGAGCATCTACACCAGTCTCGACGGCGTCAACTGGGCGAAGCAGCCGACCCCGGTCGCCGAGGGCTTCACCGCCGACCTGTACGCCGTCGCGGTCTACACCGAGCGACCGGGCGACTACGACAGGCTCGACCAGATCTGGCTCGCGACGGGCGAGGAATCGGCCACCCTGCGCAGCTACAACGGCGTCCACTGGGAGGTCGTGAGCGGTCCGATCCCGGGCACCCGCAGCCTGCGGGCGATCGCCCAGCAGTTCAACCTCTTCGTCGGGGTCGGCGATGGCGGGCGCATCGCGACCAGCTCCAGGGGCGAGCCGTGGCGCGAACGCGAGTCCCCGGTCACCGAGAACCTGAACTCCATCGTCCGGGACAACGGCGCGTATGTCGTCACCGGCGACAACGGCGTGCTGCTGATGAGCGGCGACGCGGCCGGCTGGTCACGCATCGACCTAGGCACCACCGCCCGGCTGCGCGGAGCCGCCTACGGCGACAACAACACCAACCCCGGCATCGTGCACGAGGACGATCGCGAGATCGACACCTGGGTCGTGGTCGGCGACGGCGGCACGGTCGCCCGCAGCCTCGACAACGGCAGGAGATGGGAGCTCTTCGTGCTGCCCGGCGCCCCCAACCTGGTCGGTGTCGGCTACACCACGGCCTTCATCGCGGTCGACGAGAGCGGTGGCGTCTGGCGCAGCATCGACGGCGCGAACTGGACGGGGCCGATCGCCAGCGGCCTGGGGACGGTGCAGTCGGCCAGCGGTTTGAGCGAATACGGAATCCTTACCGCCCTGCCCGGCGGCCGCGTCGCGACCACTTTCTGACTCAGGCCTGCAGGGCCTGCCACATCTCGATGTCGCGCGCCGCGGTCCAGATGCGCGGATGCCTGATGCCGCTGGCCTCGTCGAAGGCGCGCGACACATCGAAGGGCAGGCAGTGCTCGTAGATGAAGACGTGGCCGAACACCGGGTCCATCACCTTGCGGGTGTCGGCGAACACCGCCTTGAGGTCCTTGCCCGCCGCCACGCCTTCCTTCGCGGTACGGTAGAGATCGGTCACCCACCGGCGGGTGTAGTCGATGCCGAGGGCGACATCGGCCGGGGTCTCGAGGGCCGGCCCACGGCCGGGCACCAGCTTCTCGGCGCCCAGCGCGGCCAGCGCATCGAGCGTGGCCGGCCATTCCTCGAGCTGGGCGTCACCGGTGTAGACGCCCGCGTTGTATTCGACGAGATCGCCCGAGAAGCAGATCTTCTGCGACGGGATCCAGGCGATGGTGTCGCCCCGGGTGTGGCCCGCGCCGAGGTGCATGATCCGCACCTCGAGGCTGCCGAGGTACAGCGTGAGCTGGCGCTCGAAGACCATGGTCGGCCAGGTGAGGCCGGGGATCGACTCGACGGCGCGGAACAGCCGCGGGAAGCGCTCGATCTCGGAATGCATGTCGGCCTCGCCGCGCTCCTCGATCATCTCGCGGGTGCCTCGCGAGGCGATGATCTCGGTCGCGCCCTCGTCGAAGAAGGCCGAGGCGCCGAGCACGCGCACCGCATGGTAGTGCGACAGCACCACGTACTTGATGGCCTTGTCGGTGACGGTCCGGATACGGCCGATGAGATCGCGGGCCATTACCGGCGTGGCGGTCGCATCGATCACCATGCAGGCATCGTCGCCGATGATCACGCCGGAATTGGGATCGCCCTCGGCCGTGTAGGCATAGGCGTTGTCCGAAAGCTTCGTGAAGCTGACCTCCTTGTCGGCGAGGTCGGCCTTCGATGCGAACTGCTTGCTCATGCGTATCGCTCCCGGCTGGCATCCGAGCGTCGATCATAGCAGGCGGGCGGGCGCCAACGCCCGGTGATAGCATCGACGCCTTCCGCCCCCGGTGCATGCTCCGTCGCGCACCGGGCAACGGAGCACCGGAGAGTTCCTTGGATCCCGTCGCGATCGTCGCCCTCGTCCTGCTCGGTACCGTCACCGGCTTTCTCGCCGGGCTGCTCGGCATCGGCGGCGGCATGATCATCGTCCCCTTCATGGCGATCGTGCTCGACCGGCTCGGCTTCGAGCACGACCTGGTGCTCAAGCTCGCGATCGCGACCTCGCTCACCACGATCCTGTTCACCTCGATGTCGAGCGTGCGGGCCCATCATCGGCGCGGTGCGGTTCGCTGGGACATATTGCGCACGCTCGCGCCCGGCATCGTCCTGGGCTCGATGGCGGCCGCCCAGGTGGTGCGCTTCATGCCGAGCCGCTGGATCGCGCTCTTCTTCGGCGCCTTCATCGCCTGGACCGCCGTCAACATGCTGCGCCGCCGGCCCCGGGCGAGCGCGGACGCGCCCGCACGCGGGCTGCCGGGCAACGCCGGCATGTTCGGCGCGGGCGGTGCGATCGGTGCGCTGTCGGCCTTCCTCGGCGCCGGCGGCGGTTTCCTCACGGTGCCCTTCCTGAGCGGGCGCCAGGTCCGCATCCACGAGGCGGTCGCGACCAGCGCCGCCTGCGGTTTCCCGATAGCGCTCGCCGGCACCATCGGCTACATCATCGCCGGGATCGGCCTGGAGATGCCGGCGCACACCATCGGCTTCGTCTACCTGCCGGGACTGGCCGCCGTGGCCAGCGCCAGCGTGCTCACCGCGCCGCTGGGCGCCCGGGCGGCCCATGCCCTGCCGGTGGACACCATGCGCCGACTCTTCGCCTGCATCCTGTTCGGACTGTCCGCCTACATGTTCTGGCGCGGCCTTCGCTAGGAGGAAGCAATGACCGGGGAAAGCACCCGAAGCGACGCACCGCAAGCGGCCCGGGACGCGGTCGCGACGCTCTACAACGCCTTCTTCACCGGCCTGGTCCTGGCCGCCTCGATGCGCAGCGGCAGCGCGAAAGCGGCCGAACTGGTCTACCGGATCTTCGATCGCCAGCGCGCGCGCCGCTTCCTGCCCGGCCTGGCCAAGCTCGGCCTGGACAAGCTGCCCCATGCGGTGGCCGCCGCCCAGTACCACTACCTGTCCAACAACATCGGCGGGGTCGCGGTGCAGTACATGCCCGAGTCCGAGCGCAAGGCCTGGATCCGCTATGTCCCGCCGCGCTGGGCCTGGGCGGGCACCGCGCTGTGCGGCGTGCCGCCCGATGTCTCGACCGCGATGCTGCGCGGCTGGCATGCGCGCAACGGCCTGGCGCTGGGCAATCCGCGACTCGGCTTCGTCTGCACCAGGCAGACCGCGGACGGCCAGTCGGCGCTCGAAGGCTACTACTACGAATACGACCATCCGCTGGAACCGGCCGAGCGCCTGCGCTTTGCCCGGGCCGAGGAAGGTCCCGACTTCGATCCGGCGGCCGCGCCGGTGCTCGCCTCGGCCGACTGGCCGGCCGAGCGACTCGCCCGGGCCAGGCGCAACTATGCGATGGAGTACATCCGCACCGCCCTGCCCGTCGCGGTCGACCTGTACGGACCGGCGGACGCGGCGGCGCTGTTCACGCTGTGCGCCCGCCAGGTGGGCATGCAGTTCCATGACGAGGTCGCACAGGTGCTGGGCGCGCCCGCCGACGATTCGGCGCAGGCCTTCGCGGCGATCGCCTCGGCGCTGGGCACTGCGCAGGGCGACCGGATGACGATCGGGTCGGACGAGGGCATGACGACCATCACCCAGTCGGGCTGGACACTGTTCGGCGACGAAGCGGTTCATCCGGCGGTGGTCGACATCTGGCACGGCCTGGCCGAGGGCATGCTGGTGGCGCGCAATCGAAGGCTGGCCCTCGAATGGCGCGGCCGCAGCCACAAGCCGCCCTTTCACTTCGAGTGGCGCATCCGGCCGGTGGATGCCGCCCCGTTCTAGGCGTGGAACCTTCACGCGATGAGATCGTCCTCCCGATGCAGGCGTACCGACAGCCGGTGAAGCGCGGCATCGGCGCGGCCCTCGCATGCATGCTGCTCGCGGTGCTCGCGGCCTGCACCACCGGCGGCATCGTCGCCGACCGGGAGGATCCGGCCGCGATCCGCGCCCGGCTCGAAAGCCTGTTGCCCGAGAAGCTGCCCGATCGCAACGGCTGGGCGCAGGACATCGAGCGCGCATTCAGCGCGATGGCGCTGCCTGCCGATGTCGAGCACCTGTGCGCGGCGCTGGCGATCACCGAGCAGGAATCCTCGTTTCGCGCCGATCCCTCGGTGCCCAACCTGCCGAAGCTTGCGCGCGAGGAGATCGCCACGCGCGCCGCCCGCCTGCGCATACCGCCGGTGGCGATCCGGATGGCCCTGCAGTTCGAATCGCCGACCGGCCTGACCTTCGACGAGCGCCTCGACGCGGTGCGCACCGAGAGGGAGCTGAGCGAGATCTACGAGGATTTCATCGCCCTGGTGCCGCTCGGGCGCCGCCTGCTGGCGGGCTGGAACCCGGTGCGCACCGGCGGCCCGATGCAGGTCGCGATCGACTTCGCCGAACGCCATGTCCGCGAGCGCGCCTATCCCTACGACATCGAAGGATCGATCCGCCAGGAAGTCTTCACCCGGCGCGGCGGCATGTACTTCGGCATTGCGCACCTGCTCGACTATCCGGCCGACTACCCGGCGATGCGCTTTCGTTTCGCCGACTTCAATGCCGGCCATTACGCGAGCCGCAATGCGGCGTTCCAGCGCGCGGTCGCGATCGCGTCCGGGCGCAGCATCGCGATCGACGGTGACCTGATCCGCCATGGCGCACCGCCGGGCGCCGCGCCCGGGGAAACCGAATCGGCGGTGCGCAGCCTCGGCGGCCGGCTCGGGATGAGCGATGCGCAGATCCGGCGCGAACTCGAGCTCGGCACCTCGGTGGAATTCGACGACAGCCCCCTGCTGGCCGGGGTGTATGCCCTCGCCCAGACAAGTCCGGCCAAGCGACTGCCGCGCGCGGCCATGCCGGAGATCCGGCTGAGCGGCCCGAAGATCCAGCGCGAGCTGACCACCGCCTGGTTCGCCGGCCGGGTCGAGGGCCGCTGGCGACGCTGCGTCGAGCGCGGCGCCGGCGCCTAGATGCGCCGTTCGCGTCCGGTCCAGTAGCGATCGCGCAGCGGCTTCTTGTAGAGCTTGCCGGTGGGCAGGCGCGGCAATTCATCGGTGAAGTCGACCGAGCGCGGACACTTGATGCTGGCCAGATGCTCCTTGCAGAACGCGATCAGCTCGGCCTCGAGCCCGGGCCCGGCCGCCACGCCCGGCATCGGCTGGACCACCGCCTTGACCTCCTCGCCGAGATCCTCGTTGGGCACGCCGAAGACCGCCGCATCGGCCACACTCGGATGGGTGATCAGGAGGTTCTCGCACTCCTGCGGATAGATGTTCACCCCGCCCGAGATGATCATGAAGGTCGAGCGGTCGGTGAGATAGAGGAAGTTGTCGTCGTCGACGTAGCCGACATCGCCCACGGTGCTCATGGTGCCGTCGGCCGAGCGTGATTCGCGCGTGCGCTGCGGGTCGTTGAAGTATTCGAACGGGGTCGCCGTCCTGAACCAGATCTCCCCCGGCGTGCCCTTGGGCGCCGGCTCCATGTTCTCGTCGAGGATGTGCAGGTCGCCCAGGAGCACCCGGCCGACGGTGCCGCGGTGCGCCAGCCATTCCTGGCTGTTGCAGGCGGTGAAGCCCAGGCCCTCGGTCGCGCCGTAGTACTCGTGGATGATCGGCCCCCACCACTCGATCATCTGCTCCTTGACCTGGACCGGACACGGCGCGGCCGCATGGACGACGACCTCGAGCGAGGACAGGTCGTAGCGCTCGCGATCGGCCTGCGGCAGCTTCAGCAGGCGGCTGAACATGGTCGGCACCAGCTGCGAATGCGTCACCCGGTACTTCTCGACCAGGGCGAGATACTCGAGCGGCTCGAAGTGCTCCATGATGATCGAGGTGGCGCCGGCGCGTATCGCCAGCCCCACCGCCGCCTGGGGCGCCGAATGGTACATCGGCGCGGGCGACAGGTAGATCATGTCCTCGCGGTACAGCCAGAGCTTGTCGAGGAAGACGTAGAGGGGCAGCGGCTCGGACGGCGGGGTATCCGGCAGCGGCCGCAGGATGCCCTTGGGGCGCCCGGTGGTGCCCGACGAATACAGCATGCCGACGCCGAGGGCCTCGTCGGCGATCGGGGTATCGGGCATGTCGGCGACCGCTTCGTCGAGTGCGAGCATGGGCGCGTCGCCGGCATCACCGTCGACGATGAGGCAGAGCCGCACGTTCGGGCACTGGGCGAGCGCCTGCCTGGCGACCTCGCTGCGCGAGCGGGAGGTGACCAGCACCTGCGATTCGCTGTTCTGCAGGATGTAGGCGAGCTCGTCGGCCTTGAGATAGGAATTGACCGTGGTGTAGTAGAGGCCGGCGCGATCACCGGCGCTGCAGCACTCGATGAAGCGGAAGTTGTTCTCCATGAAGATCGCGTAGTGATCCAGCCGCTTCAGGCCGGTCCTGCGCAGGAGATGGGCGAGCCGGTTGCTGCGGCGCTCGAGCTCGCCATAGCTCATGACCTGGCCGCTGCCCGCCATGATGAAGGCCGGTTTGTCGGGATTCGCATGCGCCTGCCGGGATGGGTACATCGTCGTCTCCTCCTGCCGTGTCGAAGCTCATGGGGCGGTCGCCCTGCGGCCGTCCGTGTCAGCCGGGGTCCGGATCGGGCATGCGCACCAGCGAGAGCTGCCGGGCCTGCGCCACCAGCTGCCCCTGCGAATCCCAGAGCATGCCGTCCTCTATCATGCGGCCGTCGGCGAGATCACGGGTGCGAAACCGCCCGAGCATCCAGCCCGGGGCCGGCCGGCGGCGAACGTGCACGGTGAGCCCGAGCGTCGGCACCCAGCCGACCACGCCGAGCAGGCCGAAGACCGCCGGCGGGAACGCATCGGCGAACAATACGGCGACATGGCTGTCAGGCTCGCGGCCGTCGCGCAACCGGATCCAGCCGGTGACCTGCGCCTTGCCCGCTTCGCCGGCGCGCGCTTCGTCCGGATGCAGACGCACCTCGAGGCGATCGAGGATCGGCAGCTCGACGCCCTGCTCCTGGCCGGAGCGCCCGACGCACTGGTCCGGCGGGGGAATCCCGGGCGGCGGCACGGTAAGCCGCGGCGGCGCCGGCTCGCCGAGAGCGCCGAGCGCCGCGAGGACCTCCAGCCGCGGCTTGCCTTCCTGGGAGAGTGTCGCGCGTACCGTGCTGAGGCTGCGCCCGCTGCGAACGACGGCGGCATCGACCTCGCAATCGAGGCCGGCGCTGCCCGGGCGCAGGTAGTGGACGGTGATCGACAGGGGATCGGGATGCTCGGGCACGAGCCGGCCCATGGCCGACATCGCGAGCGACATCAGGTAGCCGCCGTTGGGGTTCTGGCCGATGTTCCAGGCGGGATGGACATGGCCCGTCCAGCGGCCGTCGGTGCCTGCGCGCAGGCGGGTTTCTTCGTCGAACTGGCTCATCGAAACAGCATGGATCCGGTGGTCAGGGGCCCCCGAGGATAACGCGAGCCGCGCCGGCGGCCCGCCCTCATATGCCGAGCTGGCGTGCCGCGAGATCCTTCATGATCTCCTCGGAGCCGCCGCCGATCATCATCACCTTCACCTCCCGGTAGATCCGCTCGGAGCGGGTGCCGCGCATGAAGCCCATGCCGCCGAGGATCTGCACCGCCTGGTCGGCGCAGAACTGCATGGCCTGGGTCGCCTGGATCTTGGCCATGCAGGTGCGCGCGACCAGTGCGGCCGGATCGCCGGCCTCGTGCTGCACCCGCCAGGCCAGTTCGAGGACGAAGGTGCGCGCCGCCTCGATGCGCAGGGCCATGTCGACCAGCTTGTGGCGGATCACCTGGCGCTGCGCCAGCGGCGCGCCGAAGGTCACCCGGTTGCGCGCCCAGTCGAGGGCCTCGTCGTAGCAGACCCGCGCATAGCCGCAGGCCGACGCCGACATCCCGAGCCGCTCCGAGTTGAAGTTGTTCATGAAGACCTTGAAGCCCTGGTTCTCGGCACCGACCAGATTCGCCACCGGAATCCTGCAGTCCTCGAAGCGCAGGTGCGCGGTGTCGGAGGCCCACCAGCCCATCTTCTTCAGCTCGGTGCGCGACAGGCCCGGCGTCGGCGCCTCGACGACGATGGCCGAGATGCCCTGGGCGCCACGGCTGGCGGGATCGGTGCGCACCGCGACCGTGATGACATCGGCGCGCATCCCCGAGGTGATGAAGACCTTCTCGCCGTTGAGCACGTAGTGGTCACCGTCGCGCACCGCGGTGGTGGCGAGCGCGGCGACATCCGAGCCGCCGCCGGGCTCGGTGATCGCGAGCGCTGCGATCTTCTCGCCGGCGAGCACCGGCGGGATGATCCGCCGCTTCAGTTCCTCGCTGCCATGCGCGAGCACCGGCGGCAGGCCGATCGAATAGGAGTGCAGCGAGGCGGCGACGCCGCCGCAGCCGGCGCGGGCGAGTTCCTCGGAGACGATGAGCTTGTAGAAGATGTCGGCCGGCGTGCCGCCGTACTCCTCGGGATAGCCGATACCGGTGACGCCGAGGTCCGCGATGCGCCGGTACAGCTCGCGCGGGAAGGTGCCCGCTTCGTCCCAGTCGTTGACGTGCGGCCTGATCTCCCGGTCGACCAGGTCGCGCAGGGCGGCCCTGAACGCCTCGTGCTCGGCGCTGAAGTAGTGGGGCTGGGGTGGCAGATCCATGGCTTCAGGCATTGCGCGCCATCAGGCCGCCGTCGACCGGGATCACCGCCCCGGTGATGTAGGAGGCCGCCGGCAGGCAGAGGCTGACCGTGATGTGCCCGACTTCGTCGGGACGGCCGTAGCGGCGCAGGGCGGTACGCCGCTTCGCGAAGATCGTCTTGTGCTCAGGGGCGATGCGCGCCGTCATGGGAGTATCGATCGGGCCCGGGCAGATGCCGTTGACGGTGATGCCCTCGGGGCCGAGCTCCACCGCCATCGAGCGGGTGAAGCCGGCGACGCCGGCCTTGGCCGCCGAGTAGGCGCTGTGGCCCGCGGTCGCGCCGAGCGCCTCGGTCGAGGCGATCAGTACCACGCGCGGCGCATCGGACTTGCGCAGCCAGGGCAGCGCGGCGCGCAGCAGCCGCGGCTGGGCGCCGAGCATCACGGCCAGCGCGCGCTCCCAGCGAGCCTCGTAGTCGTCGTCATCGATGGGATTGTGGATGGAGATGCCGGCATTGCTCACGAGGATGTCGAGCCCGCCCCAGTGGCCGGCCGCCGCGGCCACGCCCTCCCGGACCTGGTCGGGATCGGCGACGTCGATCGGGAAGGCCTGCGCCCGGCCGCCGTCGGCGCGTATCGATTCGGCGACCGCCTCGAGCCGCTCGGCCTGGACATCGGCGATGGCCACCCGCGCGCCCTCGTCGGCGAAGATGCGCGCCGTCGCCTCGCCCATCCCGCCGGCGGCGCCGGTCACCAGCACCGCGCGATCACGCAGCGAGCGGCTCAGTTTGTCGGGCAGTGTCATCGGGTCGTCTCCTGCGTCATGGTCTCCCGCCGGAGGATAACCCGCCGGGCCCAGGCGAACAGGATGGCGCCGGCGATGAACATCGGGATGCACAGCAGCTGGCCCATCGACAGGCCCAGCGCGGGCAGGCCGAGGAAGGCATCCGGTTCGCGGGCGAACTCGGCCGCGAAGCGCAGCACGGCGTAGCCCATCAGGAAGAGCCCCGAGACGCTGCCGGCGGCGCGCGGACGGCTCGAATACCACCACAGCACGGCAAAGAGCAGCAGGCCCTCGCCGGCGAACTGGTAGAGCTGCGAAGCATGCCGGCCGATGCCATCGCCCGCCTGCGGGAACACCATTGCCCAGGGGCCGTCGGTGGGTCGGCCCCAGAGCTCGCCGTTGATGAAATTGCCCAGGCGCCCGGCCGCCAGCCCGAGCGGCGCCAGCGGCGCGACGAAGTCGATCACGTTCCAGAAGGGCTTGCCGCGCCGGCGGCAGTAGAGCCATACCGCGAAGATCACTCCGAGCATGCCGCCATGGAAGGCCATGCCCCCCTCCCAGACCGCGAGGATCTCGAGCGGATGGGAGAGGTAGTAGGCGGGCTTGTAGAACAGGACATAGCCGAGCCGGCCGCCGATCACCACGCCCATCGCGCCCCAGAACAGCAGGTCCTCGATTTCGGGGGGCGCCAGGTGGGCACGCGCCGAGCGCGACGGATCGCGCAGTCGCAGCCGACCGAGGAAGAAGAATGCCGCGAAGGCGACGAGATACATCAGGCCATACCAGCGGATGGCGAGCGGGCCGATCGAGAACGCGATCGGATCGAACTGGGGATGGACGAGCATGGGGATCCTGGGGCGGTGCCGGCACGGGGTCGGCGGCGACCCGCCAGTCTACCCTTCGGCCCCGCTGGCGAACGCTTCCAGCATCCGGTCGAGCGCCCCGCCCGCGGCGCCGTGGCGCCAGGCCAGGCCGATGCGGATCCGGGGCGCCCCGTCATCGAGTTCGCGCCAGGCCACATCGGCGCCGGCGCTGCGCCGGATGCTCGCCGGCACCAGGGCGATGCCCAGGCCCGCGCCCACGAGATTGACGATGGTCGGCATCTGGATCGCCTGCTGGCCGATCACGGGCGTGCGGCCGGCGGCGGCGTAGTAGGCGAGGATCTCGGCATGCAGCCCCGGCGCCTTCTCGCGCGGGAAGACCAGCAGCGGTTCCTCGGGCAGGTCGGCGGCCCCCAGGCGGGCTTGCGGGAAGGCCCCGGCAAGCCGGGCCGGCATGGCCAGCACCAGGCGCTCGGAGTGCACCGGGCGAAACGCCAGCGAGGCGGGCGCCGGCGGCAGCACGAAGCCGGCATCGAGCCGGCCATCGGCAAGCGCGGCGAACTGCTCGTCGCTGGTCGCCTCGTTGAGCACCAGTTCGATGTCGGGCCAGCGTTCGCGCAGGCGCCGCACGAAGCCGGGCAGGAAACTCGTGCCGGCCGGCGTCACGAAACCGACCCGCAGCCGGCCTCGCTCGCCACGCCCGGTCGCCCCCGCCTGTTCGAGCCCGTCGACCAGGCCCGGCAGCAAGAGCCCGAGGGTTCCCAGCAGCGCCCGGCCCGCCGGGGTGGGCACGGTTCCCTGCCGGCTGCGATCGAGCAGCCGCGTCCCGAGCCGGGATTCGAGCGCCTTGACCTGCATCGACAGGGGCGGCTGGGAGATCCGCAGGCGCGCCGCGGCGCGGCCGAAATTGCCCTCGCGGGCAACGACGGCGAAGTACGCGAGCTGGCGCAGATCGATGCCCCGCCAGCGGCCGGAGAGCTGGCGCAGGGCCTCGTCGAGCGCCGCGGGGCCAGCCTGCCCCGGCGCAGTGCCCGCCAGGTCCGTGCCTGACGATTCGAAATTCGTATCGATCACGCCGAAATTATATATTTCACGATGAGCGACAGGCTGCGTACCATCGAACCGACAGCGCCGGCGCGCCTCGCGGCCGGCGCCCCATACCCGGAGGATCGCCATGACCCGCAAGCTGCGCTCGGCCAACATCACCGAGGGTGTCGCCCGCGCGCCCAACCGTTCGATGTACTACGCGATGGGCTACGAGAAGAGCGACTTCGCCAGGCCCATGATCGGCATCGCCAACGGCCACAGCACGATCACGCCGTGCAACTCGGGGCTGCAGGTGCTTGCCGACGCCGCGATCGAAGCGGTGCGCGAGGCCGGCGGCAACCCGCAGGTCTTCGGCACGCCGACGATTTCCGACGGCATGTCGATGGGCACCGAGGGCATGAAGTACTCGCTGATCAGCCGCAAGGTCATCGCCGACTGCATCGAGACCTCGGTGCAGGGCCAGTGGATGGACGGCGTGCTGGTGATCGGCGGCTGCGACAAGAACATGCCGGGCGGCATGATGGGCATGCTTCGCTGCAACGTGCCCGCCATCTACGTCTACGGCGGCACCATCAAGGCCGGCAAGTGGAAGGGCAAGGACCTCAACATCGTGTCGGTGTTCGAAGCGGTCGGCGAGTTCTCCCATGGCCGCATGAGCCAGGAGGATTTCGAGGGCATCGAGCGCCATGCCATTCCCGGCACCGGTTCCTGCGGTGGCATGTACACCGCCAACACCATGAGCTCCTCCTTCGAGGCGCTCGGCATGAGCCTGCTGGGCTCCTCGACGATGGCCAATCCCGACGGGGAGAAGCACGAATCGGCGGCGGCATCGGCCCGGGTCCTGATCGAGGCGGTGCGCCAGGATCTCAAGCCGCGCGACATCGTCACGCGCGAGGCGATCGAGAACGCGGTCTCGCTCATCATGGCGACCGGCGGCTCGACCAACGCGGTCCTGCACTACCTCGCGATCGCGCATGCCGCGGAGGTCGAATGGACCATCGACGACTTCGAACGGATCCGCAAGCGCGTGCCGGTGATCTGCGACCTGAAGCCCTCGGGGACGTATCTCGCCACCGACCTGCACGAGGCCGGCGGCATCCCGCAGGTGCTCAGGATCCTGCTCGAAGCGGGCCTGCTCCACGGCGACTGCATGACGATCACCGGCCGCACCCTGGCGCAGGAACTCGCCGATGTGCCGGCGCAGCCGCGCGCCGACCAGAAGGTCATCTTCCCGCTCGACAAGCCGCTCTACGAAGCCGGCCATCTCGCGATCCTCAAGGGCAATCTCTCGCCCGAGGGCGCGGTGGCCAAGATCACCGGGCTGAAGAACCCCGTCATCACCGGGCCGGCCCGGGTCTTCGAGGACGAGCAGTCGGCGCTGGCCGCGATCCTCGACGGCAGGATCAAGGCGGGCGACGTCATGGTGCTGCGCAACCTCGGCCCGCGCGGGGCGCCCGGCATGCCGGAGATGCTGGCGCCGACCTCCGCCCTGATCGGCGCCGGCCTGGGCGAATCGGTGGGCCTGATCACCGACGGGCGCTTCTCCGGCGGCACCTGGGGCATGGTGGTCGGGCATGTCGCGCCCGAGGCCGCGGTAGGCGGCCCGATCGGCCTGATCCGGGAAGGAGACTCGATCACGATCGATGCCCGCCGGCTGCTGCTGCAGCTCGATGTCGACGATGCCGAGCTGGAGCGGCGCCGCGCCGGCTGGCGCGAACCGGCCGCGCGATACACGCGCGGCGTCCTCGGGGAGTTCTATCGGCTGGCCGGCTCGGCCAGCCGGGGCGCGGTGACCGATGGCGAGTGAGCCGGGCGCGCCCGGCGGCGATCAGCGCGAGGCGCGCTTGCGGCCGGGCGTCTTGAACTGGGCTTCGACCCGGTCGCGGCGGGCCCGGTCGGCGTCCTCGTGCTGCTTGTGCTTGTCGAAGCCGAAGCGGGATTCGATGAGTTCGAACCAGATGAAGGCCACCGCCAGGGGCGACAGGATCCACCACCAGGACACATCGGCGAGCGGACCGAGTTCGAACCATCTCGCGATGAGCAGTGCGACTCCGATCCAGACGAGAAACATGGACACACTCCTGCGCCGAGGCCAGCGGTATCCCGCAATGTGCCCAATGCGCATGTCCCTTGCGGCCGTCGCCCGCCGGGCGGTGGCTTGAACTGGGTCAACGGCAAGCCCGCATGCGGCGTTATAATTCCCGTTGGACCCGTGGACCTACCTGAAGAAGAGGGCACCGAATCAAATGAAAGCGATCCTTTCCATTGCGATGGCCGCCACCCTGGCAACGCTCTCGAGCGGCGCCTATGCCGACGCGGACCTCGCCAAGAAGAAGAACTGCATGGCCTGTCATGCGACCGAAAAGAAGCTGATCGGTCCTGCCTACAAGGACGTGGCCGCCAAGTACAAAGATGACGCATCGGCGTTCCCGACTCTCGTCGAGCATGTCCGCAAGGGCAGTTCGGGCATCTGGGGCCCGATCCCCATGCCGGCCAATCCGCAGGTGTCCGAGGAAGAGGCCGAAACCCTGGTCAAGTGGATCCTCACCCTGTAACTCTATGTAAATAAAGAACTTTCTCCTGAGCCCGACGCTCAGGAGGTTCTAAAATGGGGGCGTTCGCGCCCCCATTCGTTTTTCAGGCAGCCCCTCCATCCCCTCGACACAGCACGCCCGTTCCGTTCATCCGAACAAGGGCGCCGCCAATCCGCGGCACACGGCGCAAGCCGACCACTCCCGATACAGTGAATACATGTCGCGGCCCACCACGGGCCGGCGGCGGTAAGCCTCCTCTTCCAGCCATTGCAGTTTTCCTCCCTGGCTGGTTTGCCCCGGTTCGTCCGGGGCATTTTTTTTGTTCTCAGTGAACTGGGGGAACCGGGGCGCCACGGCCCGGGCGGCGGATCAGCCCTTCCAGCGCGCCACGATGGCGTCGAGCGCGCCCGAGAGGATGGTGGCGTCGACCCCGAGGGCGACGAAGCAGGCGCCGCAGTCGATGTAGTACTTCGCCAGCTCGGCATCGCCGCAGACGATGCCCGGCGCCTTGCCGGCAGCGCGCACCCGCCGCATCGATTCGCCGATCAGGGAGCGCACCCGCGGATGCGCCGGCTCCCCGAGCAGGCCCATCGACGCGGAAAGATCGGCGGGGCCGAAGAAGACGCCATCGACCCCGTCGGTCGCGGTGATCGCGTCGAGGTTCTCGATGGCGGTCATGGTCTCGACCTGGACCAGCAGGCAGACTTCGTCGTTGGCCTCGTGCACATAGCGCGGCCGCCGGTTCCAGCGCGAGGCGCGCGCGAGGCCGGCCCCCACGCCGCGGATGCCGGCCGGCGGATAGCGGGTCGCCGCGACCATGAGCGCCGCCTGTTCGGGCGTGTCGACCATCGGCACGAGCAAGGTCTGGGCGCCGATGTCGAGCATCTGCTTGATCAGCGCGACATCGCCCACCGGCACCCGGACCACCGGATGCGAGCCGTAGGCGGCGATGGCCTGCAACTGGGCCAGCGTCGTACGCAGGTCGTTGGGAGCGTGCTCGTTATCGATGAGCAGCCAGTCGAAGCCGGCGCCGGCGGCGATCTCCGCCGTGTACGGACTGGCCATGCCGAGCCACAGGCCGTAGCGAAGCTCCTGGGCCGCCATCGCGGTCTTGAAGGGATTGGGGGATGTCATGCCGGGCATTAGACGGACTCGTCGACAGCCCGTCAAGGACATCTCCCGGCGAGCCGTCGTGCACCGCACCGATGCAGCGAGCCACCAGCTCGGCGCAGGCGATCGGCTTCTCCATCGGCACCAGGTGGCCGGTGGCGAGCTCATGCCAGTTGGCGCCGAACAGGCGGCGATTGATCGCACGCCCGGCCATCTCGGTTTCCCGGGAACGGGTGCCGGCGATCAGGTGCAGCCCGATGCCGCCGTGCGAGCGCAGCGCCCGGAACGCCGCATGCGTGCGTCGCGCCGGCAGGTGGGCATAGATGTCGCGCTCGGCCTCGCGGGCGATGCGCAGGGTCATCGCGCCGTCCTGGCCGGCCGCCAGCGCATGGGCGAGGAAATCGTCGAGGACGCCCGGCGCCCAGTCGCGCACGAACGCCTTCGCCGAAAAATAGGCATGGGCGAACTCGGGCGAGGCCCAGCGATCGCGCCGGCGCGCCGCGATGGGCGCCGGACCGCCGCGGCGCGACAGACCGGTGAGGCTAAGGGTCTCGAGGAGCGACTGGCGCCAGCCGACCACGATCGGCGAGTCGATGAGGACGACATGGCGGACATGGGCAGGCAGCCGCGCCGCCGCCATCATCGACAGGTAGCCACCCATCGAATGCCCGACCAGGCAGACCGGGCCATGATGCTCGGCCAGGCGCCGCAGCTCGGTGACCACCTGGCGGGTCATGTCCGGCCAGCGCAGCCGGGGGCGCATGCTCGACGGGGTGTCGAGGGCCGGCGGGGCGATCACCTCGGCATGGCGGCCCAGCGCCTCGAGGAACTGCCGGTAGCTCCCCGAGGGAAAGCCGTTGGCATGCAGGAAAAGGACGGTGGGGCGGCTCATCTCATGCCACCCGCGCGGCATCGGCGGCCGTGACGAAGGCATCGGCGAAGAAGGCGTCGACGGGCAGCCCGCAATGCTCGACGAAATCGGCGCGCGCCGCATCGACCATCACCGGCGCCCCGCAGGCATAGACCCGGTGCCCCGAGAGATCGGGCAGGTCGGCCATCACCGCCCGGTGCACGAAGCCGGTGCGGCCCTGCCAGCCGTCCACGGGCTGGGGATCGGAGACCACCGGCACATAGCGGAACCCCGGAATCGTGGTGCGCCAGGATTGCGCCAGTTCGTCCATGTAGAGGTCATGGGGGCGGCGCCCGCCCCAGTAGAGCATCATCGGGCGCGGCCGATCCGCGGCGAGCACCCGTTCGACGATCGCCTTGATCGGGGCGAAACCGGTTCCGCTGGCGAGCAGCACGATCGGCGCATCGTCGTCCTCGCGCAGGAAGAAGGTACCCATCGGGCCCTCGAAGCGCAGGATGTCGCGCACTGCGACCGGCGGGCTCGACACGCCGAACAGCGCATCGGTGAAGCGTCCCCCTGGCAGGTGCCTGACATGGAGCTCGAGCGTGTCATCCTGCTCCGGCGGGCTGGCCATCGAATACGATCGCCGGGTGCCATCGCGCAGGATCAGCTCGATGTACTGGCCGGCGAGATAGCGCAGGGACTGGCCCGCCGGCAGCTGCAGGCGCAGGATCGCAACATCGGGCGCGACGCGTTCGATCGCGTTGATGCGACATGGCAGCTTGCGCAGCGGGATGTCGCCGACTCCGGCGACGAGCCGCGCCTCGACCACCAGTGGCGAGCGGGCGCTGGCGCAGCACACCAGCGCGAACCCGGCGGCGCGTTCGTCGGCATCGAGGGCGGCCGGTGCGTGCGGGCCCTGCTCGACTTCGCCCTCGAGCACCCGCGCCTTGCAGGTTCCGCAGACGCCGTCCTTGCAGCCGTAGGGCATGACGACCGCTTCGCGCAAGGCCGCATCAAGGATGCTCTCGTCACCCTGCGCATCGAACTCGCGCCCGCTCGGCAACACCTTGACCCTGAAACTCATCCCGCGTCCTGCTCCATGTCGATGACCGGGTCCGACCCGGCTCCATGCCGGGGTCGGGCTCCCTTGCCGGCATTATCGACCATCAGGCCGATCGGCCCGGCGCAGCCATCGGCTCGCATGGCGGCCCGGCCGCCCATCGTCGCCCCGGGCACTGTCATTGCGCTGCAATACGACTGCCGCACAATGACCACCCCCATGATTCCGGCCATGCCGGGTACCCGGATCCACACCAAGGAAAACCGTGATGCCCTATCGGGAAAGCGCAGGCAACCCCTTCGACCAGGATGAACTGCTTCGGGAAGCCTTCCAGGAAAACCTCGACGAGGAACTGGAGCAGGAGCTCGACGACGCCCGCTTCGACCTTCTCGGCGGCGACATCGCCGGCAGCGGCGATACGGTCGCGCGCCATCGCTACTTCCGCGAGCTGCTGCGGCTGCAGGGCGAACTCGTCAAGCTGCAGGACTGGGTGGTCGAGCACAAGCTGAAGATCGTGGTCCTCTTCGAGGGCCGCGATGCCGCCGGCAAGGGCGGCGTCATCAAGCGCATCACCCAGCGCCTGAATCCCCGTATCTGCCGCGTCGTCGCCCTGCCCGCCCCGAGCGACCGCGAACGCACGCAATGGTATTTCCAGCGCTACGCTTCGCAGTTGCCGGCCGGCGGCGAGATCGTGCTGTTCGATCGCAGCTGGTACAACCGCGCCGGCGTCGAGCGCGTCATGGGCTTCTGCAGCGACCAGGAGTACGAGGAGTTCTTTCGCAGCGTGCCCGAGTTCGAGCGCATGCTCCTGCGCTCGGGGATCATCCTGCTCAAGTACTGGTTCTCGATCACCGATGAAGAGCAGCATCGCCGCTTCCTCGCCCGTGCCCATGATCCGCTCAAGCAGTGGAAGCTCAGCCCGATGGACCTCGAGTCCCGGCGACGCTGGGAGGCCTACACCAAGGCCAAGGAAACCATGCTCGAGCGCACGCACACGCCCGAAGCCCCCTGGTGGATCGTCGAGGCGGTCGACAAGAAGAAGGCCCGGCTGAACTGCATCCATCACCTGCTGACGCAGATACCGTACGGCGAGATCGAGCGACCCATCGTGAACCTGCCGGAACGGGTGCACAACCCCGACTACCTGCGCCATCCGGTGCCGCCGCAGATGATCGTTCCCGACGTCTACTGATCCCCACCGACGTCTACTGATCCCCGCCGACGTCTACTGATCCCCGCCGACGGAACCGGGCTCGCCGGCCTTCGGGCCTTGCCGGCCGGCCGGCCGGGCTGCCGTCCACCGCCGCCGGGGGCCATCGCACGGCGATACGCATCACAATCGCCGGATGCGAAGACCCGCCCTGCCGCCCGTATTGCCCCGCCGCCTGCGCCGCCCGCGCCTGCTGATCATCGGCTGCGGCGATGTCGGTTCACGGCTGGCGGCCAGCCTCGCGAAGCGCTTCGGCGAACGCATGAGGCTCATCGGCACCGGACGCAAGCCGGCATCGCTCGCGGCGATCCGCGCGCTCGGCGCGCTGCCGCTGGCGATCGATCTCGATGATCGCCGCTCGGCCGCGCGCCTGGCCGGCCTGGCCAAGCGCATCGTGCATCTCGTGCCACCGCCGGGTACGGGACGCAGCGATGCGCGCAGCCGCCGCCTCGCCGCGGTGCTCGGCGCCGCCGCGAGGCCCGGCGCCGGCCCGACGATGGTCTATTGCGGCACCACCGGTGTCTATGGCGATGCCGGCGGCGCCCGCCTGGACGAAACCCGGCCGATCGCGCCGGGCAGCGATCGCGCCCGTCGACGCGCCAGCGGCGAACATCAGTTGCGGGCGCTGGCGCGGCGCCGACGAGCGCGGGTCGCCCTGCTGCGGGCGCCTGGAATCTACGCCCACGACCGACTGCCGCTGGAGCGGCTGCGCCGCGGCGCACCGGCGATCCACCATGCCGGGGACAGCTACTCCAGCCGCATCCATGCCGAGGATCTCGCGCGGCTGCTCTGGCTGGCGCTGTTTCGCGCCGGCAACTGCCGCGTCTACAACGCCGTCGATTCCGTCGAGCTGCGCATGGGTGAATGGTTCGACCGGGTCGCCGACGCCACCGGCCTGCCGCGGCCACCGCGCGCTTCGCGCGACACGGTGCGCGAGCAGGTGTCGCCCGCCATGTGGTCATTCATGGCCGAATCACGGCGGATCTCGAACCGGCGCATCCTGCGCGAGCTGCGCGCCCGACTGCGCTATCCCGATCCGCGGATGGCGCTCGAGGAGGTCCGAACACGACATCGAGAGAATGGTCCTTGGCAAGGCGAAGGGACTCCGCGAACTTGAGCCCGCCGAGCCTGCCTGAACACTTATCGGCCACCCTCCACCAGCCGCCTTCGGGCGTTGGGCCAGGGACCCCGGCAGGCCAGCGCCACGTCTTGTTGCCACGTATGTATGCTTGTAAAATATAAAAACGCGACAATCGGTCGTTTTATAAGTGATAAACGCGACATCGGCGCCAGGGGAGCTGGCCAGACGATGACAAAAACGACACTGGACGAGCTCTACCTGTACGCGGAGCTCACAGACGCGCGAAAGCGCACTCTGCAGCGCCGGATGAAGGCGGGCAAGCTTGCGAGCATCACGACCGGGATGCTCACGAGCCTGCCGGAGAGTGAGTGGCCGGCGCTCGTGGCGCGCCACCGCATCCGCATCCTGGCGGCGCTCTTTCCAGGCGCGGTCATCGGCTGGCGCAGCGCCTTCGATGGCGGCCAGCCGTCGGCTTCAGGCGTGCTCTTTCTCAACTACAGCTACGCGCGCAAGGTCAGCCTGCCGGGGTTGACCGTGCGGCTGGAGTGCGCGCCCCTGGCCTTGCCGGGCGACATGCCGATGCGAGGCGAGAAGCTGTACATGGCTTCGCTCGCCCGGACGATGCTCGAGAACCTGGCGGTGAGTCGCGGGACCGAGCGCAAGTCGGTCGGCCCCATGGAGGTCGAGCGCCGCCTCGTTGCCATGTGCGAGGCGCGCGGAGAGCAGTATCTCAACGAGCTGCGCGACCAGGCGCGCGAGCTCGCGTCGCTGCTGGGCCGGGAGCGGGAACTCGGCATCCTGGATTCCCTGGTCGGGGCGCTGTTGCGCACGCGCTCCATCCCCCTGGCGACGGCCAGCGGCCGCGGACTGGCTGCCACGCCTCCGTACGATGGCAAGCGCATCGAGCTCTTCGAGGAGCTGGCTGCCTACCTGCGCCGACGACCTCTGGCCCAGCCCGCCGACCCCGCGAAGTCGCCGCGGGGACGTGTGCACTTTGCTTTCCTCGAGTCCTATTTCAGCAATTTCATCGAGGGCACTCGGTTTCGCGTCGAAGATGCGCGCCGGATAGTGCTGGACGGCGCGCCCGTGCGCGAGCGCCCCAAGGATTCGCATGACATCCTGAGTGTGTTTCGCCAGGCCCATGAACCGGGGTGGTCCCGCCAGGTGCTGGAGGCAGGCGAATCGGTGCTCGAGCAGCTGCGGGCCCGCCACGCCGACCAGATGCGTGAGCGCCCCGAGGTGAACCCCGGACAGTTCAAGCTCGAGGCCAATGCGGCCGGCAATACCCACTTCGTCGAGCCGGGGCTGGTGCGTGGCACGCTCGTCGAGGGGTCGCGGCTGTTGACTTCGGTGCCCGAGGGCACGGCCCGGGCGCTCCATGCCATGTTCCTGGTCTCCGAGGTGCATCCCTTCGAGGACGGCAACGGGCGTCTTGCGCGCCTTGCCATGAACGCGGAGCTCTCGGTCGTCGGGGCGTGCCGCATCATCGTGCCGACACTCTGGCGCGAGGAATACCTCGACACACTTCGCGTGCTCTCGCGCGAGGGCAACCCGCAGCCATTCGTCGACGCGATGCAGCGCATTCACGAATGGACGGCGGCGTTCGACTACGAGGACCTCGACGCGGTCATCGAACTCATGCGCACCTGCAACGCCTTCGAGGAATCCCTGCGCCGGTTCAGGCTGATACGCCCCCAGGACCTCGTCCCAGTGCCTGCGCCGGACTGACGTGCTGCGGCCCTGGCGCCAGGGCGAGCATCATCGTGCCCAGATGATGAACATCAACAGAGCTTCGGGAGTTTTGCGTCAAGGGCACTTCGCCAAAAAACCCGCATGAATCCTGGTGCCGTTGAGAGGAGTCGAACCTCCGACCTACTGATTACGAATCAG
>JBAYRO010000011.1:0-54124 GCA_041676645.1 Burkholderiaceae bacterium | reverse complement strand
GCGAGGCAGCGCTCGTCGTTCAGGTCGAGGCCGAGCGAATTGCGCCGGTCCGGATAGAGTTCCCCGGGCAGCGCGATGGCCGGATGCGGTCGACCGATGGCGCCCTCGAGCGCGCTCGCCGCTTCGACCGTCTCGACCGGATCCTGGACCAGCGTGGCGATCGGTTCGTCAGGATCCGCGATCCGATGGACGAAGGAGGTGTTGGCGCCGTTCTCTAGCAGGCGGCGCACCAGGTAGGCGAGCAGGGTCCGGTGGCTGCCCACCGGTGCGTAGATGCGGCAAGGGCGGCCGAGGCCGCCCGCGCCGGGCGAGCCGACGACCTGCTCGTAGAGGGCTTCGCCCATGCCGTGCAGGCACTGGAACTCATAGGCGCCTTCATGGCAATTCGGGCCCGCCAGGTGGTGGACCGCCGCCAGGGTGTGCGCGTTGTGCGTGGCGAACTGGGGGAAGACCGCCTCCGGTGCCGCGAGGAGGCGTCGGGCGCAAGCCAGGTAGGAAAGATCGGTATGGGCCTTGCGGGTATACACCGGGTAGTCCGCGAGGCCGTCGACCTGGGCGCGCTTGATCTCGGTGTCCCAGTAGGCGCCCTTGACCAGCCGGATCATCAGGCGATGGTCGCTGCGGCGAGCCAGGTCGATGAGCCAGTCGACCAGCGCGAGGCAGCGCTTCTGGTAGGCCTGGATCACGAAACCGATGCCGTTCCAGCTTGCGAGCCGCGGTTCATGGCACAGCCGATCGAGCAGGTCCAGCGAGAGTTCGAGCCGATCCGCTTCCTCGGCATCGATATTCAGGCCGATATCATGGCGCCGGGCTCGCAGTGCGAGGGACAACAGCCGGGGATACAGCTCGGCCATGACCCGCTCGCGCTGGGCCCGGCAGTAGCGTGGATGCAATGCCGAGAGCTTGATCGAGATGCCGGCGCTGCGGTGGATCCCGAGACCTGCGCCCGCCTGGCCGATCGCATCGATGGCCTCTTCATAGGCGGAGAGGTAGCGTCGGGCGTCGGCGTCGGTCAGCGCCGCCTCGCCCAGCATGTCGTAGGAATGGCGAAAGCCCTTCGCCTGCATCGACGCTGCATTCGCCATCGCCTGCCCGATCGTCTCGCCGGCGACGAAATGCTCGCCCACCAGCCGTACGGCGAGATCGACTGCCTTGCGCACGACCGGCTCGCCACCGCGTGCCAGCGCCCGATGCAGTGCTTCGCCCAGGCCGGTTTCCCGATGGGTCGCAACCAGGCGGCCGGTGAGCATCAGGCCCCAGGTCGCGGCATTGACGAAGGGCGAGGCGCTCCTGCCGAGATGGGATCGCCAGTCGCCCGTCGCGATCTTGTCGCGGATGAGCGCATCGCGGGTGTCCCGGTCCGGGATTCGCAGCAATGCCTCGGCGAGGCACATCAGCGCCACGCCTTCCTGGGATGAAAGCGAGAACTCCCGCAGGAGGTCCTGCACCATGCCGGCTCGACCGCCGGCCTGCCTGTCCCGCAGATCCTGGGCGAGCCGGCTGGCCAGGCGGCTCGCGGCCGCAGCGACATCGGCGGGCAGGCGGGCCTGCGCCAGCAGCCCGGCGACGAGTCCCGGCTCCGCTGCGCGATGGTCGGCCCTGATCGCCGCGCGCAGCGCATCCTGCGGGCGGGAATCCCCGGCCAGGACAGTGGAACCGACGGCCGGGCGATGCCCCTCGCGGCGCGGTCTTCCCCCGCTGGAGTCCGGTTCGCTCGTCGTCGAGGACATGGCCGTACCCGAAGGACGTTCTCCGGCGCGGAGCCGGGAGAGCCACGGCGCAAGCCGCAGCCACCGATACGCCGGACGAGCGGCAGGGCGCAAGCCCGGATGAGCGCCCGCCACCCGTGGGGTAGCGGACGCTCATCAGCGTATCAGTAGAGGATGCTCGGCAGCCAGAGTCCGATGCCCGGGAACAGGTAGAGGATGACGATCGCGACGATCTGGATCCCCATGAACGGCATCATGCCCAGGAAGATCTGGTTGAGCGTGACGTGCGGCGGAGCCACGCCCTTCAGGTAGAAGGCCGACATCGCCACCGGCGGCGACAGGAATGCCGTCTGCAGGTTGAGCGCGACCAGCAGCCCGAAGAACAGCGGGTCGATCTGGAAGTGCGACAGCAGCGGCAGGAAGATCGGCATGAAGATGATGATGATCTCGGTCCACTCGAGCGGCCAGCCGAGCAGGAAGATCACCACCTGGGCCAGGATCATGAACTGGATCGGGGTGAGGTCCATCCCCAGCACCCAGTTGTTGATCAGCTCCTGTCCGCCGAGCAGCGCGAACGCCGCCGAGAAGATGCTCGATCCCACGAAGAGCCAGCACACCATCGCGCTGGTCTTGGCGGCCAGGTAGACCGATTCCCTCACCATCGGGTAGTTGAGCCGCCGATAGGCGAGCGCCAGCAGGATGCCGCCCAGGGCGCCCAGCGCCGCCGCTTCGGCCGGCGTGCACAGGCCGACCACGATGCTGCCGAGCACCGCGCAGATCAGCAAGGTCAGCGGGAAGAAGGAGCTCAGCAGCATCTTGAAGATTTCGAGCCGCGCGAAGGTCAGCATGGCGTAGTAGGCCAGGATCGCCACCGAGCCGATCGCCAGGGCCACCCAGAACGACAAGGGAGCATCGCGACGCGGCGGCTCCGCCGCTGCTTCCTCCTCGGCGGCTTCCTCGGCCGTGGCCGGCAGCGGCGGGGCATCGGCGCCCAGTGCGGCCGGCGCTTCGCTGGTGGGCGGTTCCTGCAGGCCGCCGGCACCGGGGGGTTCCTGGAGCCCGCCGACGCCCGGAGGCTCCTGCAGCCCGCCGAAGCTGCTGCTGTCGTCATCGAAGCTGGTGAACCCGCCCATCTGCTGCAGGCCGTAGTCGACCGTGACCACCGGTTTGGTGAGACTCATGTAGCTGCCGCCGAACGCCAGCACGAAGACGATCGCCGGCGTCAGGGCGATGAACAGGTTGAGAAGCAGCCGACCCATCGGGACATCGATGTTCCTGCGCCCCTTGATTCCGGCGATCAAGGCCGGGACGGCCCGGTTGCCGACACTGTCCTTCAGTTTCTGCGCGAAATCCGGCAGCGCGACCTGGCGATCCTCTTCCGAGAGCGGCGGCGCCAGATTGGGCTTGAGCTTGGCGAGCACGATGATGTAGAGCATGTACATCGCCGCCAGCATCAGGCCCGGGAAGAAGGCGCCCGCGTACAGCTTGACGACCGAGACGCCGGCGACCGCGCCATAGAGGATGAGCAGCACCGAGGGCGGCAGCATGATGCCCAGACAGCCGCCGGCGGTGATCGCACCGGCCGACAGCTGCACGCCGTAGCCGGCCCGCAGCATGGCGGGCAGGGCGAGCAGGCCCATCAGGGTGACGACGGCGCCGACGATCCCGGTGGCGGTCGCGAACAGCGCGCAGGTGGCGACGGTCGCCACCGCCAGCGAGCCGGGAATCCTCGCCAGCGCCAGGTGCATGCCCTGGAACAGGCTCTGGATCAGGTTGGCGCGTTCGACCAGGTAGCCCATGAAGATGAACAGGGGTACCGCGATCAGGACGTCGTTGGTCATGACCGCGTAGGTTCGCAGCACCATCAGGTCCAGCGTCTGCTGGATGGCGAGCTCCGTTCCCATGTTCCGGTAGGCGAGCAGGGTGAACATCACCCCCATGCCCATCAGGGTGAAGGCGGTCGGGAAACCCAGCATGATCGTGACCACGATCAGCGCCAGCATCAGCAGCCCGTAATGGCCGTCGGTCATGCCGGCCGGCGCCGGCATGAAGACGAAGATCGAGAGGACGACCGCGACGAGGATGGACAGGCCGAACCAGATTTCCTTCCTCATGACTCGGACCCCTTGTTGTGGCGTCCGGTGACGTAGGCATCCAGCTTGATGATGTCGTCACCCTTGACATCGACCTGTTCCATCAGCTTGTCGACGTCGACCTCCTCCACGTCATCGCCGCGCGCCGGCCATTCGCCTTGCTTCAGGCACTGCACGCAGCGGACCACTTCGACGAAGCCCTGCAGCAGCAGGCAGAAGCCCGCGAGCGGGATGATGGCCTTGAAGGGATAGATCGGCGGCCCGTCGGCAGTGATGTTCGAATGTTCGTTGATCGCCCAGGATTCGGCGGCGTAGTAGTAGCCGGCCCAGAACATGGCGATCACGCCGGGGAAGAAGAACACGAAGTACAGGGTGAGATCGAGGCTCGCCTGCAGGCGGGCCGGGAAGAATCCGTAGAGGACGTCGCCGCGGACATGGCCGTTCTTGGCGAGCGTGTAGGCGCCGGCCATCATGAAGAGCCCACCGTAGAGCATGTTCATGAAGTCGAAGGACCAGGCGTGCGGGTTGCCCAGGGCGTAGCGCGAGAAGACCTCGTAGGATACGAAGACCGTCAGGATCAGGACGAACCAGCCGAACAGCTGGCCGATCCACGTATTGAACCGGTCGATACCGACCAGGATGCTCTGCATGGTGTTCTTACCCTGCTGGTGAACGGAAGGGCAACGGAAAGGGGAGTGGCGGGCGCCCGAAAGGGGCACGGCTCACGCCGCACCCCTGCTGATGGGCCGCCCGCGGGGCGGCGGGCCATCGACCGGAGGTCGGCCGATGGCGTACGCCCGTGAGTGCTCAGCTCTGCTTGCGGCCGAAGTAGTGGTTGTAGGCCAGGCGACGGTTGTTGTTGTAGTCCATGTCGAAGGCCATGACCCGGGCGGCGAATTCACGCTGCGAAGCTTCGATCTTCTTGAACAGCGGGTTGGTTTCGGCCTTCTCGGCGACGATCTTGTCCCAGATGACCAGTTGCTCGCGCAGCAGGGCATCGGGGGTCTTGTAGAACTTCACGCCGTCGTTCTGCAGGTTGATGTAGTCCTTCGAGTAGCGGTCATAGGCCTTCCAGGACATGTCGGCCGACGCCGCCTCGACGGCGTTGTCGATGATCGCCTTGAGCGTCGGAGGCAGGCCGTTGTACTTGTCCTTGTTGAAGATGACCTCGAAGGTCTCGGCCGACTGGTGAAAGCCCTGCAGCATGCAGATCTTGGAGACGTCGGGAAAGCCCAGCAGGCGGTCGGAGCTCGGGTTGTTGAACTCGGCGCCATCGAGCAGGCCGCGATCGAGTGCCGGGACGATCTCGCCGCCGGGCAGCGCGTTGACCGCCGCGCCCATGGCGGTGAAGAGGTCGATCGACAGGCCGTTGGTACGGAACTTGACGCCCTTGAGGTCGGCGCTGCTGGTGATCGGCTTCTTGAACCAGCCCAGCGGCTGGGTCGACATCGGCCCGGTCAGGAAGGACACCACGTTGCCGCCGATGGATGCGTAGAGCTCCTCGAGCAGCTGGCGTCCGCCGCCATACTTGTACCAGGCCAGCACCATGTTGGCGTCCATGCCGAAGGCGGGGCCGGACGAGAAGAGCGCCAGGGCGTTCTGCTTGCCATAGTTGTAGCCCAGCACCCCGTGGCCGCCGTCGAGCGTGCCCTTGGAGACCGCATCGAGCAGGCCGAACGCGGGCACTACGGCGCCGGCGGGCAGCATCTCGATCTTCAGGTCGCCACCGGCCATGTCATTGATCTTGGTGGTGAGGTCGACGGCGAACTCATGGAAGATGTCGACCGTCGGCCAGGTGCTCTGGAAACGGAAGTTGATCGGGCCCTGGGCGCGCGTGATGGCCGGGAAGGCCAGGGTTGCGGTGGCAGCGGCGGTGCCTGCTGCGGCGCGCCCGAAGAACTTGCGGCGCGATAGCGCCGACTTGACCTTTGATGCGATTCCCCCGCTCTTGGCGACCTTGGTCATGCCAATTCTCCTCTGTTGATATTTACGGTTATCAGTGAACCGCATCCGATTGCCACGGCAATATCCGATGCGCCTGCAGCTCCCTAGGGAACCGGCATTGGTGCGAAGGTATAGACACACTTTCTGGCAGTCAATCAGATTCCGAAGCGTCGTGGCACTCGTGCGATATCAGTCCATATGATGAAATACCCTGTGGGCGGCGTCGACAGTCGATTCCACCAGCTTGCGACAAGCGCGGGAACGGGACATAATCTCGGCCCTGCATACAGACATCCTCCGGCGGGGTGGCAGAGTGGTCATGCAGCGGCCTGCAAAGCCGCGTACGCCGGTTCGATTCCGACCCCCGCCTCCAGTTTCCCCAGCGCACCAGTCCTCCGGCAGCGGCCGTTCATGCGGCCCGCGCGCGTCTCATGGCGCCGGCCGGTAGAATCGAGCGCCGGCCCGAGTGGTGGAATTGGTAGACACAGGGGATTTAAAATCCCCCGGCCCTAGCCGGCCTTACCGGTTCGATCCCGGTCTCGGGCACCAGCAGCCGGCTTCCCGTCGATGGCGCCGGCCTCCTCGAGCAGGGGTGCGAGCGCCGGCCAGACGGTATCGGCAATAAGGGGCTGTGCGCTTTCATTGGGGTGGATCCGGTCGTCCTGGAAATAGGCCAGGCCATCGGAGACCTTCTCCAGCAGGAAGGGCACCAGCGCCGCGTCATGGCGCTCGGCCACCGTCGCGAAGATGCCGGCGAAGCGTTCGGTGTAGCGGCGCCCGTAGTTCGGCGGCACCTGCATGCCCAGCACCAGCACCCGGGCACCGGCCTGCTTTGCCGCCTCCACCATCGCATCGAGATTTCCTTCGCTCGCGTCGAGCTGCAGCCCGCGCAAGGCATCGTTGCCCCCGAGTTCGATGATCACGACATCGGGGCGGTGTTCCCCGAGCAGGCCGGGCAGCCGGGTGCGGCCTCCGGCGGTGGTTTCGCCGCTGATGCTCGCATTGATGAAATCGACTCCTTCGCCGGCCCGGTCGGCCAGCTCGCTGACCCAGCCACTGCCGCGGGCGATGCCGTACTCGGCCGCGATGCTGTCGCCCAGCACGAGGATCCGCAACGGATCGGCGGCCCCGGCCGGGCGGGGCCGGGCCAGGCCGGCAGCGGCCAGCAGGGCCATGCCCAGCAGCATCCGGCGGCGGGCCGGCTCGGTTAGGATCATGGGCTTGTCAACGCTGTTCGGACGGATCATGGTGGCGCTACGGGTGGAGTCGCTGGGCAAGAAGGTCAGGGATGCCGACGGCTGGCTGACGATTCTCGATGATGTTTCCTTCGAGGTCGATGCCGGGGGCACCGTGGCCGTGGTGGGCGCTTCGGGCTCGGGGAAGTCGACCCTGCTCGGACTGCTCGCGGGCCTCGATGTGCCGTCCAGCGGCCGCGTCGAGGTTTTCGGCGAGGATCTCTTCGCGATGGACGAGGATACCCGGGCGAACTGGCGATCGCGCAATCTCGGCTTCGTCTTCCAGTCCTTCCAGCTGCTGCCCCAGATGAGCGCGCTCGAGAACGTGATGCTGCCGCTCGAGCTCGCGGGTGCGTCACGGATCGTCGAGAGGGCGCGCCGCCTGCTCGAGCGTGTCGGCCTCGGCGAGCGGCTCGGCCATTACCCCAGGACGCTCTCGGGGGGCGAGCAGCAGCGGGTGGCGCTCGCCCGGGCCTTCGCCACCGAGCCGCGGCTGCTTTTCGCCGACGAGCCCACCGGCAGCCTCGATGTCGCCACGGGCGAGCGCATCATCGACCTGCTTTTCACGCTCAACCGGGAAGCCGGCGCCACCCTGGTGCTGGTCACCCACGACGATGCGCTCGCGAGCCGTTGCAGCCGGCGCATCACGCTGGCCGCCGGCCGCCTGGTGGAGGCGGCCCGGGCCTGAAGCCAGGCGGTCGCCTCCCGATCAGGCGAGGGTGCGCCGCATGCGGCCCAGGAGGTCGGCCGTCGACGGATCCAGCGCCGACAGGTCGGCGTGCGGATCGGCGAGCAGGGCTTCGTGCCGGGTGGCGATCTGCTTGCCGAGCTCGACGCCCCACTGGTCGAACGAGTTGATGCGCATCAGCCAGCCCAGCGCCGCCGTCTTGTGCTCGTAGAGCGCGAGCAGGGCGCCGAAGCAGGAAGGATCGAGGGCTTCGAGCAGGATCGTCGAGCTCGGGCGGTTGCCGGGGTAGCGGCGATGCGGATCCTCGGCATCGGCGGCGCCGCGCAACAGGGCCTCGGCCTGCGCCAGCGCATTGGCCGCCAGCCCCAGCCCGCGATCCTGGGGATCGTTGGGCGCCGGCTGCACGAGCACGAAATCGACCGGCTGGGGCTGCGGGCCCTGGTGCAGTTGCTGGAAGAAGGAATGCTGGGCATCGGTGCCCGGCTCGCCCCAGACGACCGGCGCGGCCGGCGTGAGGATCGGCGCGCCGTCGAGATCGACCGACTTGCCGTTGCTTTCCATCTGCAGCTGCTGGAGATAGGCGGGCAGCCGGGCCAGGGCCTGCGCGTACGGGATGACCGCCTCGGTCTGGGAGCCGAGCGCATCGGCGTTCCAGAGCGTGAGGAGCGCCATCATCAGCGGTGCATTGCGCTGCCAGGGTTCGGCGAGGAAATGGCGGTCCACCGCATGGGCGCCGGCCAGCATGGCATCGAAGCCCTGCGGGCCGATCGCGAGCATCACGGGCAGCCCGATGGCCGACCATAGCGAATAGCGGCCGCCGACCCAGTCGCTGAAGGGAAAGATGCCCTCGTCGGCCAGTCCGAAGGCGCGCGCCCCTTCCGGGTTGGCAGTCACCCCGACCAGGTGCCGGGCGAGGTCGGGCGCCTCGATGCCGGCGTCGACCAGCCAGTCGCGTACGGCCTGGGCATTGCGGGCCGTCTCGAGTGTTCGCCAGGACTTGGAGGCGATCACCACCAGGGTGGTGTCGGGGACCAGCGAGGACTTCAGCCGCGCCCAGGCATCGGGGTCGATGTTGGCGAGGAAGTGCGTGCGCAGGCGTGGATGGCGATAGGCGGCCAGCGCATCGCAGGCGAGCAGGGGGCCGAGCTGCGAGCCGCCGATGCCGACGTTGACCACATCGGTGATCGGGCGACCGTGGGCGCCGGTCCATTCGCCTTCGCGGACCCGTCGGGCGAAGTCACGCAGCCGGGCCAGCGTCTCGTCGACCTCCGGCGCGACATCGGGTCCGCCGGCGCCCAGCAAGCGGGGCGTGCCGGCCGGCGCCCGCAGCGCGACATGGAAGGCGGCGCGGGCCTCGGTGGCATTGACCGGCTCGCCGGCGAACATCGCGGCCCGGCGCTCGACCAGGCCGCTGGCCGAAACCAGCTCACCGAAGGCTTCGAATGCCGCCAGCGGCAGTCGCTGGCGCGACAGGTCGACATGCAGTCCGGCGACATCGAAGGACAGGCACGCGAGCCGATCGGCCTCGCGCTCGAAAAGATCGAGGATCCTGGTGTCCGCCGCGGCGCGGGCCGCTTGCCGAAGCCGCGCAACCGCCGTCGGGTAGTCCCGCTGCTGGCGCCTTGCCGAATCAGGCGATTTCATCGATCGACTCCGTCAGGAATTCCACCAGCGCGGCTGCCGAGAGGCCGCGCTGCATCGGATGGCTGGCCGCCCAGCGCTCGCCGGCGGTACCGTGGACCCAGGCCGCGGTTCCGGCGGCCGCGAAGGCGTCGGGATTCTGGCAGAGCATCCCGGCGACGACACCGGCGAGGACGTCGCCCGTGCCCGCACTGGCGAGCGCCGGGCTGCCTGCCCGCACGATGCCCCAGCGCCCGGTCGGGTCGGCAAGGATCGTGCCGGCCCCCTTGAGCAGGACGACACTGCGGAAGTCGCGGGCCAGCCGGCAGGCGGCATCGATGCGGGCCGACTGCACCTCGGCCACCGACGTGCCCAGCAGGCGTGCCGCCTCGAGCGGATGCGGAGTGAGGATGCTCACGGCTTCCAGGCTGCGGGCGGCGAGGTTGGCCGCCAGCGCCGGATCGTCGGCGCAGAGGTTGAGCGCATCGGCGTCGAGCACCAGAGGGATTGCGGAATCGAGCGCCGCCGCGAGCCAGGCGGCCGCGGCATCGGAACGGCCGAGTCCGCATCCGATCGCCAGCGCCGTCATGCCCGCGAAGGCGCCCTCGACCCCGGACGGCGAGAGCCCCAGGCAGCGGCTCATCAGCTGTGGCTGGGCCGGATCGAAGGGGCGGCCTTCGGGCGAGGCCACGATGGTCTTGCCGGCGCCGGCCGCCTGCGCGCCGCGGGCCGCCAGCAGGGCGGCGCCTTCCATTCCGGGCGAGCCGCCGACGATCATCGCGGTGCCGAAGCTGCCCTTGTGGGTGTTGGCGCCGCGCGGCGAAAGATGGCCTCGGACCCACCCATGGTCGATCGCGATTCCCGCCGGGGCGGGCGGCGCGAGGCCGAGATCGGCAACCCGCACCCGGCCGGATCGCGCGATGCCTTCGCCGGTATGCAGCCCGGGCTTGTCGGCGATCATGGTGACGGTAGCCACCGCACTTGCCGCGACCCCGGAAGCGCCGCCCACGATGGCGCCGGTATCGGGGTCGATGCCGCTGGGCACGTCGACCGCAAGCAGCGGCCAGCCCAGGTCGGCGATCCGCCGCAGGGCTTCGGCGGCCACCCCGTCCAGCGGTCGGGCGAGCCCGATGCCGAAGAGGCCATCGATCACCAGGGCCGGGCCGGCGTCCTCGTATTCGAAGCCGGCGATCGGCGCGGGCTGGCCATGCGCGTCTCGCCAGCGCTGGTGGACATGCCGGGAATCGGGATCGGCCGGGATCGCGTCGGACAGGGCATGGGCGCTTGCCCGGTAGCCGCGCCGTCCGAGTTCGAGCACCGCCAGCAGCGCATCGGCCCCGTTCGCCCCGGGGCCGACCAGGGCGAGCACCGGCATGCCGGCGGGAAGGCGGCGCAACATCCGGTCCGCCTCGTCGGCGACGGCTTGCGCCGCGCGCGCCATCAGGGTGCCAGCGGGCAGCCGCGCGAGAGCGGCGCGCTCGAGCGCGCGAATGCTCTGTATCGTGCAGAACCCATGGGATGTCGTGCGCATCGACTCCGATTCTAGCCGCCCCGGCGACAGGCGCGCCGACCGGCGGCCCGGTTCAGCGAGTCCGCGCCGCCACGCTTTCGGGAAGCCAGGTCGCCAGCTCGGGCCAGGCGATCAGGATGAGCACCATCAGGACCATGATGAGGAACATGGGCAGCGCGGCATAGGCAACGTAGCCGATGCTGCGACCGGTCATGCCCTGGAGGACGAACAGGTTGAAGCCGACCGGCGGGGTGATCTGGGCCATCTCGACGACCACGACGACGAAGATGCCGAACCAGATCGGGTCGATGCCGGCGCTGCGGATCATCGGCTCGATCACCGCCATGGTCAGTACGACGGCCGAGATGCCGTCGAGGAAGCAGCCGAGGATGATGTAGAAGACCAGCAGGGCCAGCAGCAACTGGAACTGGCTGAGCTGCAGGTCGCCGATCCAGGTGGCCAGCGCCCGGGGCAGGCCGGTGAAGCCCATCGACAGGGACAGGAACGAGGCTCCGGCCAGGATCAGCGCGATCATCGCGGAAGTCCGGGTCGCCCCCATCAGGCTTTCGCTGAAGGTGCGCCAGTTCAGGGTGCGCTGGGCAAGCGCCAGGGCCAGCGACCCGACCACGCCGAAGGCGGCCGCCTCGGTGGCGGTGGCGATGCCCACGTACATCGAGCCGATCACCAGCACGATCAGCAGGACCACCGGGATCAGGTAACGGGAGCTGGACAGCTTGCTGGCCAGGGAGGTCGGCGGTTCCGGCGGCGGCATCTGGTCGCGTCGCAAGACCGACCAGATCGCCACGTAGGCCATGAACAGGGAGGCGAGCACGAGGCCGGGCAGGATTCCGGCGAGGAAGAGCTTCGTGATCGATTCGTTGATCGAGACGCCATAGACGATCAGGATCAGCGATGGCGGGATCAGCAGGCCGAGGGTGGCGGCCCCGGCCAGCGAGCCGATCGTCATGCGTTCCGGATACCCTCGCGCGCGCAGTTCGGGCAGCGACATCTTGCCCACGGTGGTGAGGGTTGCGACCGAGGAACCGGAAACCGCGGCGAAAACCGTGCAGCCGGCGACGTTCGTGTGCAGCAGGCCGCCGGGCAGGGGCGCCATCCAGGGCGCCAGTCCGCGGAACAGTTCGGCGGACAGGCGGGTGCGAAAGAGGATCTCGCCCATCCAGATGAAGAGGGGCAGGGCGGTCAGGGACCAGCTCGACGATGCCGTCCAGACCGTGGTGATCATCGCGTCGCCCGCCGGGCGCGTGGTGAAGACCTCCATGCCGACCCACGCCACCCCGAGCAGGGCGAGCCCGACCCAGACGCCGGTTCCGAGAAGAAGGAACAGGACAAACAGGAAGAGGCTGATCGCCCCGATGTACTCCATGCGTCCGTCTCTCCGGGCCGATCGCCCTCGAATGCCACCTATTCGGTGGCGTTGTTCTCGATGCCGGGATCGCCGTGGCGGATGGCCCGCAGCAGGTGATCGATGAGCGCGATCGCGAAGATCGCCGAACCGATGGCCATGCCGAGCTGCGGAATCCAGAGCGGTGTCGCATCCTGCCCCTGGCTGACGTCGCCCAGCATGCGCGACACCCGTACCGCCGAGGCGGCGTGCCAGGCGAACCAGGTGGCGAGGATGGCTGCGATCGACAGGCACCAGATCTCGCCCCAGCGCCGATGTCGGCCGAGGATGTTGAGCAGCAGCCCGACCCGGATATGGGCGCCCCGATTCAGGGCATGGGCGAAGGCGAAGAAGCTCGCCTGGGCCATGAAGTAGCCGGCGTAGTCGGTCGAACCCGGAAAGGCGATGCCCAGCGCCCGGCAGGCCATCTGCGCAAGGATGATCAGGAGGATCATGACCATCGACGCGGCGGCGGCGATGCCGGCGGCGAGGTAGAGGGCATCGAGCGCCCGGCGCAGCCCGCCGGCGCGGGGCGGCTCGGCCCCGGCGTGGCCGCTATCGGTCGTGTTCGCCATCGACAACCTCGGGGAGCGGCGGGGCGAGCCCCGCCGCGATTGGGTCCATCGTCACCAACCGGGCCCGGAACCCTTTCACGGGTTCTCAGTTGCCGCGGAACTTCTGGACGATTTCCTTCGCTTCGGGACCGGCGCCCTCGAGCCATTCATCGGTGATCGCCTTGCCGACCTCCTGCAGGTCGGCCCTGAGCTTGTCGCTCGGCGGGGCAACCGTCATGCCACCCTTGCGCAGGCCCTCGAGCGTCATGTCGGTATAGGCCTTGGCCGTCTCGTAGCCCTTCTTCGCGGCCTGCGCGGCGCAGTCGCTGACGGCCTTGCGGGTCGCATCGTCCAGGCCGTTCCAGGCCGCCTTGTTGGCCATGATGGTGTTGCGGGGCAGCCAGGCATCAACCGTGTAGAAGTGCGAGACATGCTCCCAGATCTTGCTGTCGTTGCCGGTCGCGCCGGAGGTGATCATGGAGTCGACCACGCCGGTCGAGAAGGCCTGGGTCACCTCCGCGGCCTCCACCTGGGTGGGCACCATGCCGGTGAGCTCGGCCATCTTCGCGGTGGTGGCGTTGTAGGCGCGGAACTTGATGCCCTCGAGGTCGGCGACCGAATCGACGGCCTTCTTCAGGTACAGGCCCTGCGGAGGCCAGGCCACGGAGTACAGGTAGACGAGGTTCTGGCTGTCCAGGAGCTTCTTCATGGCGGGCAGGGCGATCTCCCAGAGTCGCTCGCCTTCCTCGAAGGAGGTTGCGAGGAAAGGCTGGGAGTCGATGCCGAACAGCGCATTCTCGTTCTGGTGGGCCGACAGCAGGCGTTCGCCGATCTGCGCCTGGCCGGTCTGGACGGCGCGCTTGATCTCGTTGCCCTTGTAGAGCGAGCCGCCCGGGTGGGTGGCGATCTCGAGCTTGCCGTCGGTGGACTTGCCGACGCAGGCCGCGAAGGCCTCGGCATTCTCGGAGTGGAAGTTGCTGGCCGGGTAGGCGAGCGGCATGTCCCATTTGGCGGCGCCGGCAGCGCCCGATGCGAGCAGGCCGACGACGGCGGCGGCAAGAACCGACAGCTTGGGTGAGCGGATCATCGCGAATCTCCTCCTCGGTGGACTTTCTTCTCTGGCGATGCAGGACGCCCCTGCGCTCGCCACCGTGACGATTATGGCCCGCGTTCGGCCGATGCTTGCATGCTAGACAGCACGAAGATAAATTGTCAACGAATCGTCAACGTTTCGGAGTTGTGGATGACCGCGAGGAAACGGGGCAATGGCGAGCCCGGGACGAGGGGCATCGCCGGCGCGACACCACGGATACTGTCCTCGGCGCATCTCGCCGAGGGCGAGTGGGGCGAGCTTTCCGAGTTCGAGTTCGGCCTGATCGTGGCGTACAACGCGTTCTCGCGCTGGGCGGTGCGCTGCATGGCCTCGGCCGGCATGCCGGACCTGACGATCACCGACGTCCTGGTCCTGCACCATGTGCATCACCGTGGCCGCGCCAAGAAGCTCGCCGACGTCTGCTTCACCCTGAGCTACGAAGACACCCATGTGGTCAACTATTCGCTCAAGAAACTGCTCGGCCTCGGCCTGCTGACATCCGAGAAGGTCGGCAAGGAAGTCCTCTACGCCAGCAGCGAACCCGCCGCAGCCCTGCTCGAGCGATACCGGCAAGTGCGCGAGCAGTGCCTGCTGCCGGGGGTGCCGACAGCGATGGACAACGCAGCCGAACTCGCGGCGGTTGCTGCCAGGCTGCGCGCGCTCTCGGGCATGTACGACCAGGCGGCGCGGGCCGCGACCTCGCTCTGAAGGCGCGACGGGAAAACCGGGAACAGGGGAACAAAGATGGGCAGATGGCAGTTCTGGATCGATCGTGGCGGCACCTTCACCGACATCGTCGCCCGTCGCCCGGACGGATCCCTCGTCACCATGAAGCTGCTGTCCGAGAACCCGGACCGCTACGAGGATGCGGCGGTGGAGGGGATCGGCCGGATACTCGCCGATGGCCGGCCGCGCCGTCCCGTCGGCGCCGACCGGGTCGAAGCCGTCAAGATGGGCACCACGGTCGCCACCAATGCGCTTCTCGAGCGCAAGGGCGAGCCGCTGCTGCTGATGGTCACCGCGGGCTTCGCCGATGCCCTGCGAATCGCCTACCAGAACCGGCCCCGCCTGTTCGACCGGCGTATCGTCCTGCCGGAGGCGCTCGAAGCCGAGGTCGCGGAGGTGCCGGAGCGGATCGCGCACGACGGCGAGGTGATCGAAGCCCTTGACGAGGACGCGGTGCGCGAGGCCCTCGCGGCGGCGCGCTCGCGCGGCCTGCGGGCAATCGCGGTGGCCCTGATGCACGGCTACCGCTATCCGGCGCACGAGCGCCGTGTCGGCGAGCTGGCGCGCGAGGCGGGCTTCACCCAGGTCTCGCTTTCGCACCAGGTGTCGCCCCTGGTCAAATTCGTCTCGCGCGGCGACACCACCGTCGTCGATGCCTATCTGTCCCCCGTCCTGCGCCGCTACGTCGATCGGGTCGCGGCGGCGATGCCGGGCGTGCGCCTGCAGTTCATGCAGTCGAGCGGCGGGCTCACCGATGCCCATGTGTTCCAGGGCAAGGACTCGATCCTGTCGGGCCCGGCCGGCGGCATCGTCGGCATGGCCAGGGTCAGCCGCCTGGCGGGCTTCGAGCGGGTCATCGGCTTCGACATGGGCGGCACTTCGACCGATGTCTCCCATTTTGCGGGCGAGCTCGAACGGGCCTTCGATTCGCTGGTCGCCGGGGTGCGGGTCCGCGCCCCGATGCTGAGCATCCATACCGTGGCCGCCGGTGGCGGCTCGATCCTGCATTTCGATGGCGCCAGGCTGCGGGTCGGACCCGATTCGGCCGGCGCCAGTCCAGGGCCCGCCAGCTACCGCAGGGGCGGCCCCCTGACGGTGACCGATGCGAACGTCATGCTGGGCCGGATCCAGCCCGATTTCTTCCCCTCGGTATTCGGTCCCGATGGCGACCAGCCGCTCGATCGCGATGCGGTCGTCGCCGGTTTCACCCGGATGGCCGAGGAGATCGCCGCGGCGACCGGCACGCGCCTGTCGCCCGAGGCGGTCGCCCAGGGCTTCATCGACATCGCGATCGGCAACATGGCCAACGCGATCAAGAAGATCTCGGTGCAGCGCGGCTACGACGTGACCCGCTACACCCTCGTCACCTTCGGGGGCGCCGGCGGCCAGCATGCCTGCGGCGTGGCCGATGCGCTCGGCATGTCGACGGTGCTCGCGCACCCGCTGGCCGGCGTGCTGTCGGCCTACGGCATGGGCCTGGCCGAGCAATCGGCGATCCGCGAGCATTCGGTCGAAGCCGCGCTCGACGAGACCGGCCTGGCCGCGGCGACCGACATACTCGGCGGCCTGGTCGAGGCCGCCCGCGGCGAACTCGTCGACCAGGGCGAAGCCCCGACGGCGATCCGCCTCGCGCGGCGAGCCCTGCTGCGCTACCTCGGCACCGACACCGCGATCGAGGTCCCTTTCGGCGACATCGCCTCGATGCGGTCCGATTTCGAAAGGCTCTACCGGCAGCGCTTCTCCTTCCTGATGGACGACCGGCCGCTGGTCATCGATTCGGTGGTCGCCGAGGCGATGGGGCCTTCGGGCGAAGGCGCGATGCTCGATGCCGGGCCGCCGCGCACCGGCGCGCTGGCGCCGGTCGCCCGCGTCGCGCTGTTCGCCGCCGACCGCTGGCACGAGGCGCCGCTCTATCGGCGCGAGGACATCGACGCCGGCGAAACGATCGAGGGGCCCGCGATCATCGCCGAGGCGACGGCCACCACGGTCATCGATCCGGGCTGGCGCGCCCGCATGACCGAGCGCGGCGACCTCGTCGTCGACCGGCACATCGCACGGCCCGAGCGGATGGCGATCGGCACCCGGGCCGATCCGATCATGCTGGAGATCTTCAACAACCTGTTCATGTCGGCGGCCGAGCAGATGGGCTATCGGCTCCAGAACACGGCCCATTCGGTCAACATCAAGGAACGGCTGGATTTCTCCTGCGCGGTGTTCGACGTCGACGGCGCCCTGGTGGCGAACGCCCCGCACATGCCGGTCCACCTCGGTTCCATGGGCGCGAGCGTGCGCGCGGTGATCGCCTCGAATCCGGCCGGGGAGATCCGCCCGGGCGACGCCTTCGTCCTCAACGATCCCTATGCCGGCGGCACCCACCTGCCGGACGTCACGGTGATCTCGCCGGTGTTCGACGCCGCCGGACGGGAGATCCTCTTCTGGGTCGGCTCGCGGGGCCATCATGCGGACATCGGTGGCCTCACGCCGGGTTCGATGCCGCCCGACAGCCGGACCATCACGGACGAAGGCGTGATGATCACCAACTTCCGCCTCGTCGCCGACGGCCGGTTCCGGGAAGCGGAGATGCGGGCGGTTCTGCTCGGCGCCCCTTACCCGGCGCGCAACCCGGACCAGAACCTGGCCGATCTGCGCGCGCAGGTCGCGGCCAACGAGAAGGGCCGCGAGGAACTGCTGCGCATGGTCGAGCAGTTCGGCCTCGAGGTGGTGCGCGCCTACATGCGCCATGTCCAGGACAATGCCGAGGAATCGGTGCGCAGGGCGATCTCGGCCCTGCGCGACGGCGACTTCGGCCTGCGCCTGGACAATGGCGCCGAGATCCGGGTGGCGCTGCGGGTCGATCCCCGCGAGCGTTCCGCGAAGGTCGACTTCACGGGCTCGTCCGCGCAGTTGCCGGACAATTTCAATGCGCCGCAGGCGGTCACGATGGCGGCGGTGCTGTATGTGTTCCGGACCCTCGTCGAGGACGATATCCCGATGAACGAGGGCTGCCTCAAGCCCATCGAGGTGCTGGTGCCGCCCGGCTGCATGCTGGCGCCGCAATCGCCCGCGGCGGTGGTCGCCGGCAACGTCGAGACCTCGAGCTGCATCGTGGCCGCCCTCTACGGGGCGCTCGGCGTGATGGCCTCGGCCCAGCCCACCATGAACAATCTCACCTTCGGCACCGAGCGGTTCCAGTACTACGAGACCATCGCCGGCGGCTCCGGGGCGGGCGGGGTGTTCGATGCGCAAGGGCGGCTCGTGGGCGGCTTCGACGGCTGCGCCGCGGTGCAGACCCACATGACCAATTCCCGCATCACCGATCCCGAGGTCCTCGAGATGCGCTTCCCGGTACGCCTGCTGTGGCACCGGATCCGCAACGGCTCCGGTGGGGCGGGGCGCTGGCGCGGTGGCGATGGCGCCAGCCGGGCGATCCGCCTGCTCGCGCCGATGACGGTATCGATGCTCTCGAACGGTCGCTTCGAGCCCGCCTTCGGCGCGGCCGGCGGCCAGCCCGGCGCGCCGGGCGTCAACCGGCTGGTCGATGCGCAGGGACGCGAGCGCCTGCTCGGGCCGACCGATTCGGCGCGGGTGGAGGCCGGCGCCACCATCATCGTCGAAAGCCCGGGTGGAGGCGGCTTCGGGCCACCCGCCTGATGCCGCCGGCCGGGGCAGGGAAAGCGTCGTCGCCGATATAATCGGGGATTTCCCGCCTCGGTCGATCCCCGATGTCCGCGTACTTCACGCTAGCCGGCTCGCCGGCGCTGTCCGGTTTCCGTATTGCCCGCCTGCTCGCGGAACTGCGCCGGATCGAACCCCGGATCGACGCGCTCGAATCCTCCTGGTTCTATCCCGGTTTCGCCCGCAACGAACTCGACCCATCGCTGCGTGCCCGCCTGCAGTCGCTCGTCGACGATGCGGCGCCAGCCGGTGTCGCCGCCGATGCGCGAGGCCAGGCGATCTGGATCGTGCCGCGCCTGGGAACGATCTCTCCCTGGGCGAGCAAGGCCACCGAGATCGTGCACAACTGCGGATTCGGGATGGTGGGCCGGATCGAGCGCGGCATCGCCTACCGGCTGCTGACGCGGCGCGGCGTGTTCGGCAACAAGCCCCTCGACGCGGAAACCCTGGGGCGCCTGGCCGGTGTCCTGCACGACCGGATGACCGAAACCGCGCTCCTCGAGCGCCCCGACCCGGCCCGACTCTTCGACTCCGTGCCGGGCCGGCCGATGCAGCGTATCGCGTTGCTCACCCGTGGCCGCGATGCCCTGGCCGAGGCCAACCGCAGCCTCGGGCTCGCGCTGTCCGAGGACGAGATCGACTATCTCGTCGATGCCTTCGGCCGTCTCGGTCGCGATCCCAGCGATGTCGAGCTGATGATGTTCGCGCAGGCCAATTCCGAGCACTGCCGGCACAAGATCTTCAATGCCGACTGGGTGCTCGATGGCGAGCCGATGGAGCAATCCCTGTTCGGGATGATCCGCGCCACCCATGCCGCGCATCCACAAGGCACGATCGTCGCGTATTCGGACAATGCCGCCGTGCTCGAGGGCCGCGAGACGCAGCGCTTCCATTCCTGGCAGGTCCTGCCCGACGGGCGCCGCGTCAACGGCCTGTTCGCCGGCGAACCCGGCCTGACCCACAGCCTGCTCAAGGTCGAGACCCACAACCATCCGACCGCGATCGCCCCGTATCCGGGCGCCTCCACCGGCGCCGGTGGCGAGATACGCGACGAGGGCGCCACCGGCCGCGGCTCGCGGCCACGCTTCGGCCTGACCGGCTTCACCGTGTCGAGCCTGCGCATCCCCGGTTTCGCGCAAGCCTGGGAAGGCGACGCCGGCGAAGCCGGATCCGCTCGGCGCCCCGCGCACATCGCCTCGGCCCTCGACATCATGATCGAAGGCCCGGTGGGCGGTGCAGCGTTCAACAACGAATTCGGCCGGCCCAACCTGCTCGGCTACTTCCGCAGCTACGAGCAGGAGGTGGAGGGCGTCGTGCGGGGCTATCACAAGCCCATCATGATCGCCGGGGGGGTGGGTTCGATCGACGCCCGCCATGTCGGCAAGAATCCGCTGCCCGCCGGAACCCTGCTGATCCAGCTCGGTGGGCCGGGCATGCGCATCGGCCTGGGCGGGGGCGCCGCCTCGAGCATGGGGACGGGCACCAACACCGCCGAGCTCGACTTCGACTCGGTGCAGCGCGGCAACCCCGAGATCCAGCGGCGCGCCCAGGAAGTGCTCGACAGCTGCCAGGCGCTCGGCGCGGACAATCCGATCCTGTCGCTGCACGACGTCGGCGCCGGAGGGCTGTCCAATGCCTTTCCGGAGATCGTCCACGACGCGGGACGCGCGGCGCGCTTCATGCTGAGCCGGGTCCCGGTCGAGGAGAGCGGACTGTCGCCGGCCGAGATCTGGTGCAATGAATCCCAGGAGCGCTACGTCCTCGCGCTCGCACCGGAGTCGCTCGCCACGTTCGAGCACTTCTGCCGGCGGGAACGCTGCCCCTTCGCCGTCGTCGGCACGGTGACCGACGACGGCCAGCTGCAGCTGCGCTTCGACGAGGAGGCGCCCGCCGACGGCCACCCGGTCGACATGCCGATCGAGGTGCTGCTGGGCAAGCCGCCGAAGATGCTGCGAACCGGCGCCAGTCGCCGGCGACGGCTCGCACCGGTCGATGCCGTCGGCCATGAGCCCGGCCCGGTGGCGACGGCGGTGCTGCGCCATCCCACCGTCGCCAGCAAGCGTTTCCTCATCACCATCGGCGATCGCACGGTCGGCGGCCTGAGCGCGCGCGACCAGATGGTCGGCCCCTGGCAAGTGCCGGTGGCCGATTGCGCGATCGGCCTGGCCGATTTCCATGGCCACGCCGGCGATGCGCTCGCGCTGGGCGAGCGCAGTCCGATCGCGGTGATCGACCCGGGCGCATCGGCCCGGATGGCGATCGCCGAGGCAGTCACCAACCTGTGCGCCGCACCGGTGGAACGGATCGATGCGATCAGGCTCTCGGCGAACTGGATGGCGGCCTGCGGCGACCCGGCCGAGGACGCCGACCTCTACCATGCGGTGCGCGCCGCGAGCGAATTCTGCATCGCGCTGGGCATGTCCATCCCGGTCGGCAAGGATTCCCTGTCGATGCGGACCGTCTGGCGCGATCCCGACTCCGGCCGCGACCAGGCCGTGATCGCCCCGACCTCGCTGGTCGTGACCGCCTTCGCGCCGCTGGCCGATGTGCGCGGCGCGAACACTCCGCAGCTCGATCCCTCCACCGACACGGTGCTGATCCTCGTCGACCTGGCCGCCGGCCGGCAGCGGCTGGGCGGCTCGGTCTTCGCCCAGGTGAGCGGGCAGGTGGGTGACGAAGCCCCCGACATCGACGATCCGGCACGCCTTGCGAGCTTCGTCGCGGCGATCGCCCGGCTGCGCGCCCAGGGTCGCCTGCTCGCCTACCACGACCGCTCCGACGGCGGCCTGTTCGCGACGGTCTGCGAGATGGCTTTCGCGGGCCGCTGCGGGGTTTCCATCAACCTCGACATGCTGGTCTTCGATCCCGACTCGGCCGACTGGGGCGACTT
Source organism: Burkholderiaceae bacterium (assembly GCA_041676645.1). Lineage (GTDB taxonomy): Bacteria > Pseudomonadota > Gammaproteobacteria > Burkholderiales > Burkholderiaceae_E > JAMLIN01. The sequence goes on along the minus strand of JBAYRO010000011.1, from coordinate 32,985 downwards.
CAAGATCCGCCCCGAGCAGGTGGCGGTGCAGCGCGGCGAAGCCGACATCCGCGCCCTGTTCAACGAGGAGGCCGGCGCGGTCATCCAGGTGCGGGCCGCCGATCGCGACACGGTGATGGCCGAGTTGCGCGCCCTCGGACTGTCCGCCTTCTCGCATGTCATCGGCAAGCCGGTCGACGGCGACGAGATCAGCGTCTACCGGGACGGGCGGCGTATCTTCGCCGAGTCGCGCGCCAGCCTGCAGCGGATCTGGGCCGAGACCAGCTACCGGATCGCCGCGCTGCGCGACGATCCCGAATGCGCCCAGGAGGAGTTCGACGGCATCGCCGCGATCGACGACCCGGGCCTGCACATCAGCATCGACTTCGATCCGGCCGAGGACATCGCGGCGCCCTTCATCGCCTCCGGAGCAAGGCCGCGGATCGCGGTGCTGCGCGAGCAGGGGGTGAACAGCCATGTCGAGATGGCGGCGGCCTTCGCCCGCGCCGGCTTCGATGCCTACGATGTGCACATGACCGATCTCCTCGCCGGCCGGCATCGCCTCGAGGACTTCAAGGGCCTGGTGGCCTGCGGGGGCTTTTCCTACGGCGACGTGCTGGGCGCCGGGGCGGGCTGGGCGAAATCCATCCTCTTCAATCCGCAGATGGCCGAGCGCTTCTCGGTCTTCTTCGGCCGGCCCGATACCTTCAGCCTCGGCGTCTGCAACGGCTGCCAGATGTTCGCCCACCTGAAGTCCATCATCCCGGGCGCCCACGATTGGCCGGAGTTCGTCCGCAATCGTTCCGAACAGTTCGAAGGCCGGCTGGTGCAGGTCGAAGTCCTCGAATCCCCTTCCATCCTGCTGGCCGGCATGGCCGGCAGCCGGATGCCGATCGTGGTCTCGAACGGCGAGGGCAGGGCGCGTTTCGCCAGCGCCGAACAGGCCGGCCGGGCACGGGCGGCGCTTCGCTTCGTCGATGGGCAGGGAGCGGCGACGCAGGTGTATCCCGCCAACCCCAATGGCTCGCCCGGGGGCCTGACCGGCTTCAGCTCGGAGGACGGACGCGCCACCATCCTGATGCCGCATCCGGAGCGCGTCTACCGGACCGTGCAGATGAGCTGGGCGCCGCCCGGGCTGGGCGAAGATTCCCCCTGGATGAGAATCTTCCGCAACGCCCGCGCCTGGGTGGGCTGAGCCGGAGCCGGGGATGCGGGCCGGACCGGTTGCGGCTCCCGTCGGCGCCGATATCCGCCTTGGCGGGCGAGGATTTCGCCTAGAATTGGCCAACGCCCGAGACAGAATCCGGCCACAAGGCGTGCTGGTCGACCCGCGACGCCCGGCAGTCGCGCCGTGGCGACGACCATGACAGGGGTGCCGGCCCGTCAACTGGAGATAACGGATGGATCTTTCATTTAGTCCCGAGGAGCTCGCCTTTCGCGACGACGTGCGCGGCTGGTTCGAAGCCAACCTGCCGGCGGACCTGCGCGACAAGGTGCTCAACAACCGGGAGCTGAGCAAGGACGATCTCGTGCGCTGGCACAAGATCCTCGCCAAGAAGGGCTGGGTGGCGCCGTCCTGGCCGGAGGAATGGGGCGGCACCGGCTGGAACGCCACCGAGAAATACATCTACGAGGAAGAGTACGCCCGTGCCGGCGCGCCACCGGTCGCCGCCTTCGGCCCCACCATGTGCGCATCGGTGCTGCTGCGCTTCGGCACCGAGGAGCAGAAGCAGACCTACCTGCCCCGCATCTACAACGGCGACGACTTCTGGGCGCAGGGTTATTCCGAACCGGGCTCGGGTTCCGACCTCGCCTCGCTCAAGACACGCGCCGAGCGCCGCGGCGACCACTACATCGTCAACGGCCAGAAGATCTGGACCACGCTCGGCCACTACGGCGACTGGATCTTCTGCCTGGTGCGCACCGACAACTCCTCGCCCAAGAAGCAGGACGGCATCAGCTTCCTGCTGATCGACATGAAGACGCCGGGCGTCACCGTGCGACCGCTGATCCTGCTCGACGAGGCGCACGAGGTCAACGAAGTCTTCTTCGAGGACGTCAAGGTGCCGGTCGAGAACCTCGTCCACGAGGAAGGCAAGGGCTGGACGGTCGCCAAGTACCTGCTCGGGCACGAGCGGCTCAACAGTGGCCGTATCGGCACGTCCAAGCGCGAGATCGAGCGCCTCAAGCAGGTCGCCGCCGAGGTGCAGCAGAACGGTCGGCCGCTCATCGAGGATCCGCGCTTCACCGACCGGCTGGCGCGCGCCGAGATCGAGCTGATGGCGCTCGAGATCACCAACATGCAGTTCGTCGACGAAGTCGTGCGCACCGGCCAGATCGGCCCGATGGTATCGATGCTCAAGATGCGCGGCGTCGAGATCGGCCAGGCGATCACCGAGCTGACGGTCCAGGTCTACGGCCCGCAGGCGAGGGCGTTCCGGCCCGTCGACTACGATGGCTTCGACGAGCTCGTCGCCACCTTCGCCCCGCGCTACTTCAACTATCGCAAGGCGAGCATCTACGCCGGATCCAACGAGATCCAGCGCAACATCATTTCCAAGATGGCCCTTGGGCTCTGACGGGGGAGCACACACATGGATTTCAGACTCAGTGAAGACGAGCAGATGCTGGTCGACAGTGTCGGCAGGCTGCTCGACAAGGCGTACGACTTCGAAGCACGCAAGGCGATCACCACATCCGAGACCGGCTTCGATCCGCAGTTCTGGGCGTCGCTGGCCGAACTCGGCCTGACCGCGCTGCCGCTGCCCGAGGCAAACGGTGGCTTCGGCGCCGGCGCGCTGCAGATGCTCAGCGTCATGAAGCAGCTCGGCCGCGGCCTGGTGGTCGAGCCCTATGTCCCCACCGTCACCGGCGCGCGACTGCTCGCGGCGCTCGGCAACGACGCGCAGAAGTCGCTGCTCGAAGGGGTCGCCTCCGGCGAGCTGAAGCTCACCCTCGCCCATGGCGAGCCGGCTTCGCGCTACCAGCTCGACGTGGTGTCGACGCGTGCCACGAAGGCAGGCTCGGGCTACCAGCTGAGCGGCGAGAAGCGCCTCGTGCTCGGCGCGGCGGTCGCCGACAAGCTGCTCGTCTCGGCGCGCACGGCGGGCGCCGACGGCGATGCCGACGGCATCAGCCTGTTCCTCGTCGAAGCCGGCGCCAAGGGCCTGGTGCTCAATACCTACCGGACCAACGACGACATGCGTGGCGCGGACCTCGTGCTCGACGGTGTCGAAGCCGAGCTCGTCGGCGCCGAGGGCGGGGCCTACGCGGCCATCGAGGAAGCGATCGATTTCGCCACCCTGCTGGAGTGCGCCGATGCCGTCGGGGCGATGGACTACGCCAACGAGGCAACGCTCGAGTACCTCAAGACCCGCAAGCAGTTCGGCGTGACGATCGGCACCTTCCAGGCCCTTCAGCACCGGATGGTCGACATGACCGTCGAAGCCCGCCAGGCCGATTCGATGCTGCTGCTGGCGGCATCCCGGTTCGACGATGCCGCCGCCGGGAATCTGTCGGCCGCGGAGCGCCGACGCTTCGTTTCCGGGGCGAAGATCAAGTGCGGGGATGCCGCCCGCCAGATCGGCCAGGAAGCCATCCAGCTGCACGGCGGGATGGGCATGACCTACGAGATGAAGGTGGCCCACACCTTCAAGCGCCTGACGATGTTCACGCTCAGCAACGGCGACATCGATCACCACCTGGCGCGCTACGCCGCCAGCGCGTACGCAGCCTGAGAAAGTGACCTGAGAATGGGGCCACGAAAATGGCGAAAATGGGGTCAGACTCCATTAAGGATTAATGGAGTCTGACCCCATTTTCTGCATTTTCCTTTCGCTCAGCTCTCCTCGGTGCGGCTGCGTTCGCGCAGCCAGTGCAATAGCTGGTTGCGCAGCGCGGTCGCGGCCGGTCCCGGCTGGTCCGGCGCGAGAATCCGGATGTCGAGCTTCGGGACCGCCGGCAGGCCCGGCCCATCGAGTGGCGCGAGGTCGAAACGGGCCGCCTCCGCCACGGGCAGCAGGCTGACCCCGATTCCCGCCTTGACGCAGCGTATCGCCGTATCGAGGTCGCTGGCATGGACGGCGACATGGCGCTCGCCCACCCGGATCGCGCTCGTGAACGGCGGCAGCAGCACCAGCGCCGCCCGGCGCGGATCGTTGACACCGCTGCGCTGGCCGTACCAGCGCAGCCGTTCGCGCCTGGCTGGGCGCGACGACCCGGCGCCGGCCGGCAGACTGCCGGCGCCGATCATGAGATCGTAGCCGCCGGCATCGGCGCTCGCCAGTTCGGTATCGGCCACGCAGCGAGTGCTCAGCCGCAGTTCCGGATGGGTGCGCATGAAGCGGGCGAAAAGCCGGTGGAGCTCATAGATCGCGAACAGCGGCGCACTTGCGAGCACCCGCAGTTCCCCCGCGAGCGGGGCGTCGGCCAGACGCGCCGAGGCGATCGACTGCAGGCCGACGATCTCCTCGGCCACCGGCAGCAGGTGCTCGGCAAGCGGCGTAAGCCTGACGCTGCGGGTGGTCCTGGCGAACAGCGGCTGGCCGATCTGGTCCTCGAGCCGGCGGATCTGGGTGCTGACCGTCGATTGCCGGCTCGACAGGGCGCGCGCGGCGCTGGAGAAGCTGCGCAGGCGGGCCACCTGCACGAAGGCCCGCCAGACCGACGGGGGTACGTCGATTTCGTTCATCTGTCGATCGATCCGGAGTGATCGCTACAGTTGCGGAACAGCCGGGCCAGTTTACACGGCGCCGCCGCCAGGGGAAGCGTTCGTCGGATCGATCGTCGGGAGGCGCGATGTCGACGAATTTCAGGCCAGCCGCACCGGCACGAAGATTCGCGTCGCCCCGCGCTGCACCAGCAGCGCGACCTGCTCCTGTGGAGCGGCCAGCAGGCCTTGCAGCTGTTGCGGGTCCTTCACCGGGGTGCCGTTGATCGCAAGGATCACATCGCCGGCCTGGATGCCGGCGCGAGCCGCCGGCCCGTCCACATCGCTGACCAGGACCCCGGAGTCGAGCCCGCTTTCGCTTCGTTCGCTCGCCGTCAGCGGGCGGACCCTGACTCCGAGGCGCGGCGGCGTGGCGGCATCCGCGGCGGATGCCACCTGGACGTCGGTGTCGCGGGCGCCGACCCGGGCTTGCAGGACCTGCCTGTCGCCGTCGCGCCAGACCTCGAGGCCGACTTCATCACCCGGGGCGCGTTCGGCGATCGCGCGGGCGAGATCGACAGCGCGCAGCACCTTGGTCGAGTCGACCGCGAGGATGATGTCGCCGGGTCGCAGCCCAGCCACCGCGGCGCCGCTGCCCTCGTCGACCGAGGTGACCAGGGCCCCCATCGGCCGGTCCAGACCGAAGGAATCGGCCAGCGAGCCGTCGACTTCCTGGATCGCCACGCCGAGCCGGCCGCGCGTGACCTTGCCATTGGCCACCAGCTGGGTCTTGATCTTCATCGCGACATCGATCGGAATCGCGAAGGACAGGCCCTGCCAGCCACCGGTACGACTGTAGATCTGCGAATTGATGCCGACGACCTCGCCGTCGAGATTGAAGAGCGGTCCGCCGGAGTTGCCGGGGTTCACCGCCACATCGGTCTGGATGAACGGCACGTAGGCTTCGCTCGGCAGCGAGCGGGAAGTGGCGCTGACGATTCCGGCGGTGACCGTGTGCTCGAGGCCGTAGGGAGAGCCGATCGCCGCGACCCATTGCCCGACCTCGAGTCGCTGCGGATCCCCGATGCGCACCACCGGCAGGCCGCTTGCCTCGATCTTGAGAACCGCGACATCGGTCTCGGGATCCATGCCGACGACCGTGGCCGGGAACTCCCGGCGGTCGCGCATGCGCACGAGCACCTCGTCGGCGCCTTCGACCACATGCGCATTGGTGAGAATCGTGCCGTCGGCTTCGACGATGAACCCGGACCCGATGCCTTGCTGGGGCCGGTCGGGACGCCCCTGCCCGGGCATGCCCCCGAAGAACCACTCGAAGGGCGAGGGCATCCGTGGCGGGGCGCCGGCCGGTACCGCGGTCACCTGCGAAGCCACGCGGATGTTCACCACCGCGGCGCCATTGTTGCTGACGAGGGCGGTGAAATCTGGCAGGCCGGCGGCGGCGGCCCGGGCACGGTCCGGGGCCGCGGCGGACGTGCCGGTCGCCACACGGGCGAGTGTCGTTCGGTAGCTGGTGGCTTCGGCGCCGCGGTCGGTGGCCGGCATGCCGCCGCCGGCATGGGCGGCTCCGATGGCGGTAGCGGTGACGAGTGCGATCGTCGCGATCGCGATGATGGGCCTGGGCTTCATGGCGCAAGACTCCTGCGGGGTTTCGATGGCAAGGAGTCTGTGCCCCGCGACTTAGCGATGGATTAATCTCGCTGAAGCTCGCCTTAATCGTGGTTGCGGAACGTTTCGGGTCGTTCCGGGGCTTGTCGGAACGTAAGCGATGGCGAGGGCGGGGGCAGATTCGGTTCAGGGCGCCGGAAAGCGCACCTCGACGCGCAGGCCGCGGCCCCGGGGATTGTCGAGCAGGCACACCTTCGCGCCGTGGCGCCTGGCCACCTGTTGCACGATCGACAGGCCGAGTCCGCTGCCATGCTCGCCGTGCGGTCCCGTCGATGCATGGTCGGTGCGATAGAAGCGGTCGAACACCCGTTCGCGTTCGGCCGGCGCGATGCCGGGCCCGTCGTCGTCGACCCGCAGCACCAGCTCCCCGCCCTCCAGCCCGCACCAGAGATCCACTCGTCCACCGGCCGGGACATAGCGCAGGGAGTTGCCCACCAGGTTCGCCATGAGGATCGTGAGCGATTGCGGATCGCCGTGCAGCTGCAATTCCCCGAGCGATGCGGAGTCATCCGCGACACCCAGGTCGATCTCGCGCATCTCGGCAAGGGCGGCATGATCGGCCGCGCAACGCCCGATCAGTTCGACCGGGTCGATATCGACCCGCTCCAGCGTCACTTCGGCATCGGCATCCTGGCGGGCAAGCAGCAGCAGCTGGTCGACCAGCACGCCAAGCCTGCCGATTCCCTGGGCGAGCCGCTCGCCGGCGATCTCACGCTCGGAGGCGGTCTCGGCGCGTCGCAGGAGATCGAGCTGCAGCCGCACCGCGGCAAGCGGTGTGCGCAGCTCGTGCGCAGCGTCGGCAAGGAAGGCGCGCTGGTTGCGAAAGGCGTCGTCGAGCCGGCCCAGCAGGGCATTGATGCCATTGACCAGGGGCTGGAGTTCGGTGGGCATGCCTTCGGCACCGAGGGGCTGCAGGCTGTCGGGCGCCCGTCGGGCAAGCGCCTCGCGAACCTCGCGAAGCGGCGCCAGGCCGCGTCCGACAAGGACCCAGACGAGCAAGGCGAGCGCCGCGCTCAGCAGGGCGAGCGGCGCCGTCTGGCGAATCGCCGAGCGGGCCGCGATGCGGGTTCGCAGCTGCAGCGGCTGCGCCGCCTGGACCAGCGTGCCCGCACGCAACGCACTGTAGACGCGCAGAGGCCCCTGCCGGGTCGACACGGTGGAAAAGCCCAGCGCGGCACGCTCCGGCAGTTCCCACTCGGTGGAGGAACGGTAGACATGGACGCCATTGCGGTCCCATATCTGGATCATGATGCCTTCGCTGATCGGATCCTCGAAGGGCACCAGCAGGTCCATCGGCGCTCGCGGGGCGGGGACGGTCAGGGCGATCTGGCGCAGGTGGTCGTCGAGCAGCGCATCGGTGCTGCGGCGGGCCGACTGGAAGACGAGGCTTGCGGTGAGGACGATGGATATCGTCACCGCGCCGATGATGCCGACCAGCAGCGAGCGCCGTATCGAACGCATCAGAGCCCGCGCACGGACATGCGTCGCTAGTCCGCGAGCACGTAGCCGACGCCGCGAATCGTGCGGATCCGGTGCGCCCCGATCTTGCGGCGCAGCGCGTGCATGTGGACCTCGATCGCGTTGCTCTCGATCTTGTCGCTCCAGCCGTAGACCCGGTCCTCGAGCTGGGCCTTCGAGAGCACGGCGCCGGGGCGGATCATCAGCGCCTCGAACAGCGCGAGCTCGCGGGCCGACAGCGACACCGGCCGCCCTGCAACGACAAGGCTGCGATTGACGGTATCGAACGCGAGCTCGCCATGCTCGACGATGCTCGCGCTGCGGCCGGCCTGGCGGCGGATCAGCGCCCGCAGGCGGGCGGACAGCTCATCGAAGTCGAAGGGCTTGACGAGATAGTCGTCCGCGCCCGCATCGAGGCCGGTCACCCGGTCCGCCACCGCGTCGCGAGCGGTGACCACCAGCACCGGTACCCGGCCGCGAGGCCCCTTCATCGCCCGCAGATAGCGCAGCAGCTCGAGCCCGTCGATGCGGGGCAGGCCGAGATCGAGCAGGATCGCATCATAGGTCTCGGTGGACATCGCCGTGCGGGCGGATTCACCATCACGTATCCAGTCGACGGCGAAGCCATCCTTGCGCAGGCCGAGCCGGACGGTCTCGCCAATCATGGAATCGTCCTCGACCAGCAGCAGTCTCATCGTATCGATCTCCGATGGGATGATGTCCGGACCCGCCGACGATGCGTTCACCCGGCATCAGGCCGAAGGAATGAAATCCGGATCGTCCTGGTGCTTGCGCTCGAACTTCAGGAAAGTGTAGTAGCCGCAGGTATTGCCATTGGGGTAGCTGCGGCACACCGTCGGCCGGGCTTCGTACACGGTACAGCGTCGCGCCTTGCGATCGAAGAACCGGCAGACGGAGTTGAAGACGGTGTCCTTGCGGTGACGAAGGATCCGCTCGTCCTCGGCATACCATTCGGAGAATTTTCGCTCGGCCTTCTCGAAGCTCATCTCGAAGTGGTCGGCGAGTCGCTGGACATCCTCGTCGAGCAGTTCGATACGCGGATAGCTGCAGCAATAGCCCGGACAGCGTGAACAGTCGTATTTCGGTCCGGATTTCGTCTTCGACATGTTGGCCCCGATGAATGAGGCGCCTAGTGTATCCCGCCACCCGCGAGCTTTCGACGCAGGAACCGCGCAGGGTCGATCGAGGCGGCCAGGTCGGCTTCGATCGGCAGGGGATTGCCTTCGGCGAGCGCGGGCAACAGGCGGGCGGCGAGCAGTGACCACAGGGCGCCGCGCGAGCCGAAGCCGGTGGCGAGCATCAGTCCGGCGGCCCGCGGAAGCGGCAGCTTCGCATTGCGCAGCAGGGCTTCGCGATCGGCGAACGCGGCCCCGTCGTCCGGCGCCCAGCCGATCAGCGGCATGCGGTCGCGCGGGCCGAAGCGAAACCCGGTGGCGGCCCCGCGCCAGCGCGGATCGAATTCGGCCGGCGCGATGCCGAGCATGCGCCCGAGGCGACACAGGTTGCTTTCGTCATCGGCCCGATCGGGCGCGAGATCGTCACCGTCGGTGAAGGTCGAGCCGATCAGGGTTTCGCCGTCGGGCAGGGGGCAGGCGTAGGCGTCGCCGCCCAGCAGGCAGCGTAGTCCGGCCAGCCGCGGGCTGCGCAGGCGGCTCGACTGGCCACGGGTACGCAAGAGCGTGAGACTGCTGAAGCCGCCGAGCCCGATCGCCGCTTCCGGACAGGCGAGAACGACGAGATCGAAGTCGCCGATGACGCTGCCCGTGGCGTCGCGTGCCCGCCAGGCCCCGCCGCCGGGACGCAATCCAGCGACGCGGCAATCGAAGCGGGTCGAGATCGCGGCATGGGCCAGCCATCGGGCGGACTCGACATGCGGCTCGACGGCGCCCGCCCGGGGCATCCAGATGCCGCCTTGCGGCAGGCGAATCCCGGCGATGTCGCTGGCCTGGTCCGACTCCAGCCAGCTCGCCAGGGACGACGCGAAACCGAGCCCCGCGAGCATCTCCCGCTGGCGATACGCCTGCGGGAGATCGATCGCCGGCGACAGCCGACCGATCGCGTCGCCATCGTGGCGTTCGGCCAGCGGCACGCCGGGCCCCATGCCAAAGGCGGCGCGGGACAGGCGCGCCAGCCGGTTGTCGTCGGGCGACAGGTGCAGGTGCATGGCGAGCCGCGGCTGGTCCGATCCACCGCCGACCGGCCGCGCCCGAGCCTCGGCGACGAGGACCCGCCAGCCGCAATCGGCGAAGCCCGCGGCGAGCGCGGCGCCGGCCATGCCGGCACCGATCACCAGCACCCGGCGATCCGTGAAGACGGGCGCCGATGGCGGCGCCGGCCAGGTCCGCCATGCCGGCGCGTAATGCCCGACCAGGCGACCGCGCTTGCCGCCGAAACCGGGCTCGGCGCGGGTCTCGAAGCCGGCCTGCCCGAGCGCGCGACGCACCGCGCCGGCCACCGAATACGTGGCGATGCCGGCCCCCGGCCGGGCCCGTCGGGCGAGCTGCTTCATCAAGCCGACCGACCACATGGCCGGATTGCGCGCCGGGGCGAAGCCATCCAGGTAGAAGGCATCGGCGGCCAGCGCGAGCCGGGGCACGATCGCCGCCGCATCGCCGAGGGCGAGCGTCAGCACCACCCGGCCATCATCGAAGGCGAGCCGATGCAATCCGGGCAGCGGCAGCGGCCATTGGGCGAGAAGTCGTCGCGCATCCTCGGGATCGACGCCGATGCGGGCGAGCGCATCGGCGAGGTCGGCATGCGGCAGCGGATGGGCCTCGACCGAAACGAAGTCGAGCCGCGCTGGCCGCCGGGCATCCTCGCGCCAGGCCGAGAGGGTGGCGAAGAAATTGGCGCCGAGACCGAAACCGAGCTCGAGAACGGTGAAGGCCCGCCGCCCGGGCCAGCGCTCGCGCAGGCCCGCGCCGCCGACGAAGACCGTCGCCGCCTCGGCGAGCGCGCCGGCGGCGCTCTTGTAGACGTCGCCGAATACCGGGCTCAGCAGTCGGCCGGAGGCATCGCCGGCGAGCCGGCCGGGTTCGATCGGCAAGATGCGGGTTACTCGAGCTCGTAGTAGTGGCGATCGAGGACCGCGGCGACCGCGTTGACCTCGTCGGGGAACATTCCGAGACTCATCTCGGTATTACAGGTCTCCACCCTGCTCAGCAGGGCCGAGGCGCTGCGGATCCGATCGACCGGATCGTAGATGGAAGTGCCATCACCCTCGGCCAGGCCACTGTGGCAGGCCTGGCATTCATGCTGTGCAATCAAGCGTTCGCCGAGCGCGAGATCGGCATCGCGAAAGACGGAGGAACTGCCCTGGCCGGCCGCGCTCGAACCGAGAAGCGCGATCCAGAACAGCGACCAGATGACATTGCGGCGTCTCACTCCCCGGTTCATTCGGCCTCCTTGCTGAGCCGTCACGGATTCAGGTTAGCTCAGCGACGGGCATACGCATAATCGACAGTTGCGGCGAGGCAACTCTCGATGTTCGGATTCCGGGCGAGAGTCGGTGGCCACGAAGCCGCCGCCGCGCGAATCATCCGGATGCGGATCGGGACGCTGATTCAGGCTCGTCCTCGCGGACGGGCGACAACAAGGGAGCGAGACATGCGAGTCCAGGTGGCAATCATCGGATCGGGGCCGGCCGGCCTGCTGCTGGGCCAGCTGCTTCATGGCGCAGGCATCGACACCCTGATCCTCGAGCGCCAGAGCCGCGACTATGTTCTGGGCCGGATTCGCGCTGGCGTGCTCGAGCAGGTGACGGTCGATCTCCTCGATGAAGCGGGCGTCGGCGGGCGCATGCATGACGAGGGCCTGCTGCACGACGGCATCGCGCTTTCCTTCGATGGTCGCCGCCATCGCATCGACCTGGCGAGCCTCACCGCGGGCAGCCGGGTCACGGTCTATGGCCAGACCGAAGTCACCCGCGACCTGATGGAGGCTCGCCAGGCCACGGGGGCGCCGACGGTCTACGAAGCCGCCGATGTGGCATTGCATGACTTCGATTCCCGACGGCCGCGGGTGAGCTGGCGGCACGACGGCATCCGCCATGAGGTCGAATGCGATTTCATCGCCGGCTGCGACGGCTCGCACGGCGTCTCGCACAGCAGCGTCCCGGCGACGGCGGTGCGGCGCTTCGAACGCGTCTACCCCTTCGGCTGGCTCGGCCTGCTCGCCGACACGCCGCCCGTGTCGGAGGAACTGATCTACGCCAATCACGAGCGCGGCTTCGCCCTGTGCAGCATGCGCTCGCGCAGCCGCAGCCGCTACTACGTGCAGTGCCCCCTCGAGGACAAGGTCGAGGACTGGTCCGACGACCGCTTCTGGGACGAACTGCGCCGACGGCTCGATCCGTCGGCGGCCGAGGCACTGGTCACCGGTCCGTCCATCGAGAAGAGCATCGCGCCGCTGCGCAGCTTCGTGGCCGAACCGATGCGCTTCGGCCGGCTGCTGCTCGCGGGCGACGCCGCCCACATCGTGCCGCCGACCGGTGCCAAGGGGCTCAATCTCGCGGCATCCGATGTCCGCTATCTGTCGCGCGCGCTGATCGACCACTATGCCGGCGGCGGGCGAATGACCGAAATCGACGCCTACTCGGACAAGTGTCTTCGCCGTGTCTGGAAGGCGGTGCGCTTCTCATGGTGGATGACCAACCTGCTGCACCGCTTTCCCGACGACGGCGAGTTCGGCCATCGGGTGCAGCATGCCGAACTCGACTATCTCTGCGGCTCCACCGCGGCCTGCGCGGCGCTCGCCGAGAACTACGTCGGGCTGCCCTTCGAGGATTGAGCGATCATCGCGTCGACCGCGAGCATCCGCTCGCCACGGCAGATCACCGGATTGAGATCGATCTCGGCGATCCGCTCCCCGAGGTCGGCGATGACTTCGCCCATGCGGACCACCAGTGCGGCCAGCGCCTCGCGATCGGCGCCGGGCTGGCCGCGGAAGCCGTCGAGCAGCCGCCCGGCCCGCAAGCGGCGCAGCATCTCGAGCGCCTCGTCCCGGGCCAGCGGCGCCGGCGCGATCGCGGTGTCGCGCAGCACCTCGACGAGCACGCCGCCGAGGCCGACGAGAACCACCGGCCCGAACTGCGGATCGACCTTCGCGCCGATCACGATCTCGACGCCGGCCGGCACCATCGGCTGCACCAGCACGCTGTCGATGCGCGCCTTCGGATCGTACTTGCGCGCATTGGCGATGATGCGCGCGTGAGCCTCGCGCACCTGCGTTTCGTCGGCGATGTCGAGCGCGACCACGCCGGCCTCGGTCTTGTGCGCGATGTCGGGCGACTCGGCCTTCATCACCACCGGGTAACCGGTCGCGGCGGCGGCGGCCACCGCCTCGTCCGCGCTCTGGCAGCGATGGTCCTGCACCACCGGCAATCCGTAGAGGGCGAGCAGCGCCTTCGACTGGGCTTCGGTGAGAATGGGGGTATCGATCGAATCGAGCATCGCCATGGCGCGATCGCGCGCATCGGGCGGGCTCAGCCGTCGCACGGTGCGGTCGAGCCTGCCGAGCCGGTCGCGCTCGTGCCATGCGCGCAGGGTCGCGAAGCAGCGGTCCATCGAACGGAAGAGGGCGACGTTCGGATTCTCCTCGGCCTCGCGCGAACCCGGACCCTCGAGCCATTCGGTGCTCCACACCGAGCAGCTGATCTTGCCGCGCTCGGCGGCCACCCGGCCGAGCACCTCGGTCCGCGGATTCATGGTCGGGTACGCATAGACGGCCGGAAAGACGAGGGCGCCGAAAGCCGGATCGCCCAGCAAGGCGTCGGTGCAGGCGACGAAGCTCTCCGGCTCGGTGAGCACCTGCGCCGTGACATCGCAGGGATTGCGGGCCGATCCGAACTCGGGGATGTGGCGCAGCAGCACTTCGCGCGTCGGATCGGCCGGCTGGGGCAGCGGCACCTCGTGCTTCTCGGCCTTGTCGGCGCACATGATCGCGCCGCCGCCCGACGAGGCGATGACCGCCACGCCCGTCGCTGTCGGCGGCGGCGCCTTGGCGAAGAAGCTGGTGGTCTCGACCAGGGCTTCGAAGTTGTCGACGAGGATCACGCCGAGCCGCTCGAGCGAGGCCCGGTAGACTGCATCGGAGCCGGCGAGCGAGCCGGTATGCGACGCGGCCGCCGTCGCGCCCTGTTCACTCGAGGCGATCTTGAAGATGACCAGCGGCTTGTCCGCCTGCTGGGCCATGCGCGCCGCTTCGAGCAGGCGGGTGGGCGCGGCCATGCCCTCGAAGAGGCAGGCGATCGCGTGGCAATCGGGATCCCGGGCCAGGTAGGCGACCTGGTCGGCGACATCGACATCGCAGGCGTTGCCCGAAGTCATGACGTGCGAGAACTGCACGCCGTGTTCCACCGCCTGCGCCATCGCGAATGCGAGCGCCCCCGACTGGCTGATCAGGCCGATCGCCCGTTCGCCCGGCTTGCGAAAGGCGGGCGCCGCCGAAAAGGTGAGGATCGCGCCCACCGAGGTGTTGACGATGCCGATGCAGTTCGGGCCGATGATCGGCATGCCGTGTTCCTGCGCGATCCCGGTCAGGCGTTGCTGCTGCGCGATGCGCTCGGGCGTGCCCACTTCGGCATAGCCCGACGCGAAGATCACCAGGCCGCCGACACCCTTGCGCGCGCAGGCCAGCGCATTGGCCTCGACATGGTCGCGCGGCACCGTGATGACCACGCAGTCGGGGGATTCGTCGATCGCCTCGATCGTCGGCACGCAGGGCCTTCCCTCGACCGTGTCGTACTTGGGATTGACCGCCCAGACCTTGCCTTCGTAGCTCGCGAGATGCTGCATCACGCGGTTGCCGAAGGCGCCGGCGGTGCGCGATGCACCGATCACCGCCACCGACCGGGGGGCGAGGAGGCGTTCCAGTTGCTTGTATTCGTAGAGGGGCTGTCTCATGGCTCTTTCTTGAATGGGCTGGCGCCGCGGGCGCATCCGGATATTCGACGATAGCATGAGCGCCGGCCACCTCCGGTCGGCCCCCGTTCGCCGCCCGGCGGAAGCGGACCCGCATGGGCCGGGAGCGCTTCCCACAATGCCCTCGACCCCATCGAGGCGAGGGCTCCGGTCATGGCGATCCTGGCGATCCAGCAGACCCGCAAGACGGCCCGCACGGGGCTGGCCGGGCCGGCCCTGTACCTGGCGCAACTGCGCCGCGAACTGTCCACCGCAAGAGCCGGCGAGTTGCGCTTCCGGCCGGTGGCCAGCGATGACTACTGGCGCCTCTGGCTGGCCACCCGGCATCCCGGGTTCAATCGCTGCCTCCCGTGGCCGGCTCCCGAGGAGCCGGCGATCGCACTGGAGCGCATGCGCTCGGTCATGGCCGACGAAGCCGCGGGCCGGCTGATCGCGTTCGCCTGCGAACGTCCCGACCAGGACCGGCAGTGGGTCGCGATCTTCCGCTTCACCGCCTGGCGCGATGGACTCGAGACCGGCCTCTGGCTGCATCCCGACGGCTGGGGCAAGGGCTATGGAACCGGCATCATCGCCACCGCGATCGAGACTGCCTTCGCGCGGACGGCGATTCCGGCGGTGTACTCGAAGACGACCGCCGACAACGTCGGCGCCTGCCGGATCACCACGCGCTGCGGCATGACCGCGATCGGGCCGGCGAGCGCGCCCGACGACCGTGGCGGCACCATCCAGGGGATCGAGTGGCGCATCACCCGCGAGGAGGCCGCGCGCAGGGCCGGGGCGCTATGATCGCGCTTTCGCCCGGGCACGCCCATGTTCAGCTATCGCCATGCGTTCCATGCGGGCAACCATGCCGATGTGCTCAAGCACATCGTGCTGCTTGCCCTGGTACGCCATCTCCATCACAAGGACACGGCGTGCTGGCTGGTCGACACCCACGCCGGCGGCGGCTGGTACGAGCTCGACGGCGCTGCCGCCCGGAAGAAGGGTGAATTCGCGACGGGCATCGGCTCGCTCCAGGACATGGATCCGGCCGGCCTGCCCGAGGCCCTTGCCGACTATCTCGAGCAGGTTCGCGACTTCAACCCATCGGGCCGACTGCTGCGCTATCCGGGCTCGGCGGCCTTGCTCGCGGAGACGATGCGCCCCCAGGACCGGCTGCGCCTGTTCGAGCTGCATCCGGCCGAGATCGAGGTGCTGCGCAGCCGCCTGCCGGACAGCCGACGCATCCGTGCCGAGCGGGCCGACGGTTTCGCGATGCTGCGCGCGATCCTGCCGCCGCCGCCGCGCCGCGCCCTGGTCCTGATCGACCCGCCCTACGAGGACAAGGGCGACTACCGCAAGGTGCGCCAGGTCCTGCGCGACGCGCTCGAGCGCTTCGCCACCGGGGTCTACGCGATCTGGTATCCGCGGGTCCGGCGCCATGAATCCGAGCGCATGGCGGCGGCGCTGCAACAGATGGTGGGCCGGGACTGGCTGCATGTGAGCCTCGACATCGACGCGCCGCCGGCCACCGGCCCGGGCCTGTACGGCAGCGGCATGTTCGTGGTGAATCCGCCCTGGACCCTGCCGGCGAGCCTGTCCCCGGTGCTGCCGATCCTGGTCGATCGCCTCGGCCGGACTCCGGCGGCGAAGTGGGCCCTGGAGCACCGGATCCGCTGAAGGCCTGGCCGGACATCCTCGCCGCCGCTTGAAAATCCGGCGAATGCCCCGAATTCGGAAGCATGGAGCAGTGCCCGGAAACCCCCGACGCTGCCATGACCGGAGACCAAGTGCATATGACGCCTTCGACCGAAGGGGCCGTGGGCCCCGGGAAGATCCAGACCATCACGATGCTCGCCGGCCTGCTCGAGTCCGTCGAGCGCGGCTTCCACCGGGCCGAGCCCGATGGCTATCGCCGGCTCGCCAGCCGGCTGCGTGCCGAACTGATCGACGTGACGCCCGACGAGCGCCTGCGCCAGGTACTGGCGGCCAGTCCGGCCACTGCCGAGATCTACGAGAATCTCAACTACGGCCACGCCGGCCTGTGCCTGCAGCCGATGGATGCGGCGATCCGGGCCGAACAGGCGGCGACCGAGCTGATCGCCCGGGTCCGCGGCGCCGTCCGCCAGGACGGTCCCGATCGCCCGGAAGGTCCGATTCAGCCGGAAGGCTGAACCAGGCCGCGCTGCACCGCCGGGCGGGCGAGGCAGCGCTCGAGCCAGTCGGCCACCCGTGCGAAATCGCCCATGCCGACCAGATCGCCGGCTTCGTAGAAGTCGCGCAGGTTGCGCACCCAGGGGAAACTGGCGATGTCCGCGATCGTCAGCTCCTCGCCCATGATGAAGCTGCGTCCGGCCAGGCGCTGGTCGAGGACGCCCAGCAGGCGCCGGGATTCGGCCGAGTAACGCTCCACCGGATAGGGATTGTCGCGCACCTTGTCGGCGGCGAACTTGTGGAAGTGGCCGAGCTGGCCGAACATCGGACCGATCCCGCCCATCTGGAACATCAGCCACTGGATGCATTCGTAGCGGGCCGCCGGATCGGTCGGCATCAGCATGCCGGTCTTCTCGGCCAGGTAGATCAGGATCGCGCCGCTTTCGAACAGCGCCAGCGGGCGCCCGCCCGGCCCGTTGGGATCGATGATCGCCGGAATCTTGTTGTTCGGATTCAGGGCGAGAAACTCCGGCGTCATCTGGTCCTGGCGTTCGAAGGAGACGAGATGCGCCTCGTAGGGCAGGCCGATCTCCTCGAGGGCGATCGAGACCTTGACCCCGTTGGGGGTGGTGAGCGAGTAGAGCTGGAGACGCTCCGGGTGGGCCGGCGGCCAGCGCCGGGTGACGGGATGCTCGTTCAGGGTATTCATGTTCGGTCCTGTGTTGCGAAGCGCCGATGGGCAATGCTCCATGAGCCCGATGATAGGCTGCGCGCCGCGTTACAAAGCCTTACATCAGCGCATCGGCGCCTTACCGGCGGCGGATCGACCATCGGGATGGTTTCGCATGCCAGAATGCGAGCGCCCGTTTCCAGCTTCGTTTCCCGATCGCACCGCCATGAGCACAGACAGTCAACTTCTTGCCCGGGTCCGCGCCTGGGTCGACGAGGCACGCCGCATCGTCGTCCTGACCGGCGCCGGCATTTCGACCGACTCCGGGATACCCGATTTCCGTGGACCGCAGGGCGTCTGGACCCGTAATCCGGCCGCCGAACGCCTCGCCACGATCCAGGACTACCTGGCCGACCCCGAGATCCGGCGCACGGCCTGGCAGAATCGCCTCGCCAGTCCCGCCTGGCATGCCCAGCCCAATCGGGGCCACGACGCGATCGTGGCGCTCGAGAAGCGCGGCCTGCTGCACGCCCTGGTCACCCAGAACATCGATGAACTCCACCAGATCGCCGGAAACTCGCCGGATCGCGTGATCGAGGTCCATGGAACCATACGGCGCGCGATGTGCTGGTCCTGCGGTACCCGTTATCCGATGGCGGAAGTCCTCGAACGGGTGCGCCAGGGCGAGGACGATCCGGCCTGCCCGCGTTGCCGGGGCATCCTCAAGAGCGACACCATTTCCTTCGGCCAGGCGCTCGTGCCCGAGGTGATCGATCGCGCCATGCAGGTCGCCGCCGAGGCCGACCTGCTGCTCGCGATCGGGAGCACGCTGCAGGTCTTCCCGGCCGCGAACATCGTGCCGGTCGCCAAGGAGGCCGGAGCCCGGGTCGTGATCATCAACGCCCAGGCCACTGGCATGGACCATCTGGCCGATGCCCTGCTGAGTGGTGCGATCGGGGAGTTGCTGCCGGCAATCGTGAGCGACGCGACTTGAGGCGCTGCGCCACTTCGGACCAGCGCGGCGTTGGCGCGACCGGCTGGCTGGTCGGGCTGGCTCTGCTCACTGCCCTCGGGATCTTCCTCTGGTGGGCCAGCGAACCGGGTCGGCCCCTGGCCGACTGGCGTCCCGGCGCCACGGCAACGCAGGACGGCGCGGCCGGCCGCGGGTCCGCGGGCGGTCGCGGCGGCTGGCCGGGCGCGGGCGCGCAGGCGCCCCTGGTCACCGTGGCCGAAGCCCGTCGCCAGGATCTCCGGGTCACCGTCGACGCGATCGGCACGGTGGCGGCCCGCCGTACCGCCGTCGTCCAGCCGCGCGTCGACGGGGAACTGCTTTCCCTGCATTTCGAGGAGGGCGAACCGGTCGCGGCCGGCCAGCTGCTCGCGAAGATCGACCCCGTGCCATTCCGGATCGCGCTCGCCCAGGCCGAGGCCACGCTCGCTCGCGACCAGGCGCAGCTGACCAGCGCCCGGCGCGATCTCGAGCGCTTTCGCGGCCTGCTCGCGCGGGACGCGATCGCCCGCCAGCAGGTCGACAACCAGGAGGCGCTGGCCGCGCAGCTCGAGGCGACGGTGCGCGCCGGCAAGGCCCTGGTCGACGAAGCCCGGCTGCAGCTTTCCTATACCGAGGTCAGCGCGCCGATCGGGGGGGTGGCGGGGCTGCGGCGCCTCGATCCGGGCAACCGGGTGCGCGCGAGCGATACCGAGGGGATCGTCACCATCGTCCAGGTCACTCCCGTCGACGTGGTGTTCTCGGTGCCCGAGGCGGTGCTGCCGAGGATCCGCGCGGCGCGCGCGGCCGGGCAGGCGATGACCGTGACCCTGTTCGATCGCGACGGCCTGCGCCAGCTCGCCGAGGGCCGGCTCTCGACGGTGGACAACGCGATCGACGCGGCGACCGGCTCGATCCGGGCCAAGGCGGAGTTCGCCAACGCCGACCGGGCGCTCTTTCCCAACCAGTTCGTCAATGTCCGCATCGAGGTCGAAGTGCTGGCCGACCGCCTGACCGTTCCGGTGGCGGCGGTGCAGCGCTCCAGCCGCGGCGCATCCCTGGCCGTGGTCCTGCCCGACATGACGATCGCCACGCGCGAGGTCGATACGGGCGAACGCGACCGGGACTGGATCGAGATACGCGGCGAGGTCGAGGCCGGCGACCGGGTGGTGATCGACGGCGCCGAACGGGTGCCGGCCGGCTCGCAGGTGAGGATCGCGGGGCAGGGCACCGCGCAGGGCGCCGGCGAGGCGCGCTAGTGCGCTGGCGATGAATCCGTCGCGCCTGTTCATCGAGCGGCCGGTGGCCACCGTCCTGCTGATGGTTTCGGTGCTGTTGGCGGGCCTGCTCGCCTACCGGCTGCTGCCGCTGTCCTCGCTGCCCGAGGTCGACTATCCGACCATCCAGGTCAGCAGCCTGTACCCGGGCGCGAGCCCCGAGGTCGTCGCCTCCGGAGTGACCGCGCCGCTGGAGCGCCAGTTCGGCCAGATGCCGGGCCTGCAACGGATGAGCTCCACCAGTTCGGGCGGCGCATCGGTGATCACCCTGCGCTTCGATCTCGACCTGGCGATCGAGGTTGCCGAGCAGCAGGTGCAGGCGGCGATCCAGGCGGCCGGCAACCTGCTGCCATCGGACCTGCTGCGCCCGCCGGTCTACAGCAAGGTCAATCCGGCCGACACTCCGATCCTGTCGATCGCGGTCAGTTCGCCGACACTGCCGGTGACCGCCGTCCACGACCTGGTCGAGACGCGCGTCGCGCAGCGGATCGCGCAGCTGCCGGGGGTGGGCATGGTCTCCATCGCCGGTGGCCGGCGGCCGGCGGTGCGCATCCAGGCCAATCCGACCGCGCTCGCCTCGCTCGGCCTGACCCTCGACCAGGTACGCAACGCGATCGCGGCGGCCAACGTGAACCAGCCCAAGGGAAGCTTCGACGGCGACGCCCGGGCGCTGGCGATCGACGCCAACGACCAGTTGCGCACCGCCGACGAGTACCGGCGCCTGATCGTCTCCTACAGCGAGGGGCGGGCAGTGCGGCTGGCCGACATCGCGACGGTGGTCGACGGGGCGGAGGACGAGCGGCTGGCGGCCTGGGCCGACTCGCGCGAGGCGGTCATCCTCAATGTCCGGCGCCAGCCGGGCGCCAATGTCATCGCCACCGTCGACGGGATCAAGGAGCTGCTGCCGCGCCTGCGTGAAACCCTGCCGGGCGGCATCGAGGTGGAACTGCTCTCCGACCGGACCCAGACGATCCGCGCCTCGGTGGCGGCGGTGCAGGGCGAGCTGCTGCTGTCGATCGCCCTGGTCGTGATGGTGATCTTCCTGTTCCTGCGCAGCGCGCGGGGAACCCTGATCCCGGCGGTGGCGGTGCCGATCTCGCTGATCGGCACCTTCGGAGTCATGTACCTTGCCGGGTTCACGATCAACAACCTCACCCTGATGGCGATGACGGTGGCCACCGGCTTCGTGGTCGACGATGCCATCGTGATGATCGAGAACATCGCCCGTCATGTCGAGGCCGGCGAGCGTCCGCTGCAGGCGGCCCTGCGGGGCTCGAAGCAGATTGCCTTCACCATCGTCTCGCTGACGGTGTCGCTGGTCGCGGTCCTCATACCGCTACTCTTCATGTCCGACGTGGTCGGCCGGCTGTTCCGGGAATTCGCGATCACGCTGACCGTCGCGATCCTGATCTCGGCGGTCGTTTCGCTCACCCTGACGCCGATGATGTGCGCGAAGCTGCTGCGTCCCGGAGCCGGAGAGGGCGAAGGCCGCATCTCGCGGGCCGTCGGGGCGGGCTTCGATCGCATCATCGATGCCTACATGCGCGCCCTCGATGTGGCGCTCGCCCGCCGCGGCCTGGTCATGCTGATGTTCGTCGCCAGCCTGGTCGCGACGATCGCGCTGTGGATCTGGCTGCCCAAGGGATTCTTCCCGGTGCAGGACACGGGCGCGATCAATCTCACCGTCGAAGCGCCGCAGTCGATCTCCTTCGAGGCGATGAGCGAACTGCAGCAGCGTGTCGCCGCCGAAGTCCTGGCCGACCCGGCGGTATCCCATGTGGCATCCTTCATCGGGGTCGACGGCGAGAATCCCACCCTGAACGTCGGCCGGATGCTGGTCGCGCTCGCACCGCTCGAATCGCGCGATGACCGCGCCGACGCGGTCGGGCGCCGGCTCGCCGGCATCGCCGAGCGCGTGCCCGGCGTGCGGATCTATGCCCAGGCGGTGCAGGATCTCTCGGTGGAGGACCGGGTGGCGCGCGCCCGCTATCAGCTCACCCTCGGCGCCACCGATCCGGACGAATTGCTGGGCTGGGCGCCCGCCGCGCGTGACGCCCTGGCCGGGCTGCCCGGCATCCGGGATGTCGGCACCGATCTGCAGGACCGTGGGCTGCAGGCCTATATCCATATCGACCGCGACGCTGCGGCGCGCTTCGGCGTGAGCGTCGCGCAGATCGACCAGGCGCTCTACACGGCACTCGGCCAGCGCGCGATCTCGACGATCTACACCCAGTCGAACCAGTATCGGGTGGTGCTCGAGCATGCGCCCGCGTTCCGGCGCGGCCTGGCCAGCCTCGACACGGTGCATGTCGCCACCCCGGACAACGGCCCCATACCGCTGTCGCGGCTGGCCCGCATCGAGGAGCGCACGACCCTGCTGTCGATCCAGCGGGTCGACCAGCTGCCGGCCGCGACCCTGTCCTTCGATCTCGAGCCGGGCGCCTCGCTCGGGCCGGCGATCGAGTCGGCGCGCACGATGCTCGGCCAGATCGGCCTGCCCGAATCGATCGAGACCCGTTTCGAGGGCGCGGCGCTCGCCTTCCAGGCCTCGCTGACCAACACCGTCTGGCTGGTGATCGCGGCGATCGTGACGATGTACATCGTGCTCGGCGTGCTGTACGAGAGCTACATCCACCCGCTGACGATCCTCTCGACCCTCCCGTCGGCGGGCCTCGGGGCGCTGCTCGGCCTGTGGGCCGCCGACATGGACCTCGGCCTGGTGGCGATCATCGGCATCGTGCTGCTGATCGGCATCGTGAAGAAGAACGCCATCATGATGATCGACTTCGCGCTCGATGCCCGCCGCAGCCGCGGGCTCGACGAACGTTCGGCGATCATCGAGGCCTGTCGCCTGCGCTTCCGGCCCATCCTGATGACGACCGCCGCGGCGCTGCTGGGCGCGCTGCCCCTGATGCTGGGCACCGGAATGGGCAGCGAGCTGCGCAATCCGCTCGGCGTCACCCTGGTGGGTGGCCTGCTGCTTTCGCAGCTCATGACGCTCTTCACCACGCCGGTGATCTACCTCGGCTTCGCGAGGTGGGCGCGATGAACTGGGTGCGCGCCTTCATCGACCGGCCGGTCGGCACGACCCTGCTGACCATCGGGATCGCGTTGTTCGGTTTCATCGCCTACCGTTTCCTGCCGGTCGCGCCCCTGCCGCAGATCGATTTCCCGACGATATCGGTGTCCGCGTCCCTGCCCGGCGCCGCGCCGGAGGCGATGGCGGCAACAGTGGCCACGCCGCTGGAGCGGGCGATCGGCGCGATCGCCGGCGTCACCGAGATGACGTCGCGCTCCTCGCTCGGCTCGACCCGGATCACCGTCCAGTTCGATCTCGACCGCGACATCGACGCCGCTGCCCGCGATGTGCAGGCGGCGCTCAATGCGGCCCAGTCGCAACTGCCCACCGGCATGCCCGACAACCCGCGGCTGCGCAAGGCCAATCCCGCCGATGCGCCGATCATGATCCTGTCGCTCACGTCGGCCAGCCTGAGCCGCGGCGAGATGTACGACGCCGCATCGACGGTGCTGGCGCAGCGACTCGCGCAGATCGAGGGCATCGGCCAGGTCACGATCGGCGGCGGCGCGCTGCCCGCCGTGCGGGTCAGGGTCGATCCCGGCCGGCTCGCCGCCACCGGGCTTGCGCTCGACGATGTGCGGGTGGCCCTGGTCGAGGCCAGCGCCAATCGCCCCAAGGGCAATCTCGACGACGGCCGGCGCACCTGGCAGGTCGGCGCCAACGACCAGGCGCGCAGCGCCGCCGACTTCGCGCCGCTGATCCTGCGCTACGACGACGGCAGCGTCCTGCGGCTGACCGACGTCGCATCGGTGACCGATTCGGTGCAGGACGTGCGCACCTACGGGGTGTCCAACGACCGGCCGGCGATCCTGCTGATCCTCTACAAGACACAGGATGCCAACATCATCGCGGCGGTCGACCGGGTTCGCGAGCTGATGCCGGTATTGCGGGCATCGATCCCGCCACAGATCGACCTCGACATCGTCAGCGACCGCACCCCGACCATCCGGGCATCGGTGAAGGAGGTCGAGCACGCCCTGATGATCGCGATCGGGCTGGTGATCGCGGTGGTCTGGATCTTCCTGCGCCGGGTGCGCGCCGCCCTGGTGCCCAGCGTCTCGGTGCCGGTTTCCCTGGCGGGCACCTTCGGCGTGATGTACCTGCTCGGCTACAGCGTCGACAACCTCTCCCTGATGGCCCTGACGATCGCCACCGGCTTCGTGGTCGACGATGCGGTGGTGGTGGTCGAGAACATCTCGCGCCATCGCGAACGCGGGCTCGGCGCCCGCGAGGCCGCCTGGGTCGGCACCCGCGAGATCGCCTTCACGGTCCTGACCATCAGCGTCTCCCTGGTCGCGGTATTCATCCCGGTGCTGTTCATGGGCGGGATCGTCGGCCGGCTGTTCCGGGAGTTCGCGGTGGTGCTCTCGGTGGCGATCATGGTGTCGATGTTCATATCGCTCACGACCACCCCGATGATGGCGGCCCACCTGCTCGGCGACCCGCACGCCGGTGACCGGCGGCGCAAGCGGGTACGGCCGCCATGGCTGCTCGACCTGGTCATGCGCGGCTATCGCCGCTCGCTGCGCTGGATGCTGCGTCGCCAGGCGCTCGGATGGCTGATGTTCATCGCGGCGATGGCCGCGACCGTCGCGATGTACCAGGCGATCCCCAAGGGCTTCTTCCCGCGCCAGGACACCGGCCGGCTGATGGGTTTCGTGCGCGGTGAGCAGAGCGTCTCCTTCGAGCAGATGCAGGCCTCGCTCGACCAGGTCATCGCGATCCTGCGCCAGGACCCGGCGATCGAATCGGTGACCGCGTTCACCGGCGGCGGCTCGCGCAACCGCGCCTTCATGTTCATCGGCCTGAAGCCGCTCGACGGGGGCCGGGAGCCGGCCGAGCGGATCATCAACCGCCTGCGCGCGCCGCTGGCGGAGCTGGCCGGCGTGCGCAGCTTCCTGACGCCGGTGCAGGACATCCGCGTCGGCGGCCGGGAATCGAGCTCCGACCTCCAGTACACGCTGATCGGCGATGAT
Organism: Burkholderiaceae bacterium; assembly: GCA_041676645.1. GTDB lineage: Bacteria > Pseudomonadota > Gammaproteobacteria > Burkholderiales > Burkholderiaceae_E > JAMLIN01. The sequence goes on along the minus strand of JBAYRO010000011.1, from coordinate 8,150 downwards.
CTCGCGACACTGCGGCAATGGGAGCCACGGGTGGTGGAGACGCTGCGCAAGCTGCCCCAGATCACCGACGTCGACAGCGACCTCGATGATCGCTCGCCCGAGGTCGAGCTCGTCATCGACCGGGATGCGGCAGCCCGCTTCGGCGTCGATGTGCGCGACATCGACACCGCGCTCTACAACGCCTTCGGCCAGCGGCCGGTGGGGGTGATCTACAACCCCCTGAACCAGTACCGGGTGGTGCTCGAACTCGATGCGGCCTGGCTGTCCGGCCCGCATGGGCTGCAGCAGGTATGGCTGCGCGGCCGCGACGGCGCGATGCTGCCGCTCGCCTCGGTGGCGGGCCAGCGCAACGACGTCAGCGCACTGTCGATCGACCATCAGGGCGGCGCGGTCGCGGTCACCACCAGCTTCGCGCTGGCCGAGGGTTATCAGCTCTCGGAAGGCACGGCGGCGGTGCGTGCCGCGCTCGATGATCTCGGCATGCCTTCCAGCCTGCGTGGCAGCTTCGAAGGCACGGCCGGCGCCTTCGGCAAGTCGATGGCCAGCCAGCCCATGCTGATTCTGGCGGCGATCCTGACCATCTACCTCGTGCTCGGCATCCTCTACGAGAGTTTCCTCCATCCGCTGACCATCCTCTCGACCCTGCCCTCGGCGGGGCTCGGCGCACTGATCGCCTTGCAGCTGACCGACCTGCCTTTCACCGTCATTGCGCTGATCGGCGTGTTCCTGCTCATCGGCATCGTCAAGAAGAACGCCATCCTCGTGATCGACTTCGCCCTGGCGGCCCAGCGCGCCGCCGACCGCGCCGGCCGGCGGCTCTCGCCGGGAACGGCGATCTACCGCGCCTGCCTGCGCCGGGTGCGTCCGATCCTGATGACCACCGCGGCGGCGGCGCTCGGCGCGGTTCCGCTGGCGATCGGTTCGGGCGATGGCGCGGAGTTGCGCCAGCCCCTGGGCGTGGCCGTCGTCGGCGGCCTGATGCTCAGCCAGCTGCTCACCCTCTACAGCACCCCGGTGGTGTTCCTCGGACTCGAACGACTGCGAACCCGCCTGCTGGGCCCGCGCGGGCGCGCCGAGCCGGCCCCGGAAACCGTCGCGAACCCCGGATGAAGCGCCCGAACATACTCCCCGTCCCATGCTCCGCCGCTCCTGGCGCGGCAAGCGGCACAGCCTGCCGCAGCCGCTCCCTGCACCGGCTCGCGGGCATCGTCCTCGCCGGTGTCCTGGCCGGATGCGCGATCACGGACACTCCGGCGCCGACGCCGGCCGAGCCGCCGGCGAGCTTTCGCCATGCACCGGCGGCGCCGGCGCCCGATGCCGGCGACCTCGCCCTGCCGCCGGCCGATGAGTGGTGGCGATCCTTCGACGATCCGGTGCTCGACGAACTCGCGCGGCGCGCCGCCGTCGGCAACGAGGACATCCGCGCGGCGGTGGCGCGAGTGTCGAACGCCCGCGCGATCCTGGCGGGCCAGCGTGCCCGGCTCTGGCCGAGCATCGGGGTTTCGACCAGCATCAGCCGTGCCGACGCCGGACGCAACGACAGTCCCTCCACCCGCTACGGCCTCGGCGCCGACGCGAGCTGGGAGGTCGATCTCTGGGGCAGGGTGTCGCGAGCGGTCGAACTCGGCGAATCGGGGCTGTCGGCCAGCATCGCCGACGAGGCGGCCTTGCGGCTCTCGATCCAGGCCAGCCTGGTGCAGACCTACCTGCAGCTGCGCGGCGCCGAGCGCCGCGAATCCCTGCTCGACGGCAGCGTCGCGATCGCCCACCGGCTTCTCGAACTCAGCCAGATCCGCTACGAATCGGGCGTGGTGGACCGTGCCGACGTCCTGCAGGCGCAGACGCAGCTGGCCAACGTCGAGACCCAGCGCAGCGAGCTGCGCATCAGTCGCGCCCAGCTCGAGCATGCCCTGGCGCTGCTGGTCGGAGTGCCACCCTCCGAGCTGGCCATCGCGCCCAGCGCCAGCTTGCCCGGGCGTCCCGAGCTACCGGCCCTGCTGCCGGCCCAGGTCCTCGCGAGGCGACCCGATGTCGCGGCGGCGCGCCATCGGGTGATTGCCGCCCATGCCGCCATCGGCCTGGCGGAATCGGCAGATCTGCCGACGCTCGGCCTGTCGGGCAGCGCCGGTTTCGGCGGTTCCGAACTGGGCCGCCTCATCAGCGCGCCGGCGCTTGCCTGGTCGCTGGGTGCCGCGCTCGCGAAGAACCTCGTCGACGGGGGGCAGACCGATGCGGCCAGCGCCCAGGCGCGCGCCGAGGCGGAGGAGTCGGTGGCGGCCTATCGGCGGCTCGTGCTGGAGGCCCTGGTCGAAGTCGAGGACAACCTCGTCGCGGTCGAGCAGCTGCACCAGCAGGCGGCGCTGCAGGAAGTCGCCCTCGAGGCGGCGCGCCATACCCTCGAGATCGTCGAAGCCCAGTACCGCGAGGGCACGGTCAGTTTCCTGAACGTCGCCACCGCGCAGTCACAACTGCAGGGCGCCGAGATCGCGCTTTCCGAAGCCCGGTTGCGCCTGCTGCTGGCCAGCGCCGGTCTTCTGAGGAACGCGGGCGGGCGCTGGCATCCGCCCGCCGCGCCTTCATGAGCGCTGCGCCGCCGGCGGAATCCGCCGGGCGATGATCGGGGCGTGCAGCGGGCCGGGCTTCTTGTAGACTTCGGGTCGGATGACAGTCACATGACCCCGGAGACCCCATGTATCAGCCGTTCCCGCACCCCATCGATGCCGATGAGCTGCCGCTCGCCGGCCTGAAGGTACTCGACTTCGCGCAGGGCATCGCCGGCCCGCATGCCACCATGCTGCTCGCGCAGTACGGCGCCGAAGTCGTCAAGGTCGAACCCCCGGCAGGCGACTGGGGACGTACCCTCGGCACCACCTATGGCGACCTGTCGGCGCATGCGGTCGCCTTCAACCGCGGCAAGAAGAGCCTCGCGGTCGACCTGAAGAATCCCGATGCGCTCGCGCTGGTGCGCAAGATGGCCGCCGATGCCGACGTCATCGTCGAGAGCTTCCGGCCCGGCGTGATGGCGCGCTTCGGTCTCGCCTATGAGGAACTCTCCAGGGACAATCCCTCGCTCGTCTACCTGTCGGTGTCGGGGTTCAGCCAGAACGGACCCAATCGCGACCTGCCCGCGACCGACGCGATCCTGCAGGCGTATACCGGCTGGATGGCGATGAACAGGAACGCCGAGGGCGTACCCCAGCGCGGCGGCATGGTGCTCGTCGACGTCATGACCGGCCTGTACGCCTACCAGGCGATCGCCAGCGCGCTCATCGGGCGCTTTCGCAGCGGCCGGGGCCGCTTCATCGACTGCAGCCTGATGCAGGCGGCGGCGGCCTTCCAGGCTCCGAAGATGATGGAGTACCACCTCGAGGGCGGCATGCCGGGCGGCCTCTACGTCCCGGTCGGCTGCTTCGAGACCGCCGACGGCTACATCAACATCTCGTCGATGCGCGACCATCATTTCGATGCCCTGTGCGAGGTGATCGGACGCAAGGACATGATCACCGATCCGCGCTACGACAATCGGCCCAGGCGCGTCGAGAACGAGGCCGAGCTGATGCGCGAACTGCGGGTCGAGCTGCTGAAGAAGACCGCCGCCGAATGGGCCGAGCTGCTGACCGCGGCCGGGGTCATGAACGGCATCGTCTCCGACTACGGCGACTTCCTCACGGCCGGGCATGTCCGCGACGTCGGCGTGATCGACTGGACCGAACACCCCGATGTCGGCCGCCTGCCGGTACTGAAGATTCCTGGCGTGCCCGGCACCCCGAGCGAGGATCCGGACCGCGCCCATGCGCCGCATATCGGCGCGCAGACCCGCGAGATCCTCGCCGCGCGCGGTGTCGACGACGCGGAGATCGACCGGCTCGCCAAGGCCGGCGCGATCAGGCTGCAGGATTAGGCACGATGGTCGCCCGCCATGATCCGGGCGACCATGTTGTCTAGGCAGCGGAAGGCCCGGCGGGGCCGTCGGCGATGTGACGCACGCCGTGCGGCTCGACATGGGTTGCGAGCGCCAGGCCCGGCACCGCCTGGCCCGCGGCCCGTTCTATCTCGTCGGCCGCGTCATGGGCACGGGACACCGTCCAGTCGCCCGGCACGCGCAGGTCGACATGCGCGAAGCGCTGCGCGCCCGCCTGCCGGGTGCGCAGGTTGGCGAAAGCCACGCCGCGCGCCTGATAGGAGGCCAGCACCGTCTCGATCCGGGCGATGTCCTCGCTTGCCAGGGCGCGATCCATCAGCCCGTCGATCGAGAGGCGCATCAGCTTCCAGCCCTCGCGCAGGATGTTGAGCGCCACCACGATCGCGACCAGCGGATCGAGCCAGTTCCAGCCGCTCGCCCAGGCCAGTCCGACCCCGACGATGATGCCGGCGGTCGTCCAGACATCGGTCATCAGGTGGCGGCCATCGGCCTCGACCGCCAGGGAGCGGTGCGCCTTGCCCGAAGCGAGCAGGATGCGGGCCACCGCCAGGTTGATCAGGCTCGCGACGATCGCGAAGGCGGTGCCGATGCCGAGCCGTTCGATCGGCTGGGGATTGAGCAGGCGCTCGCCGGCGGCCCCGAGTATCGTGAGCGCCGCCAGCGAGATCAGGCCGCCCTCGAACACGGCCGAGAAGTATTCCGCCTTGCCGTGGCCAAAGGGGTGTTCCGCATCGGCCGGCTCCAGGGCCCAGCGCAGCATCCAGAGCGCGAAGAGCGCGCCGACCAGGTTGACCGACGACTCGAGCGCATCCGAGAGGAAGCCGACCGAATCGGTCAGCGCCCAGGCGGCCACCTTGATCGCCATGGTCGCCAGGGCCGCCCCGACCGCGAGCTTGATCGCCTGCTGGGGCGCGAGGATCTTCATTGCAGGGCGACGGGACGGACCATGGACATGGGCCTAGGGTACCTTACCCGCGGCGCCGGGGATCCCGCCCGCGGCACGGCGAATCGCGGACAATGCGCGCATCCGCAACCAGAACCCGGGAGAGGGCAAGGATGAGCGAAGTCGTCATCTATCACAACAATCGCTGCGGCACTTCGATGAACACCCTCATGATGATTCGCGACGCCGGCATCGAGCCGAGGGTCGTGGAATACATGAAGAACCCGCCGTCGCGGGAAACCCTGCGCGAGCTGGCCGGCCGCATGGGCGTGCCGATACGCGGCCTGCTGCGCGAGAAGGAGCGGATCTACGCCGAGCAGGATCTCGGCAATCCGAAGTGGAGCGACGAGGAGCTTCTCGGGCAGATCGAGCAGAACCCGGTGCTGCTCAACCGGCCCATCGTCGTCACCGAGCGAGGCGCCGCCCTGTGCCGGCCGGCCGACAAGGTGCTCGAGCTGCTGCCCGTGGCGCCGGCCGCCTAGGATCGTCGTGGATCGACGCGCCAGCATCCGCCTGCTCGCGGGCCTGGCGGTGCTCGGCCGCGCACCGCTTGCCGGGGCCCAGGCCTTCGCCGAGGGCCCGGAGGCGAGCGCCTGGTTCGAGCGGGCGGGACGGCTCGCGGGCTTTCGTACCGGCCCGGGCGATGCCGCGCCGGCCGCGGTGATCTTCTTCGATGCCCGCTGCCCGCATTGCACGCGGCTGTGGACGGATGTCCGGCGCCGCGGCGAGGCGGCGCCGCTGCACTGGGTACCGGTCGTCCTGCTCTCGCCGGCATCCGCGCGCCAGGGCGCCGCGCTGCTGCGCGCCGGTGATCCCGTTGCCGCGATGGATGCGCATGCGCAATCGCTGGCGCAAGGCGGCGAAGGCATCGCGGCCGACGATGAGCCCGATGACGAGGAAACCGGCTCCCTGAAGGAGAACACCGCCATGCTGCGCGCGATGGACGTGGGTTCGGTCCCGGCGATCCTGCACCGGGATCCCGTCGGACGGATCGGCCTGACGGTGGGAGCGATGCCGGCTTCGCGACTCACCGAGCTGATCGGTGGCGGTTAGCCCGTACGGGTTCGCATCTACGGTCGAAGGCGAATCCGTCTCAATGCTGGCCTTCGGGCAGGGCCACCTCCAGCCCATCCAGCGCTTCGGTGATCCGGATCTGGCAGCCGAGCCGGGATGTGGGGCGAAAATCGTCGGCGAAGTTCAGCATGTCCTCCTCGGCTTCGCCGCGCTCGCCGGTCAGGGCCGACCAGGGTTCGTCGATGTAGATGTGGCAGGTCGCGCAGGCGCACAGGCCGCCGCAGTCGCCGTCGATGCCCGGCACCGAGTTGTTCGTGGCCGCTTCCATGAGCGTGGTGCCGACTGGCGCGTCGACGACAAGGCGCTGGCCGCCGAAGGTGATGTAGGTGATCCTGGGCATGGTCTCGCGATGGGAATGGCGGCGTGCGCCGAACTGAAAGGATGGCAGATCGGGCCGGGGATTGCGAGCCCGCGCCGGCAGGCGCCGGCTGCCCGCGGGACTCCCGCCGCCGGGCTCCTATAATCGGTTCGATCCATCATGACAGACTTCAACCAGCTGCAATTGCCGGCGTCCTTCGTGGCGCTGTTCGTCCCGCCCGGCCGGATCCGGCCGACCGAATCGCGCGAGCACATGCTGGCGCGCTACGAGTTCTGCGAGGATCTCGCCGAGACCCTCGTCGAGCATGCGCGAAACCTGCTCTGGCAGCTCGGGGTCGCCGAGGAGGATGTCCTGGAGCGCATCCAGCTCGGACTGGCCGAGGATGCCTCCGGCCTCGAGTCGCGCGAGGCGCGCTGGGTGGCATGCCGGCTCGCCGAACTGCTCGGCTGGCCGATGCCGGCGCCGATCCCGGATCCCGGGGGCGGCGACGCAGGGGCCTGATTCCCGCCCCGTTGCCCATCGGCTCGCGTATATTGGATTCATGGCCCAGCGCGATGGCGGGCCGATTCACCACCTCCGGAGATACCCCATGGCACGACGCGATTCCCTCGTCGAGGATTTCAGTGCACTTCTGGCCGAAGCCGAGGACCTGCTCAAGAACGCCAGCGAAGAGACCGGCGACAAGGCGCAGGCCTTGCGCCAGCAGGTCGAGGCGCGCCTGCTGAACGCGCGGCTGCGCCTGCAGGAACTCGAGGACGATGCCGTCACCAAGGCCAGGGCCGCGAGCCGGGCCACCGACGACTATGTCCACGATCACCCATGGCAGACGGTGGGCGTCGTCGCGGCCGTCGCTTTCGTCGCCGGCCTGCTGCTCAACCGCCGCTAGGATCGCGACGACGCCGTGCCTCGACCGGACGACAGGCCATCGCTGCGCGGGATCCTCGCCCGGTTCACGGCCGGCGGCGCGGGCCTGCTGCGCACCCGCCTGGAGCTTGCGACGATCGAGCTCGCACAGCAGCGCGATCGGCTGCTGTTGCGGCTCGGCCTGATCGTCGGCGGGGTCCTGGCGCTGCTGTTCGGAGCCTTGGGCGTCGGCGCCTACATGGTGCTGTACTTCTGGGAGACCGACCGGCTGATCGCGACGCTTGCGGTGGCCGCCGTCTTCATCGTCCTCGGGGCGATCCTGCTCTTTCTCGCCATCCGCCTGGGTCGGGACACCAGCCCGTTCGAGGCGACGATCGCGGAGTTCGGCAAGGATGTCGAACTGCTGCGCGAGGTGCTCGGGCGCGACGATCCGAAGCGAGGTTCACCATGAGCCGGCCCGTGATCGGCCATGCCGAGCGCAAGCGACTGATGCTTGCCCGGGCGGAACTCGAGCGGCGACAGATCCGCCTTGCCGGAAGCGAGATGCGCGCCTTGCTCGCTCCCGTTGCCAGCGGCAGGCGGACATCCCATGCCAGGCCGCGGGCGAGCGCCCTGCTCGCCGTGGCGGTGCCCCTGCTCGGCGCGACCCGCCTCGGCCGCCTGCTGCGGATCGCGAGCATCGGACTGGGCGCGCTGCGCCTTGCGAGAAGCCTGAAACGCTAGCATGTCGAGATTCCGCAATATCCTGTCGGGCGCCATGGCCGGGCTCGCGCTTGGGGTCGTCGCCGGCTGTGGCGGCATCGAGCCCGAGGACGGCGAGGCCAGCCTGCGGGTTGCGATTGCCAGCGCCTCGGGCTGCGGCTACCAGCATGTGCGCATCGCCGTGGACAGCGTGCGGGTCCACCAGGGGTCGTTTGCGGGAGAGGGCGAAATCCTACGCTAAGGCTTTGGCCAACGATATTCTCCGGTAAGATTGATGTGTTCCCAGGGGATAGGAGAAGTCGCTTGATATCTAGTATGACGTCTGT
>JBAYRO010000010.1:0-56246 GCA_041676645.1 Burkholderiaceae bacterium | reverse complement strand
CCTAGGAAGAAGATCTTTCTGCTTGACGAGTCGATGGGTGGCAAGCTTGCCGCCGAAGCCCTCCGTCAGGCAGGTTACGAAACGACCCATGTCAAGGACCACTTTGCCCCAGGCACTGCCGACGAGATCTGGTTGGCTCGAGCCGGCAAGGACCGATGGATCGTAGTAACGCGTGACCGAAAGCTGAGGAAGCGACCGAACGAAGTCGCCGCGATATTCGAGCACCGAGTATTCGCCGTCGTCATCGCCGCACACGGCGCGACGGGCCAGGAAGTGGCCGAACAGTTGCGCTTACACGCCAACCGAATCGTGGAGCTGGCCTCGACCGAGAAACCTCCGGCGATTTACACGTTGACGAAACGCGGCGGGCCGCAACGGTACGAGATCCGAAAGCGCCCACGCAAGTAAGGAAACCGCCGGAAGGCGGCTGGTGGGGCGACCAGCCGCGTCGGCGACGACCCTCGCCAGAATCGAGCATGAACAACCTGACCGTCGGCCCAGGGCCATCCCTCATCTGGCGCGATATTCATCGTGCGGATTCCGACTCCCCAGCTGCGAGGAACGTCGCCGAGCAGGCAATGGCGTTCCTCTTCGAGCCCGTTGCGCTCCATCCGGATCTGCTGCTCGACGACATCTTCAAGCTGCTCGATGTGTGCCCGGTACTGAAGGATGTTTTCCGTCGGAACTGGGCGGTGGAGCTTTGCGACGAGGCGCGCAAGGGACCGCTGGCTCTGAGCCGGGGCAGCGACCCCGCCGAGACCGCCGGTGTCGAGTACCTGGAGCTGTACTGGTCCTGGGAGCTCGACACCAGCTCGAATACCTACCAGTCGATCAGTCGGCTGAACCTCCATGGAATCGGCCCCGTCCTGACGAAGGACTCGACCACGCACGGCGTGAAGGCCGGAGACCGCATCAAGTGGTCGCTCTCGCTGACTCCGGTACGCGAGCTGCTTGCCCTTCCCCTGCGATTGAATGAAGAGATCACCCTCAGGGAAGACGATCTCGATGCGAAGGGGTATGGGGATGTCGTCGCCACCGGTCGATGCTCCGAGGTCCTGCTGGGGCAAGTCATCGAGGCCGTCCTCGATGAGCTTTCCTTCCATGGAGGCCCGCAGGAGCAGGCGGAGTTCGCAGCCGAGCTCAAGGCGCGGATCGACGAGATCGATTCGGGTACTGCCGAACTCGTTTCCGGGGACGACCTCTTCGAGGAGTTCGACCGCCCGGGCTTCGATGCCCTTTTCGAGACTCTCGGTGGCGTCAGCCCCGCCGATGTACGCCGGGCGATGCGACAGATCGAGGACGAGGAAGCCGCAGGCCCGTTCCTGGAACGCGAGTTCGATGGCAAGGTCGTGGTGAAGGAACAGTTTCGCGAGCGAGCCGGCCGCGAGTTCCGGAAGGCGTTTCGGGCGGCCGGGAGATAGGGCGCACCCTCGCTCCATTCGCCCGAACGGCACCTTGTAACCCCTTACCCAATTGTATTCCGTTCGTTACACAATACAGTCGGTCAGTGGTAACCGGCGCCTGACGTTCCGGTTCGAGGTCGAGATGATGGCGGCGCCGCCGAGGTCTGGCTCGCGCAGCAGTGTGCCTACGATCTCTGGCGGGCGCGGCAGGCCGTCGTAGCATAGGCGACACCAGCATCCCGTCCGCCCACCCGAAATGAAAATCCCCCTCCTCGTTCTCTGCCCCCTCGGGGCCTCTTCCCTGGCGGTCCTTTCGCAGCGCTACGACCTCACCTTCGCGCCCACCCCCGAAGAACGGCAAGCGGCCATCAACGATCAGGGCGACCGGTTCCGCGCCGTGCTGACGATCGGCTCGATCGGACTGACAGCAACCGAGATCGCGGCCATGCCGACGCTGGAACTCGTCTGCTGCCTCGGGGTCGGCCATGAACTCGTCGATGTGGACGCCGCGAAGGCCCGCGGCATCGTCGTCGCCATCGGCCGCGGCGCGAACGACGAGTGCGTCGCGGACCATGCGATGGGTCTCGTCATCGCCTGCCTGCGCAACTTCCGCAAGCTCGACCGGCTTTGTCGCGATGGCGTCTGGCGCACCGAGATCGCCTTGCCGCTTCATGTTTCCGGCAAGCGGCTCGGCATCCTCGGCATGGGTGCGATCGGCGAGAAGCTCGCGGACCGGGCCGCCGCGTTCCGGATGCCGATCGGCTACCACAACCGCCATCCCAGGCCGGCGTCGCCGCACGAGTATTTCGAAAGCCTCGCCGCACTGGCCGCATGGTGCGACGTGCTCGTGTGCGCCGCGCCGGGCGGCGCCGCGACCCATCACCTGGTGAACGCCACCGTGCTGGAAGCGCTCGGCCCCGAGGGATTCCTGGTCAATATCGGACGGGGCAGCATCGTCAACACGCAAGCGCTGGCCGCAGCCCTGGCCGCCGGAACGATTGCGGGAGCCGGACTCGACGTCTACGAAAGCGAGCCCGAGCCGCCGCGCGAGCTCCTCGATCTGGACAACGTCATCCTGACGCCCCACATGGCGGGCTGGTCGCCCGAAGCCATCGCGAAGCAGTACGAGATCTTCCATGCCAACATGGAAGGGCACTTCTCGGGCGGCGGCGCGGTCACGCCCGTCCCCTCAGCCAGGTCGCAGTAACCAGCGACTGGTCGCCGAACGCCGGGCCTCCGCACACGCGGCAGCGTGCACAGCCAGTAGACACAAGACCCCGGTAATCGCCGAAGATAGGTTAGCCCTGAATAATTTACCCAGAGGAGACACCGTAATGGACAACAAGCGACGCAACACACTCAAGGCCAGCGCCGCCGGGGTCGGAGCCCTCGGGCTGGCACCTTTCGTCATCACCTCGGCGCGCGCGCAGTCGAAGGTGACCTGGCGGCTGCAGTCGCACTACCCGCGGGTTTCCACATCGTTCGAGGGATCGCTGCGGGTCATCGCCAACGAGCTCGAGCGCCGGACCGATGGCGGCTTCAAGATCGAACTGCACGGATCGGGGGAGATCTCCTCGGCGGTGCAGATCTTCGACATCGTCAAGCGCGGCGTGGTCGAGATCGGTGGCACGCATCCCGGCTACCATCTGGGCGACGCGGAACTGTTCGGCCTGTACACCGGCGTCCCCGGGGTTCTGCAGTCGCCCTGGGAACTGAACTACTACACCAAGCGGCTCGGCCTCGAGGCCGCCGTCAACGAGGAGCTTCGCAAGCAGGGCATGTTCGCGGCCGCCCTGATGGCCTACCCGCTCGAGCTCCTGCTTCGCAGGCTGCCGGAGTCGGACCAGGGTCTGGGCACTCTGAAGGTGCATTCGGCCGGGACACTGCTGACCTACCTGAACGAGGCCGGCATTGCCGCGCAGCATGTCGACGGCGCGGAACTCTACGCGGCGCTTTCGACCGGGGTCATCGAGGGCGCCACCTGGGGGGCGGCGCAGGGCGCGCTGTCGATGAAGCTCTGGGAAGTCGCCAAGTTCCAGATGCGGCCGGCGCTCGCGCTGGTCAACGACGTCCTGCTCGTCAACATGAAGGCTTTCGAGAAGCTTCCCCAGGAATACCAGACGATCTTCACGAACCTCGTACAGGAGCGCTATTTCGTCCGGACGCAGGAATATCTGCTGGGCGAGATCCTCGCCACCCGCACCGGGGTGGACGACTTCGATGTCCAGGTCACCCAGTTTCCCGACTACATCGCGGAACGGCTCAGGCTGGCCTCCCGGACGATCCTCGAAAAGGAAATGAAGAAGGGCGAACTGGCGCGCGAATGGGGTGAGAAGCTCGCCAACTTCGCCGCCGAACTGGGACGCCCGGTGCTCTGATCGGGCGAACGAGCCGAGGCTGGCAGCGGCAGGGGCAGCGAAGCTGCTGGAGGTAATGCGAATGACCGAAATGTCGACCGAGGAGCTTCGGCAAGCGGGCGTTGCGCTGGCCGATACGGTGCAGCGCTTTGCCCGGGCGGAAATCATCCCGCACCTGGCGCAATGGGAGCAGGCGGGCGAGTTCCCGCGCGAACTGTACCGGCGTGCCGCAAGCCTCGGGCTGCTCGGCCTGGGCTATCCGGAGCAGTTCGGCGGCACGCCCGCCCCCACTTCCCTGCGCCTGGTGATGGTGCGGGCGCTCTGCCGCCACGGAACCTCGGGCGGTGTCCAGGCGAGCCTGCTGTCGCACAACATCGGGCTGCCGCCCGTGGTGATGCTGGGCAGCGACGAGATCCGACGCGAGGTCGTGCCGGCCGTGCTGGCGGGTGAACGGATTTCGGCCCTGGGCATCACCGAGCCGGGCGGCGGCTCGGATGTCGCGGCGCTGCGCACCACCGCGCGGCGCGATGGCGACGACTACGTCGTCAATGGCGAGAAGACCTTCATCACCTCCGGCATGCGGGCCGACTGGATCACGCTGGCGGTCCGCACGAGCGAATCGAGGGGTGCGAGCGGAATCAGCCTGCTGCTGGTACCGGGCGACAGCCCCGGGCTGACCCGCAGCCGCCTCGACAAGATGGGGTGGCTGAGTTCGGACACCGCCCATCTGCACTTCGACAATGTGCGCGTGCCGGCGCGCAACCTGCTCGGCGAGGCAGACACCGGTTTTCGCGCCATCATGAACAACTTCAATTTCGAACGCATGATGCTGGCAGCCGGTGCCCTCGGGTTTGCCGAAGCCTGCTACGACGAGGCGCTCGACTGGGCACAGCAGCGCAGGGCCTTCGGCAGTACGCTGGTCGGCCACCAGGTCGTGCGCCACAAGCTGGTCGACATGCAGCAGCGCATCCGCGCGACCGCCGCCTGGATGGAACAGCTCGCCGCCCAGGCCGACGCCGGCGACAATGGCCGCGACTGGGTCGGCGCCGTCGCGGCGCTGAAGAACCAGGCCACCCGGACCATGCAGTTCTGCGCCGACGCCGGGGTCCAGATCCTGGGCGGAATGGGCTTCATGCGGGGCACGGTGTCCGAGCGCATCTACCGCGAGGTGAAGGTGATGACCATAGGCGGCGGCACCGACGAGATCATGAAGGAACTGGCCGCGCGCCAGTGGGGTATCACCTGAGCGAGCAGGCCGATGCGGCGCGGGCGCCCTCGTCCTCACTCATGGCGCAGCGCCTCGATGGGATCCATGCGGGCCGCCCGCCGGGCGGGGAAATACCCGAAGAGCACACCGATGCCGGCCGAGAACACGAATGACACGAGATTGATGCCGGGCTGAAACACATAGGGCACCTGCATCAGCTGCGCCAGCAGCACGGACGCTCCCGTCGCCAGCACGACGCCGATCAGGCCCCCCAGGCTGGCCAGCACCACGGCTTCGATGAGGAATTGCAGCAGCACCTCGCGCTCCAGGGCGCCGATCGCCAGGCGCAGGCCGATCTCGCGCGTGCGCTCCGTCACGCTCACCAGCATGATGTTCATCACACCGATGCCGCCCACGATCAGGCTCACCGCGGCCACCGCGCCCAGCAGCATGGTCATCACCTGGGTGGTGCCCGCGAGGGTGTCGGCCAGTTGCTTGGTGTCGAGCACGTTGAAGTTGTCATCGTCGCTGCTGGCAAGCTTGCGCAGTTCGCGCAGCAACTGCGTGAGACTGGACTTTACGCGCTCGGCGTCGCTGGCCGGATCGAGGGAGACGAGCAGCGTGTTGACGTTGGTGTTGCCCGTCAGGCGACGCTGCAAGGTATTGAGCGGCATCAGCACGACCTCGTCCTGGTCGTTGCCGAAGGAGCCCTGGCCCTTGCTCTGAAACAGGCCGATCACCTGGCACGGCACCTTGCCCACGCGAAGCTGCTGGCCCAGGGGATCGGCGGCGGCATAGAGCTGATGCGCGATGGTGGCGCCAATGATGCATACCGCCGCGCCGGCGTTGAGCTCGGCATCCGTGAAGGAGCGGCCGGCCGCAAGCGCCCAGTTGCCCGTCTCCATCCAGGCGTTGGTGGAGCCGACCACGCTGCTGGTCCAGTTCTGCGCGCCGGCGACCAGGGTGGCGGAGGTGCGCGCTTCCGGCGCCACCGCGGTGATACCCGACATCTGCGAGGCGATGAGCTCCGCATCGCTTTCCTTGAAGGCCGGCGCGGTGGCGCCGCCGCTGCCCGGACCCATGCGTTGCCCGGGGCGGATCATCAGCAGGTTGGTACCCAGGCCCGAGATCTGGTCCTGCACAGCCTGTGTCGCGCCACTGCCCAGCGTGACCATGGTGATCACCGCCGAAACGCCGATCACGATGCCCAGCACCGTCAGAAACGAGCGCAGCAGGTTGCGCTGAATGGAACGCAGCGCCAGAAGAAGCGCGTTCCACAACATCAGGGCGCCCCGGTGACGGCCGCTGGCACGGAGCCGGCCGGCTGCATGGGATTCGGGTTTCGCTCGTCGCTGTCCACCAGTCCGTCGACGAAGCGCACGATCCGGTGCGCGTAGGCGGCCATTTCAGGCTCATGCGTGACCATCAGCACGGTGATGCCCTGCTCGCTGTTCAGGCGCGAGATCAGGTCCATGATCTCCCGGCTGCGCTGCGTGTCGAGGTTGCCGGTGGGCTCGTCGGCCAGCAGCACGGTCGGCTCGGTGACGATGGCGCGCGCGATGGCGACGCGCTGCTGCTGCCCGCCCGAAAGCTCGGCCGGCGTGTGGTGCTCCCAGCCCTTCAGGCCGACCGACGCCAGCGCCCTGGCGGCAGCGGCACGGCGCTGCGCCGCGGACTCGCCCCGGTAAAGCAGTGGCAGTTCGACGTTCTCCTGCGCACTGGTGCGCGCCAGCAGGTTGAATCCCTGGAACACGAAGCCGAAGTAGCGCCGCCTGAGCCGCGCTCGCTGGTCGCGCGACAGTGATTCGACGCGCACGCCCATGAACCGGTACTCCCCGCCGCTGGGCCGGTCCAGGCAACCCAGGGTGTTCATCGCGGTGGATTTCCCCGAGCCGCTGGGACCCATGATGGCCACGAATTCGCCGCGATGAATGTCCAGGTCCACGCCCCCCAGCGCCAGGAAAGCCGTCGGGCCTTCGCCGTAGCGCTTGGTGATGCCGCGCAGGCGGATGAGGGGCGGGTCACCGGGCATGGCCGGGCCCCGGGAAAGCGGCATGCGCGCGAAGCGGGATCATGCGCCTGACCTTTGATCGGTGATGACCAGATCCCCCTCCTTCAGCTCGGCGCCGATCACCTCGGTATGGCGGCCGTCGGAGATGCCGGTCCGAATCATGACCGCCAGCGGCTGCTGATCGCGCAGGATCCAGACCTGCCGCTGCTCGGAGGTGAGCGCGGCATTCGCTGCCGCGTCGGCCTGGCGAGGGCGCCGCGCCGACCTCGAAGGCGGGCGCGGCATCATGCGGGACACCAGGTTGCCGCTACCCGATCCGGAAGCCGGAGCCTGCTCGTCGGCGGCGCTGACGGGCGTAAAGCGCAAGCTCGTGTTGGGCACCAGCAGCACGTCACGGCGTTCGGTCGACACGATGGTGGCGGTGGCCGTCATGCCGGGGCGCAGGCTCAGGTCGTCATTGCCGACACTCAGGTTGGCGGTGTAGGTGACCACGTTGTTGGTGATCGTGGACCCGTAGGACACGCGGTCGACCAGCGCCGGGTACGCCCGCGTGGGATATGCGCTTACGGTGAAGCTCGCGCGCTGGCCTTCCTGCACGGCGCCGACGTCGGCCTCGTCCACACTCGCCTCCAGGATCATTTGGCGCAGATCCTCGCCCAGCGTGAACAGTGTGACCGCCTGCAGGGAAGCCGCCACCGCATTACCGGGATCCACCGTGCGCGCCAGCACGACGCCATCGATGGGCGAGCGGATGGAGGCCTTGGAGAGATTGGTCTCCTCGCTGGAGAGCGTGGCGCGCGCCTGGGTGACCTGGGCGCGGGCGTTGTCCGTGCTGGCGATGGCGCGGGCCAGGCTGGCGCGGGAGGCATCCAGTTCGGTGGCCGAGGGGACTCGCCCGTCCGAGAGGCGCGCCACTTCCTCATAGCGGTCGAGCGTGGCCCGCGCCTCCTTCACCGTGGCCTCGTTCTGCACCAGGGCGGCCTGGGCAGCGGCAAGCGCCGCCTGGGCACGGTCCACGGTGTCCTGGAACCTGGAGCGGTCCAGTTCCAGCAGCACCTGGCCCTCCTTGACCTGATCGTTCACATCGACGAAGACGCGGCTCACCGTGCCCGACAGTTCGCTGCCGATGTCCACCGAGCGCGTGGGCCTGAGCGTACCGTTGGCCGTCACGGTGAGCGTGATGTTGCCGCGCTCGACGGGTGAGGTCACATAGACGGGAGCGGCTCGCGCGGACCGCTTCCCGCTCCACCACCAGCCCACGCCCAGCGCGACTACCAGCACCAGGCCGATCCAGAGCCAGGAGCGACGCCACCAGGCCGTCGGTCGATCGGTACCCAGCAATTGATCGATGCTGGTGGCCTGTGGGGAGGCAGGCGCGGCGGGAGGCGGAGGGGAATCGGTCATGTGGGTATCAATGCGCGATGCTGCGCACTGCAGCGGCATCGGGGTCGGGATCGGGATCGACACGGGTGGCATCCGCCGTGTCGGCAAGGTCGGGGAGCCAGCCGCCGCCCAGCGCCTTGTACAGCTGCACATGGCCGGTGGCCAGGCTCGCGACCACGCTGGCCTGCGCGTCCTGCGCCGCGAGCAGGGTGCGCTGCGATTGCAGCGCTGTACTGAAATCGATCAGCCCGGCCTCGTACTGCTGGCGTGCGAGCAGATCGGCGTTGCCCGCGGCCATGGCGGCGGCGTTCAGGCTGCCGACACGCGCCCGGTCACCCTGCAGCACGGCCAGGGCGTCCTCGACATCCTGCAAGGCCGTCAACACGCTCGAGCGGTAAGCGGCATGCGCCTGCTCCAGCGCGGCCTGCTGCGCCAGCCGCTGTCCGGCAATGGCGCCGCCATCGAAAACGGGTTGCGTCACCCCGGCCAGGATCGACCCGATGACGCTCGAGCTGTTCAACAGCGAGCCCAGCGTCAGCGACTGCAGGCCGATGGCTGCGCCCAGGTTCAGCGACGGATAGCGCGCCGCATCGGCCTGCGACACGCGCGCGTAGGCAGCGTGCACTTGGGCCTCGGCCTGGCGAACGTCGGGGCGCTGGCGCAGGGTATCGGCCGGGAACGCCAGGGCCAGGTCGTCGGGCGGCAGGGGCACGGGCGCCGTCGGCAGTTCCGCAAGGTCCACCGGCGCACGACCGGTCAGCACCGCCAGGCGATTGCGCACCAGGGCCAGTGCGGTCTCCAGAAGCGGTACCTGCGCACGGGTCTGCTCGACCAGGGAAAGCGCCTGTTCCACATCGAGCGCCGAGGCCAATCCGGCCTGGTTGCGCCAGCGGGCAATCTGCAGGGTGTCGTCCTGGCTGGCGAGATTCGCCCGGGCGATGGCCAGGCGCTCCTGCTGGCTGCGCAGATCGATGTACGCCAGCGCGACCTCCGCCGCCAGCGATACCTGCACGTTGCCCAGCGCCATCTCGAGCGCACGCGCGTCCGCCTCGGCGGCTTCCACGCCGGCGTGCAGGCCCCCGAAAAGATCGGGCTCCCAACTGGCGTCCAGGCCCAGGCCGAAACTGTTGAAGCTGCCTTGAGCATCGCTGTAGCTGCGCTGCGCCGAAGCGGAACCCGTCACCGCGGGCGCCAGCCGGGCGGCGGCCACGCTCGCCAGTGCGCGCGATTGGCGCAGTGCCGCCACCGCCGACTGCACCGTGGGACTATGGTCCAGGGCCTCTTCGATCAACAGGCCGAGCGTTTCATCGCCAAAGCGCTGCCACCAGTTCGCCAGTTCGGTGGGAGGCTGCGCCGGCCCGACCTCGGTCGTGGCCCATCGGCTCGGCACGCCAATCGGCTTCGGTTCCTGGAATCGCGGCTGCTGCGCGCATGCGGCCAGCGCGACCACGAACAGCAGTAGCGAGATGCGGCGGAATGCGGCGCGAAGGAATGAAGAGGAAGAAGCTTCGTTCACGCGGCGAACAAGGGACCCTCGGTGGTGAACATGCCGCCGATACTGGAGCTGCGCGAGACAATCGCCCCCTGGTACCGCTCGGGTGCATGGCGCAGGGGCGGGTCGACTGACGAAACCAGGCTCATGCTGGTGATTTGACAGTACCCTGCATGGAAGTCATTGATCCACGTCAGCACCGATCATACTTGCAAGGCATGTCAACCGTTCCCGGAACCCCGAACATGAGCACCCTGCCCTCCTGTCCGCAATGCCAATCCGAATACACCTACGAGGACGGCATCCTGCTCCTCTGCCCGGAATGCGGGCACGAGTGGCCGAAGGAGGCCGCTGCCGAGGCCGACGATGCGCATGTGGTCCGCGATGCCCACGGTACCGAGCTGAAGGACGGTGACACCGTCACCGTCATCAAGGACCTGAAGGTGAAGGGTTCGTCCCTGGTGGTGAAGGTCGGCACCAAGGTGAAGAACATCCGTCTTTCCGACGGCGATCACGACATCGACTGCCGGATCGAGGGCATCGGCTCGATGGGACTGAAGTCGGAATTCGTGCGCAAGGCCTGAATCGGGTTCGCATTCGGTCGCATGGCCGCGTCAGGGCGGCTTGCCGTGCAAGCGCCCCTCCTTGCCAGGGGATCGAAGTCGAACCCGTAGGGATTCAGGGCTTGCGGGTCAGGATCGGCACGCCGCTTTCGCGCAGGCAACCGCCGGTGACGCTGCCGAGGATCGCCGTCTCGAGTGGACGCTGCCCCCGGGTGGCCATCGCCAGCAGGACGTCGCGCCGGCTGCCGACATGGCGGGTGAGCGCGGAAACCGGCTCCCCATGCAGCACTTCCCAGCTGGTCCGGACCCCGTACCGCGTGTGGTAGTCCTCGGAACGCACCTTCACGTAGGAGGACTCGCGGATGTCGCTGGCCGGAATATTGTGATCCGGCTGCGCGCCGGGCAGGATCACCTGGACGACCTCGAGATTCGCGCCGAGCGCCTTCGCCATGGCGGCGGCCTGGGGCGCCATCACCTCCGAGGCCGGCGTGCCGTCGAGCGACAGCAGCACCGTCTTGATGCCGATCGGCTGTCGCCGATCCTTGGCCGCGGCCCCACGGGGCCGGTAGATCAGCACCGGCTCGGACGTGGCGCGAACGACGCTCTTGGCGACACTGCCCAGCATGGCTTCCATCAGGCCACTACGGCCCTGGGAGCTCATCGCGATCAGGGTGCCGGGCTTGCGCTGGGCTACGCCGAGGATGACC
Source organism: Burkholderiaceae bacterium (assembly GCA_041676645.1). GTDB lineage: Bacteria > Pseudomonadota > Gammaproteobacteria > Burkholderiales > Burkholderiaceae_E > JAMLIN01. The sequence goes on along the minus strand of JBAYRO010000010.1, from coordinate 45,123 downwards.
TCGTCAGGTTCCCCGCCGACGATGACCGTGCTTTCCTGGGCCGAAACCTCGGCGGCGAGCGCCTCGATGTCGCGCTGGGCATCGGCTCGATCCTCCACGCGGGACACCACCCGCAGCAAGGAGAGCTCGGCGCCCCCGGCCTTCGCGATGCCGGTGGCGTACGCCAGTATCTCCTCGGAGAAGGCCGAGCCGTCGACCGGAACCAGGATTCGATCGTACATGTGAAGTCCCCTTCGGGCAGTGGTCATGGTGGCTCAAGCATAAGCCAAGTCCGCGCCCGCGGGCACTACTTCGGACGCCCCTTCGGACGCCCGCGCCCGTCCAGGGTCCGCGAGTCCGGCGCCCCGGGCCGCAAACGCGAAACGGCGGCCCGAAGGCCGCCGTTTCGCCCTGCTCCGGGAAACCCGGTCAGCCGTTCTTCACGTCCTGCAGGCGCCCGCCTTCCTTCGCCAGCCTGGCCAGCAGCGGCGAGACCTGCGAGTCGGCGCCCATGCGATCACCGTATTCCTCGAGCTTGGCAACCACGGTCTGCAGGCCCACGGTATCGCCGTAGAACATCGGGCCGCCCCGGTACACCGGCCAGCCATAGCCGTTGATCCAGACGATGTCGATGTCCGAGCCGCGGATCGCGATGCCTTCGTCGAGGATCTTCGCGCCCTCGTTGATCATGGCGTAGACGCAGCGCTCGAGGATCTCCTGCTCGGTGATCTCGCGCGGCTTGTTGCCGGCCTTCGCCATGAAGTCGCGCACGATCTTCTCGGTCACCGGCGAGGGGCTCGCCTTGCGGTTCTCGTCGTAGTCGTAGTAGCCGGCGCTGGTCTTCTGGCCACGGCGATCCATCTCGCAGAGCACCTCGCGCACCGTGGCGCCCTTCGAGGTTTCCTTCGACCAGCCGATGTCCAGCCCGGCGAGGTCGGACATCGCGAACGGGCCCATCGGCAGGCCGAACTCGTAGAGCACCTTGTCGATGTCCCAGGGCATCGCGCCTTCGAGCAGCATCGCCTGCGCCTGGCGGGTGCGCGCGGCGAGGATGCGGTTGCCGATGAAGCCGGGGCAGACGCCCGAGAGCGCGGCGATCTTGCCGGTCTTCTTGCCGATCTGCATCGCGGTGGCGATCGCGGTCTTGGATGTGCTGTCGCCGCGCACCACCTCGAGCAGGCGCATGACGTTGGCCGGCGAGAAGTAGTGCATCCCGATGATGCCTTCGGGCCGGGCCACCGCCTTGCCGATCTCGTTGATGTTCAGCGCCGAGGTGTTGGTGGCGAGGATCGCGCCCGGCTTCACGATGCGGTCGAGCTTGGCGAAGATCTCCTGCTTGATCTCCATGTTCTCGAACACCGCCTCGATGACGAGGTCGCAGTCGGCGAGCGACTCGAGCTCGAGCGAGCCGGTGAGCAAGCCCATGCGTTCCTCGACCTGCTGGGTCGTGATGCGGCCGCGCCTGGCGGTGTTCTCGTAGTTGCGCCGCACGACCTGCAGGCCACGCTCGAGAGCCTCGGGCTTCGTCTCGACCAGGGTCACGGGGATGCCGACGTTGGCGAAGTTCATCGCGATGCCGCCGCCCATGGTGCCGGCGCCGACCATGCCGACCTTCCTGACGTCGACGACCGGGGTGTCGGCGGGGACGTCGGGAATCTTCCAGACTTCGCGCTCGGCGAAGAAGACGTAGCGCTGGGCCGCCGACTGGGTGCCCGACACCAGTTCCTCGAAGAGCTTGCGCTCGACCTTCATGCCCTCGTCGAAGGGCAGGTTGACGGCCGCCTCGATGCACTGGATGTTGTACTCGGGCGCGAGGAAGCCGCGGAACTTGCGGGCGTTGGCCTTGCGAAAGTCGGCGAAGATCTCCGGCTTGCCGCGGGCGGCGACCATCTTGTCGTCCATGTCGCGCACCTTGCGCAGGGGCCGCTTCTCGGCGAGCACGCGCTGGGCGAAGGCGATCGCGCCGGCGCGCAGTTCGCCCTCGGGGACGATCTCGTCGACCAGCCCGGTCTCGAGACATTTCGGCGCCGGGACATGGGCGCCGGAAGTCATCATGTCGAGGGCACGCTCGGCGCCGACGATGCGCGGCAGCCGCTGGGTGCCGCCGGCGCCCGGCAGCAGGCCGAGCTTGACTTCGGGCAGCCCGCATTTCGCCGACGGGACGGCGACCCGGTAGTGGCAGCACAGGGCGACCTCGAAGCCGCCGCCGAGCGCGGTGCCGTGGATCGCGGCGATGACCGGCTTGGGCGAGTTCTCGATGGCGTCCTGGGCTTCGGGCAGTGACGGCGGCTTGCGCGGCTTGCCGAACTCGGTGATGTCCGCGCCCGCGATGAAGGTACGCCCCTCGCAGATCAGGACGATGGCCTTGACCGCCGGATCGGCGACCGCCTTGTTGACGTTGTCGAGGATGCCAGCGCGCACCGCCTGGGAAAGCGCGTTGACCGGTGGGGAATTCAGGGTGACGACCCCGATGTCGCCTTCGATGCTCAGGCTGGCGACTTGTCCGGATGAGCTCATGATGTACTGCCTCCTTGTTCTCGTCGACGATGATGATAAGCGATCCATTCAACCACGGCCGCCGACCTCCCGTAGCGCGCGCCTGAGCCGGAACCCGAGCGCGATGTAGCTGATGCCGACCAGGATCGCGACGGCGCCGATCAGCCAGGCCGTCGCCAGCAGGGCGGCGGATGGCTGGACCACCAGCAGCAGGGCGATCCCGATCGACAGCAGGCCGCTCAGGGCGAGCCAGATCTCGCCTTCGACCTCCTTGCGGATCCGGATCGCACCCCAGACCTGGAGGATACCGACGATGAACAGCCAGCCGGCCAGGAAGAACATCAGCACCATCGCGGTGATCCCGGGCCAGACCAGCGCCAGGCCACCCGCAATGATGCCCATGGCGCCGACGGTGGCGAGCCACCAGCGCGCCATCCTCGCCGTGGTGCGGCCGACCACGCCCGCCCACAACGCCAGGACACCGTCGACCAAGGCGTAGGCGCCCCAGACCATGGCGAGCGCCACGATCGAGGCGGTCGGCCAGCCGAAGGTGAGCATCCCGAAGACGATCGCCGCCAGGCCGCGCAGCAGCATCAGCCACCAGTTGTCGGCCAGGCCCTCGAGCAGGCGCAGTTCGGTTCCGGCCCGCAACCCGGAGTTGTCAGGCATGCCGGTGAGCCTCGTCCCTGCCCCGCAGCGCATCGTCCTGGCGGCGCAGGATCTTCGCCACGCGCTCGGCGGGAAAGCCCAGGCGCAGCAAGGCCGGACCGGTATTGGCGACCTCGTGGTATTCGCGGATCAGGCCGTTCTCGAGGCGCATGATGCTCACCCCCTCGAACATCACCCGCCGCCCCTGCGCCTCGGGCAGGGTCGAGACATAGGAGAACACATAGCGGGCGTACAGCATGCTGCCGTCGCTGACCGGATCGTGCATGTCCCAGCGGAAATCGCGCGCATCGCGATGGAACCAGTCGTCGATCAGCTCGGCGATCCGCGCCCTGCCCTCGAATACGCCATAGAAGATGTCGTGATAGACGCCGTCCTCGGCGAAGAGTTGCGCGAAGCCGGCGCCGTCGCGGGATTCCACCGCACGGGTGAATTTCGCGAGCATGTCCCTGGGGCTCATTTCCTCTCCCTTGGCGGAGTCGCTCCGCCGCTGCCTGGGCTTCGTCAGACGGTCGGGCCGAAGGGCGCCGCCAGCATCAGCTTGTTGTTCTGCGCGCGCAGCAGGGGCCGGATCCTGGCCGCGAAGTCCTGGAAACCGGCGTCGGCATTGCAGCGCTGCCAGAAATCGCGCCGGTCATTGTCGTCATCGAAGCACCAGAGGTGGATGATCTGGTTGATGGCGCCCACATCCCCGATGAAGTAGGCCTTGAGCTTGTTGTCGAAACCGCCCGCCTTGAAGGCCGGGTAGCCGAACTCCTGGTAGACCTTGATCGCCTCGCCCATCTTGCCGACGATCACATCATAGGTGCGCAACTCATAGATCGCCATTTCCACCTCCCCTGATTGTCGAGGAATTCATTCTCCCCGAATTCCGGATTTCCGTTGCGCGTCGACGATCGGCAGGCCTTCGCCGCCCGTCGCCTGCCCACTGCGCCGGGATGCCTCCCGGGCGAGAATCCGGGCATGAAGATCGACCCCGCTTCGGTCATCCTGCTGATGTCCGTGCACCTGCTCGTCAGCGGCCTGCTCTACCGTGTCGCCGCATACCGGCTGCCGCGCCGCGGCGGGTTCGACGACTGGGGCACGGCCGCGATCCTGTTCGGGGGCGCCTATCTCCTGAGGCTCATCCAGGGGCTGGACCGGATCGAGGGCGCCGATGTCATCGCCGCCAACACCCTGATGCAGCTCGGGGTGATGCTGCTCGCCCGCGGCTTCCTGATGCAGACCGGCATGCGCCTGCCCGGCGACCTGCTCGGATCGCGGCGCTCGCTCACCATTGCCTGGCTCGCCGTCACGGCGGCCTACCTGCTGGTCTGGCTCATGTGGCCACGCTGGGAGTATCCGTTCTTCGCCCTGACGCTCAACCTGAGCACCATCGCGGCCGGGCTGGTCGCGATGGTGTCGATGCGCCAGGTCGAAGGCGGCGCCCGCCAGCGCGCCCCGATCGGCGCCGCCGGCAGCGTGCTGCTCGGGCTCGGTGGCCTGGGCCTGGCCCGCTCGCTGGCCCTGCTCAGCAATCCCGGCCCGATCTACGAGGCGCAGCATGCCGGGATCTTCTTCGTGATCCTGTCGCTGGGGATGATCATGCTCTCCTACCTGGTGATGTGGATCGCCTTCGCCGACATCACCCGGACCCTGCGCCGGCTCGTCAGCCTCGACGCCCTGACGGGCATCCTCAATCGCCGCGGCCTGTCCGAGGCGATCGCGCGCCACTTCCGGCACATGGGCCGGGGAACCCTGGTCCTGCTGCAGATCGACATCGACCATTTCAAGGCGATCAACGACCGCCACGGCCATGATGTCGGCGACCAGGTCCTGATCGCGGTCGCCCGGATGCTGCGCCAGCATTCCCGCCCCCGCGACTTCGTTGCCCGCACCGGCGGCGAGGAATTCCTCGTCGGCTGCGCCGGCGTACGCCCCGAGCAGGCCTACCGGCTCGCCGAAAGCCTGCGCGCCCGCATCGGCGAGCTGCGCATCCCGCTTGCCGACGATGGCCGTATCTCCTGCACGGTCAGCGTCGGCGTCTCGACGTCCATCGAGTCGGAAGCGGGCTGGGAGGCGGCATGGCGCGAGGCCGACGCCGCGCTCTACCGCGCCAAGGCCGGCGGGCGCAATCGCACCGAACTGCCGGCGGCCGGCATCTCAGAGCCCGCCTGAAGCTCGGAAGCCCCGTTCAGGCCTCCAGCGCCTGGTAGACCAGGTTGCGGAACAGCGGCCGGTAGAAGTTCCGGCGCCCGGGAGCCTGGGTCAGGAGAATCGCGAAGAGCGACTCCCGCGGATCGACCCAGAAGGTGGTGCCGGCGATTCCGCCCCAGGTGTACTGGCCCGCCGAGCCCGGGGAATCGCTGACGCCATCGACCAGACGCACCGAATAGCCCAGGCCGAAGCCGTAGCCGGGGGTCAGCAGCTCGCAGGCGCTCGGAATCGCGCCGAGATGGTCGGCGGTCATCCATTCGAAGGTCTTGCGACCGAGCAGCCGCACGTCGCCCAGCCGGCCGGCGCCCTGCATCGCCTGCAGGAAGCGGGCATAGTCGAGCGCGGTCGACATCAGGCCGCCGCCGCCCGATTCGAAGGCCGGTGCGACCCGTGGGTCGAGCAGGCGGACCGGCTCGGCGGTATCCGGGTCGGTCTCGAAGGCCTCGGCGATCCGCCCATGGGATGGCGGCGGCACCGAGAAGCCGGTATCGACCATGCCCAGGGGCCCGAAGATCTCGTCGGCGAGGAAGGCGCCCAGTGTCTTTCCGCAGACCACCTCGACCACCCGCCCGAGGACATCGGTCGAATAGCCGTACTCCCAGAAGGCGCCCGGATCGTGCAGCAGCGGGATCTTCGCGAGCTCCTCGCAGAACTGCTCGTTGGTGCGCCGGCGCGAACCGATACCGACCTCGGCGTAGCGCCGGCGAACTTCTCCCGGGCCGAGGAACTCGTAGCTCAGGCCCGAGGTATGGCGCAGGAGATCATGGACGGTCATGGGACGCTGCGGCGCACGCAGGCTCAGCCGGCCGTCCTGCTCGACGGCCACCGGCGTCTCGGCGAAGGCGGGGATGAACTGCGCGACCGGATCGCCGAGCTGGAGCAGGCCACGCTCGAGCAGCATCAGGGTGGCGAGCGAGACGATCGGCTTGGTCATCGAGTAGATGCGGAAGACCGAATCGAGCGCCATCGCGTCGTCCGCCTTCGGATCGCGCCGGCCGATCGCCTCGAAGCAGGCGATCCGGCCGTGCCGCGCGACCAGCCAGACGGCGCCCGGCAGGCCGTCGGCATCCACATCCCTTGCCAAGCGTTCGCGAATGCGGCCGAGCCGGGCGGCGGAGAACCCGAGCTCGGCGGGATCGGCGACCGGTCCCGAGGAAAACTCTGATCGTCCCATGTCCGGGTTCTGCTCCTATTCCTGGAAGAAGGCGGCGAACCCGCCCTCGGGTTCGAAGCGCTTGTTGCGAAACACCAGGCGGGTCGGGCCGGGCATCACCTTGGCGCGCAGCGGATGCTCGGGGTCGCCCGGATAGGCCACCGCCCGCGTCTCCTCGATCCTCATCGAGGCCGGCTCGATGAGCGGCGGCGGCCGACGCCCGAAATCCTCCAGCGCCTGGGCCAGGTCGCGATAACGCGAGAGCTGCGCGAGGCTCATGATCTGCGGCGGGGCGAGGTCGATCTCGCCCGCCCAGTAGCGCTCGAGCGCAAGCCGGGGCGCGAACCAGGTGCTGTCGACGGCCTCGTGGTTGTCGTGCGACGCCTGGGCGCCTTCGGGCAGCGGCGCGGCGAAAAAGCGGGTGTCGAAGCGCTTGCGCTGTACCGAGGGCGTGCGCGGCGTGATCCAGCGGGTGAAGGGCACGAGTTCCGCCACGCTCACGGTGACGTGGCATTCCTCGACGGTTTCGCGGGCGGCGGCGGCGAACATCGCCGCGGCCATCTCCCGGCCCAGCGCCGGCTCGCCCAGCCGCTCGTACAGGCGCTGCATCAGCGCCGCTTCCTTGACCACGGCGGAATCGGCCTCGTCGACCTTGCCGCCCGGAAAGACGTAGGCGCCGCCGAGCACGTCCGATCGCTGGTGGCGCCGCACCATGAAGATCTCCACGCCGACGCCATTGGCGGCATCGCGCAGCAGCAGCACCGAGGCCGCATCGCGCGGCGGGGTATCGACGACATCGTGGTTGAGTTCGAGAGCCATGGGACCATCTCCGTAGTACGCCACCGCCGGCCATGGACTGGCGGCGGATACGGCATCGTGCATCGGAAATGTACTCCAGCCGGCCGGCCGGCGCTTTCGATCGCCGGGCCGCCTTGCACCGACTCGACCCGTCAGGCGTACTCGAGGCCGTCGTCGAGGTCCGCCGCCGGCAGTTCGTCGCGATCGGCCCAGTAGTCCTGCGTATGGCGCCAGGGCTGGCGGTCGCCCTGCTTCGGCAGGAGATGCACGCCGCGGTGGACATAGCCGGGATTGAAGTCTTCGTCGTCCACCCAGGGCAGCATCGGCATGTCGCCGTCCCCGGCGCGCAGCCGCGGCACCACCTGCTTCGCGCCCCGGCTGTCCATGTGGCCGAGCAGGCGGCAGACGAACTCGGCGATCAGGTCCGAGCGCAGCGTCCAGCTCGCCCGGAAATAGCCGAACACCCAGGCCATGTTCGGCACGCCGGTGAACATGGTGCCACGCCAGGTGGTGGTTTCGTGGAAGGCGAGCGGCTGCCCGTCGACCAGGAACTCGATGTCGCCCAGGACGCTGAGATCGAAGCCCGTCGCGGTGACGATGACGTCCGCCTCCAGGTGCCCGCCCGAAGCGAGCCTGATGCCGTTCGCGTCGAAGGCCTCGATGTGGTCGGTGACGACCGAGGCCGTGCCGGCGGCGATCGCCTTGAACAGGTCGGCATCGGGAATGAAGGCGACGCGCTGGCGCCACGGCCGGTAGCTCGGCGTGAAATGCCGGTCGATGTCGAAGTCCTCGCCGAGATGGGCGCGCACGCCGGCCAGCAGCTCCGCCTTGACCGCCTCGGGCTCGTGGAAGGACCGATGGGCGAACTTCTGCTGGTCGAAGAGAATCTTGCGGCGGACGATCTCGTGGGTCCATTCGTCCGGAATCTCGAGTTCGCGCAGCGTCTGCGCAAGCTCGTTGGCGTTGCGCCCGGTGATGAAGAAGGTGGGCGAACGCTGCAGCATGGTCACATGCGCGCATTGTCCGGCGACCGCCGGCACCAGGGTCGCGGCCGTCGCTCCGGAACCGATCACCACCACCCGCTTGCCCTCGAGATCGAGATCGTCGGGCCATTCCTGCGGATGCACGATCCGGCCCCCGAAGCTCTCCATGCCCGGCCATTTCGGGGTGTAGCCCCCGGCGTGCCGATAGTAGCCCTGGCACATCCAGAGGAAGCCGGCGGTGACGCGAAACGGCTCGCCGGTAGCGGTGCGTCGCCCCTCGATGGTCCACCGGGCATCGTCGCGCGACCAGCTCGCCCGCTCGATCACGTGTCCGTAGCGGATATGGCGCGCAAGATCATTCTCCTCGATCACCTCGCCCATGTAGGAGAGGATCTCCTCGGCCGTGGCGATCGGCTTGCCCATCCAGGGCTTGAAGCCGTAGCCGAAGGTGAAGAGATCGGAGTCGGAGCGGATGCCAGGATAGCGGTGGGTTCGCCAGGTTCCGCCGAAACCGTCCTGGGACTCGAGCATGAGAAAGCTCTTGCCGGGGCAGCGCTGGCGCAGGTGCCAGGCGGCGCCGACCCCGGAAATTCCGGCGCCGACGACGAGCACATCGAAATGCTCGACGGCTGGCGCCGGGGACTCGCCCGTCCTCGTCTCGAGGCTCGGATTGGCGGCCATGGCTCTGTCTCCATCTATCCTGTCGGGTGCCCGCAGCTTACCATTCGGGATGCAAGGTGCGCGCGGAGATGCGCGTGCGGACGCGCGCGTGGCGCCACTTTCGGGCTTGCCCGGCGCGCATGCCGGGATACCCGTACTTACAAATTTCCGAAGACACCCTTAAGCTAAAGTCAATTGGCGGGCCGGCTCCCGGTCCCTACCATCCCCCCGCACCGGCTTTCGTACGCGGTAATCAACCAGCGACACGGCGCCGGCTCTTCGGCATTTCCCGCAGAGCCCGATGCCCGCATCACCAGGAGACATCACCATGGGAATCACCCGCAGGCAGTATCTTCAGGCCACCGGCAGCATCGCCGCCCTCGCCGCACTGGGCCGGGCCGGATCGGCGTTCGCCCAGAGCGAGCTTCCCTCCACCATGATCTGGAGCACCTACGACGTCGGCTCGACCGGCTATGTCGAGGCCTCCGCCATCGCCGACGCCTTCGGCAAGAAGTACGGCTCGCGTATCCGCCTGCAGCCTTCGGGCAGCGCGATCGGCCGGGTCAAGCCGCTGCTCGATCGCCGCGTCACCCACGCCTGGCTCGCCAACGAGCTGTTCTTCGCGACCGAAGGCATCTACGAATACTGCACTCCCGAGCTCGGTCCCCAGGACCTGCGCACCCTCGCCGGCCGTCTCAACGCCTTCTCGATCGTGGTGACCGCGACCAGCGGCATCAAGAAGGCCGAGGACCTCAAGGGCAAGCGCTTCGCGATCGCCTCGGCCAACAGCTCGGTCAACATCAAGACGCTGCCCATCCTTTCCTTCGGCGGCCTGACCTGGGACGACCTCGAACTCATCGAAGTGCCCAGCTACGGCGCCAGCATCCGGGCCCTGATCGAAGGCCGTGCCGATGCCGCCGGCGTGGCGCCGGCCGCGGCCGCGCTGCGCGAGCTCGAGGCCAGCCCGCATGGCATCGGCTGGGTTCCGCTGCCGCCCGAAAACAAGGAAGGCTGGGCGCGTGCCAAGAGCGTCGTGCCCTTCATCGATCCCCTCGAGGAATCCGTCGGCGCCGGCCTTTCCGAGGACAAGCCGGTCTGGATGATGGGCTACCGCTATCCGATGATCACCGTGCCGGCCGATTCCAGCGCCGACCAGGCCTACGTGATGCTCAAGGCCGTCGCCGAGTCCTACGACCTGTTCAAGGATGCGGCGCCGATCATGCCGCGCTGGAACATCAAGCTGGCCGGCACTCCGCCGATGGATGCCGCCTTCCACGAGGGCGCGATCCGCTACCTGAAGGAAATCGGCCAGTGGAGCGACGAGAACCAGGCCTGGCAGGATGGCATGCTGAAGCGCCATGCGGCGATGCAGGCCGCCTGGAAGGACTTCATCGGTACGTCCGCCGCCAAGTCCGCCGACGAGGCAGGCCTGCGCGGACTCTGGGACGAGCAGCGCGCCAAGGTACTCGACTCGCTCTGAGCCACGCATGAGCACGACCGCCGACCCGAACGGCGCCCCGGCGCCCGCTGAGTTCGAAGACCCGGAAGCCCGTTCGGTACGCCTGCACGGCGCGGCGTTCTGGGCAACCTTCGTCCTCTCGGCGCTGGGCATCCTCGTCAGCGTCAACCAGATCTTCAATCTGGGCCTGTTCGGGTTTCGGCCGGTCAGCACCGGCTACTACTACCTGATGATCGGCCTGTTCCTGGCCATCGGCTTTCTCGCCTTCCCGGCCCGCAAGGGCCAGGTGGCGGTTCGCTGGTTCGACTGGGTGCTCGCGGCCCTGGTGCTGTCATCATCGCTGTGGATGCTGTTCAACGCGCAGCAGATCATCGATCGCGGCTGGAACCTGGAAGCGCCGCTGGGCGTGACCCTGCTCGCCGGCCTCTACGTGGTGCTGGCGCTCGAAGGCCTGCGCCGCACCGGCGAATGGATCCTCTTCGTCTTCTGCCTGATCTTCGCCGCCTTTCCGCTCTACGCTGGCTACATGCCGGGTTTTCTCTGGGGGGTCCAGCTCGATCTCGCCCAGACGGTCACCGAGCACACCTACGGCCTCGAAAGCATCATCGGCATCCCGATGCAGGTGGTCACCGACACCCTGGTCGGCTTCATCGTCTTCGGTGTCATCCTCGCCAATACCGGCGGCGGCGCCTTCTTCATGGATTTCGCCGCCGCGGTCCTGGGCAAGGCGCGCGGCGGCCCCGCCAAGGTCGCGATCCTTTCCTCGGGCCTGTTCGGCATGCTCTCGGGCAGCCCGACCTCGAACGTGCTGACCACCGGCACGATCACCATTCCCACCATGAAGCGCTGCGGCTATCCCGCCACCTATGCGGGAGCGGTCGAAGCCTGCGCCTCGACCGGCGGCGCCATCATGCCACCGGTGATGGGCGCGGCGGCCTTCATCATGGCGAGCTTCCTGAACGTCCCGTATGCCGAGGTCGTCATAGCCGCCTTCCTGCCCGCGCTCCTCTACTACGGGGCGCTGATGCTGCAGACCGACTGCTTCGCCGCCCGCCACAACCTGGTCGGCCTGGACCGCAGCGAGGTCCCGCCACTGGGGCAGACCCTCAAGATCGGCTGGCACTACATCATCGCCCTGATCGGCCTGACCTACCTGCTGCTGGCCTGGCGGATCGAGGCGGCTGCGCCGTTCTGGGTCTCGCTGTTCCTGCTCGCCTTCGCGATCCTGAAGTCCCGCAGCACCGGCTTCAACCTGCGCGCCTTCTGCCAGCTGACGGTGGACGTCGGCCAGGGCCTGGCCCAGCTGGTGTGCCTGATCGCCGGCATCGGCCTGATCATCGGCGCGATGTCGATCACCGGGGTGGCAAATTCCTTCTCCCGCGAGCTGGTGCAGTACGCCGGCGGCAACGTCTACCTGCTGCTCGCGGCCGGCGCGCTCACCAGCTTCGTGCTGGGAATGGGCATGACCGCCTCGGCCTGCTACATCTTCCTCGCGATCGTGCTGGCGCCCGCGCTCATCGAGGTCGGCATCGACCCGATGGCGGCCCATCTCTACATCTTCTACTGGGGCATGGTGTCCTTCATCACGCCGCCGGTGGCGCTGGCGGCGATCGCGGCGGCATCGATCGCCAAGTCCGACGCGATGGCGACCGGCTTCAAGGCGCTGCGCATCGGCAGCCTGCTGCTGCTGCTGCCGGTGCTCTTCGTGCTGCAGCCGGCGCTGATCATGAAGGGCGAAACGACGACCATCGTCCAGGCCTGCATCACGGCGACGATCGCGGTGACCATGCTCGCCGCCGCCTTCGAGGGTTACCTCTGGCGGGTAGGAAACCTCTCGGGCCTGCCCCGGATCGGCCTCGGGGTGGCCGGGCTGCTGCTCTTCATCCCGGAGGGCTATACGGATGTCGTCGGCGCCGTGCTCGGAATCGTCAGCATCTTGCTGGCGCTGGCAAGCGCGCGGCGCGGCGGCAAGGCGATCGGGGCCGGCTGATCACGGCTCCAGCAAGGGGTCTCCGCTGCGGGCGTCGAAGATCTCGACTTCCCGCACGCCGGGAGCCCTGACCCAGGCGACCACGCAGGGCCGGATGATCACGGTCGCCGACATTTCGCCGCTCGAGGGCGGCCGGATCTCGACGCGGCCGCGCAGGCGCTGGCCGAGCTGTGTCGCATCGATCCACTCGACTCGGTAGCCGGCCGAGGGCCGCGGGCCGACGGCGACCAGCACGATGCGGTCGCGCGGGAAATCCGGCTTCCAGCCCGCCACCCGCGGCGCCTCGAGCCCCGCCTGGGCAAGCAGCGCTTCGAAGCCCCGCTGGTCGTGCACATCGACGACACCGGCCTCCCCTCCCGCCCAGGGACACATCGCATAGCCGGTGGAATCGAGGGTGGCGACCGTCGTTGGGGCGGCGCCCATGCCGGCGCAGCCGCCCAGCCCGGCCGCCAGCGCCGCAATTGTCAGGGTCCGGGCGATCACGTCGGGTGCTCCATGGGTCATGCTCCTCGCAATGGCGGCGACGAAGCGCCTTTGGTCCGCGTATCGGTCCAGGGCGTTCGACCGCTATGATGGCGGTGCTGCCTCCCGCCTGCAATCGACACGCCTGCCCTCGCCCACCCCTCATGAGCCTGCATCGCCGCCTCGACCTCACGCCCGTCGTCAACGCGGCCGGCACCTTCACCCCGCTGGGCGTTTCACGTTCCTCGCCGACGGTCCGGGCTGCCGCTGCCCAGGCCCTGGGTGAATTCATGATGATCGAGGAACTCCAGCAACGCGCCGGAGCCGCCATCGCCGGCTGGACGGGCGCCGAGGCCGGGGCTGTCGCGCACTGCGTGGCCGGTGCGATCACGATGGCGATCGCCGCGGCCATTGCCGGCGAGGACGCCGCCGCGATCGCCAGGCTGCCCGATGCGGGCGATCGGCCCGACCGGGTGCTGCTGCCCGCCGGCCATGCGGTCGACTACGGCCATCCGATAGTGCAGGACATCCGCCTTGCCGGCGGCGCGCCGATCCTGCTCGGCGACGAGCGCGCCTGCACTCTCGCGCAGCTCGAACAGGGGCTGGCCCAGGGAGGCGTCGCCTGCCTGCTGCTCGTCTCCTCGCGCCTGGTCCGTGGCGAGGCGCCGGATTTCGCCGAGGCGGTCGCCGCGGCCCATCGCCACGCAGTGCCGGTCGTGATCGATGGCGCGGCCCAGGACATGCGCCTGCCCGAACTCCTCGCCAGCGGGGCCGACCTGGTCCTTGCGAGCCGCCACAAGTACCTCGGCTCGCCGACGATCGGCATCGTCGCCGGGACCGAGACCCTGGTGCGGGCCTTCCGGGCGCAGGAGCGCGGCATCGGGCGCGCGATGAAGCCGGCCAAGGAGGCAATCGTGGGACTGCTGGCCGCCATCGAGGAGCGGCGCGCCCTCGATATCGCGTCGTGGACCCGCGAGCAGGCGCGCAAGGTGGAGGATTTCATCGAGCGCTGCGCCCCGCTGCCCGGCGTCGTCGCCCGCGCGCGGCCCGATCCGTCCGGCATGCCGTTTTCCCGGGTTCACCTGCTGATCGACGCCGCCGCGGCCGGAATCGACGCCACTCGCCTGGCTGCCAGGCTCGCCGACGACCGGCCTTCCATCCGGGTGATGATGCATCGCCTGGCCGAGGAGGAACTCGTGCTGGAACTGGTGCCGCTCGGGCCCGCCGAGATAGGGACGATCATCGCGAGGCTCGGGAGCCTGCTGCGTCGCCCCGGATGAGGCGTGGTCCCGCTCCTGGCGGGCGCACCATCAAAAAAAACGAGGCCGGGCGGCCTCGTTCTGATCGGAATGGGCGGGGCTCGTCAGAGCAGGCCCAGCTCCATCAGCATCTTGCGATCCTCGAGTCGCGAGCGGGCTTCGTGGAGTCGCTTGGCCTGCTCCGAGGGCGCGATGTTCTTGTAGTCCTCGGGGCGCGACTCGACGCGGCCTCGGCGCATGCGCTCTGCCTGGCGCTTGCTGACGACCGACTTCTGGTGAGTGGCACTCATCGCGGAACTGGGCTTGGGCGTCGCTTTCAAGGAGTCCTCCGTATCGCAGGGATTTGCAGGGCGCTTCGACGATCGGCCAAAACCCGAAAACCTTGATCGTCGATGGGCCGGCATGGCCGGCCCTGGCTGAATGTCATGGAGGCGTTGCCGACAAGCAACGGCTCGACAGCCAGATTATAGCACGATTCCGGACATTCGGACCGAACCCCTTGACGCCGGCATGACTTGAGGATAAAAGCGCCATCCGCGACGGCAGGCGCGCGCGCCTACAGGCGCTGGCCATGCTCGCGGGTATTGTGAAAGACCACTTTCGGCCAGCGTTCGCGCGTGAACTGCAGGTTCACCCCGGTATCGGCGAGGTAGACGAGATTGCCGTCGACATCCTTCGCGAGCCGCGATTCATTGGCCCGCCCGAACTCGGCCAGGTGCGCGGCGTCGGGACAGGTCACCCAGCGCGCCGCCGCCAGGCTCACACGTTCGAAGATCGCATCCACCCCGTATTCGGTCGCCAGGCGCTGGGCAACCACTTCGAACTGCAGTTGCCCGACCGCGCCCAGGAGCAGGCTGTTGTCGATCAGCGACTCGAAGACCTGGATGGCGCCCTCTTCGCCCAGCTCGCGCAGGCCCTTCTCGAGCTGCTTGGTGCGCAGGGGATCACGCAGGCGCGCGCGGCTGAACAGCTCGGGCGCGAAATAGGGAATCCCCCGGAACACGAGATCCTCGCCTTCGGTCAGGCTGTCGCCGATCTGCAGCTGGCCATGGTTGTGGATCCCCAGGATGTCGCCGGCGACCGCCTCCTCCAGCAGGGTGCGCTCGTTGGCCATGAAGGTCACCGCGTTGACGATCTTCATCTCCCGGCCGAGCCGGCGGTGGGAAGCCCGGATTCCCGGCGTATAGCGTCCGGAGCAGACCCGCAGGAACGCGATCCGGTCGCGATGCTTCGGATCCATGTTGGCCTGGATCTTGAACACGAAGCCGGTGAACGCACGCTCGGTCGGATCGACCATGCGGGTCGCCGTCGGCCTGGGCAGCGGCGCGGGCGCCCATTCGGACAGCGCGCGCAGGACCTCGCGCACCCCGAAGTTGTTGATGGCCGAACCGAACAGCACCGGCGTCTGCTCGCCGGCGAGGAACAGGTCGAGATCGAAGGGTGCGCTTGCGCCGGTGATCAGCTCGATCTCCTCTCGCAGTGCGGCGACCTCGTCGGGATAGCGCTCGGCGAGCGCGGGGTCGTCGATGCCGCGCAGGACCTCGGGATCGGCGCCGGCCTTCTCGTCGCCGGCGCGGAACTGCAGCACCTCCTGCGTGAGCAGGTGGTAGACACCCCGGAAGCGCTTGCCCATCCCGATCGGCCAGGTCACCGGGGCGCACGAAATGCGCAGCACCGATTCGATCTCGTCGAGCAGCTCGATCGGCTCGCGAACCTCGCGATCGAGCTTGTTGATGAAGGTGATGATCGGCGTGTTGCGCAGGCGACAGACCTCGAGCAGCTTGATCGTCTGCTCCTCGACGCCGCGCGCGGCGTCGATCACCATCACGGCCGCATCGACGGCGGTGAGCACCCGGTAGGTGTCCTCGGAGAAGTCCTGGTGGCCCGGGGTGTCGAGCAGGTTGAACATGCAGCCCGCATGCTCGAACTGCATCACCGAACTGGCCACCGAGATGCCCCGCTGCTTCTCGACCTCCATCCAGTCCGAGGTCGCATGCTTGCCGCTCTTGCGCGCCTTGACCGTTCCCGCCATCTGGATCGCGCCGCCGAACAGCAGCAGCTTCTCGGTCAGCGTCGTCTTGCCGGCATCCGGGTGGGCGATGATCGCGAACGTGCGGCGCCGCCGTACTTCGCGAACGAGTTCGGGGCCGCCGCTGGCGACGGCCGTGGCTGGAGAGGACATCGGAGGGTCTGGAGACGATGGACCGGGGTGCTGATTGTATCGTCAGTCCGGCGACGGCCCCTCCGGCTGCGAGGTGAAGCCCTTGGCCGGCCCGATCGGCCTGGCGTCGCGCTTGATCAGCACCGGACTCGCCACGTAGGCCGCAACCAGCGCGGCGACAGAACTCAGGGCGCCGATGGTGATCCGTTCGTAGCCGTGCGAAGCGTCGATCCCGAAGGTGAGCAAGGCGGTGCGGATATCGTTGCCGGCGGCCAGCGCCGAGGCGAGGTCGGAACGGTAGTACCGGAACACGTCGCGCCGCGCGGTGATGCCGTGCTCGCGAGCCAGCCCGAGGAGCTTGCGCGTGAGGTGGTAGTCGAAGGGGCCGGTCTCGTCGCCCATGGCGACCGTCACCCCGTGCTCGCTCGAGTTCTGGCCGGGCGCGGTGGTGCCGTTGTCGATCGCCACCACCGCGGCGATGTCCGGCAGCAGGATGGAGGCCGCCCCCACGCCGACCTCCTCGGCGATGGTGAACAGCCAGTAGGTGTCGACCTCCGGCACCGTGCCGTCGCGCAGGAGCGCCTGCAGCGCCGCGAGCATGAGGGCGACGCCGGCCTTGTCGTCGAGATGGCGCGAGACGATATAGCCGTTGTCGAGGAACTCGGGCTGCGGATCGATCGCGACGATGTCGCCGACATCGATGCCGTGGCGAAGCAGATCGCCGTGGTTGTCGGCCCGCTCGTCGATCCGCAGCTCGACGAAATCCCAGCCCACCGGCAGCGTGTCGACCTCGAGGTTGAAGGTGTGCCCGGAAGCCTTGAGCGGCAGGATCGTGCCGCGAAAGACCTGGTCGTCGGAGAAGACCGTGCAGCGCGCGCCCTCGGCGAAGCGCGCCGACCAGTGCCCGATCGGCACCAGTTCGAGCCGGCCGTTGTCCTTGAGGCGCTTGACCATCGCTCCCAGGGTATCGAGATGGGAGACGATCGCACGCGCGGGGCGGGCCTGCTCGCCGCGCAGCCGGGCCCGGATCTCGCCGCGTCGGGTCAGTTCGACATCGACACCGAGATGCTCGAGCTCGTCGGCCACATGGTGGACGATCGAATCGGTGTAGCCGCTCGGGCTGGGGATGCGCAGCAGCCGCTCGAGCTGCGCGAGGAGATAGTCCTCGTCGATCTCGAAGCGCATGTTCAGGGGGCCCTCGTGGACTCGGCGGCGCGCCGCGCCGACTCGGGCACCGTCTGCGGGAACAGCAGGTCGATGAAGCGTTGCGCGGTGGGCTGCGGCTCGTGATTGGCAAGCCCGGGACGCTCATTGGCTTCGATGAAGGCGTAGTCCGGTTCGCGCGGCGAGCGCACCATCAGGTCGACGCCGACCACCGGCATCTCGATCGTGCGCGCCACGCGGATCGCGGCGCCGACCAGCTCCGGATGGACCTCGTCGGTCACGTCGTGGATGGTGCCGCCGGTGTGCAGGTTCGCCGTCCCGCGCACGGTCACGACGCGTCCCTCCTCGACCACGTCGTCGAGTTCGAGACCGGCCAGGCCCAGGGTCCGGGTGGTTTCCGCATCGATCGGGATGGTGGATTCGCCACCCGTGGTGGCGGCCCGGCGCCGGCTCTGGCGCTCGATCAGCCGGCGCAGGCTGAGCCTCCCGTCGCCGACGACCTCGGCGCGTCGCCGGATCGCGGCGGCCACCAGGCGATAGCCGATGACGACCAGGCGCAGGTCCTCTCCCTCGACCATTTCCTCGATGAGCACCGTCTCGTCGATCCGCCGCGCCCGGTCGATGGCCGCGCGCAACTCGTCGACCGCGCCGATGCCGACCGCGATGCCGCGCCCCTGTTCGCCGCGCGAGGGCTTGACCACCACCCGGCCGTGCGTCTTCAGGAACTCCCGTTCACGCCCGCCATCGCCAGCCACCATCTGCGCGGGCACCTGCACACCGGCGGCCGCCACGACGCGCCGCGCCACCGCCTTGTCGTCGCAGATCGACATCGCCACCGCCGATGTCAGGTCCGAGAGGCTCTCGCGGCAACGCACGCTGCGTCCGCCATGACTGAGCCGGAACATGCCGCCCGGCGCATCGATCAGCTCGACCTGGATGCCGCGTCGCATCGCCTCGTCGATGATGATCCGGGCATAGGGATTGAGCTCGTCGCGCGGCCCGGAGCCGGTATACAGGCGTTCGTTGAAGGGATTCTTGCGCTTGATCGCGAACAGGGGCACCCGCCGGAAGCCGAGTCCCTCGTAGAGGGCGATCGCCGGCTCGTTGTCATGCATGACCGAAAGATCGAGATAGGCGCAGGCGCGAGCCTTGTATTGCTCGACGAGATGGCGCACGAGCGCTTCGCCGATGCCGGGATGGCGCGCCTGCGGATCGACCGCCAGGCACCACAGCGAGCTGCCCCGGCTGGGGTCGTCAAAGGCGTGGGCATGGTCGACGCCCATCACGGTACCCAGCACCTCGCCGCTGGCGGCGTCCTCCGCGACCAGCACCGTCAGCGCCCGGCTGTCGCGTCGCGACCAGAAGAACTCGGGCGCCACCGGGACCATGCCGTGCAGCCCGTAGATCCGGTTCACCGCCTCGGCATCCGCTTCGGTCTCGATGCGGCGGATGAAGAAGCCGGGCGAAGCGCGCTGCCGGCCACGATACCGGGCCAGGTCGAGCCGGAAGGTATGCGAAGGATCGAGGAAGAGCTCCTGGGGGGCGAGCGAGATCAGCACATGCGGATCGCTCACGTAGAAGGCGATGTCGCGCCGATCCACGGCTTCGGCATGCAGGACTTCCAGGAGCTCGGCCGCGCTCTCGAAGGTCTGCGCGAACAGCAGCCGGCCCCAGCCACAATCGATGGTGGCTTCGGCCCGCCCATGCGCGGAAGCCGGGACCATCGGATCGAAGCGGCCTTCGCCGGGCGCGCTCACCGCCGGGCCGGATCGTGCGGATCGGGCGGCGCGACGACCGGGAGTCGGACTGTCGCCCATCAGCCGCCTCCCATGCCATGGCGCTGCAGCCACAGCTCCAGCAGGGCCGCCTGCCAGAGCTCGGAGCCCTGCAGCGGCGTGATATGGGCCGCCGGATCGGCGAACAGGCGCTCGAGGTAGTCGGGCCGGAACAGCCCGCGTTCACGCGCCGCCGGCGCCTGCAGGGCATCGCGCGCCATCTCGAGATAGGGTCCCTGCAGGTACTTGAGCGCCGGCACCGGAAAGTAGCCCTTCTTGCGGTCGATGACCTCGTGCGGCACCAGCCGGCGGGCGACATCCTTCAGCACGCCCTTGCCGCCGTCGCGCAGCTTGTGTTGCGGCGGGATCCGTGCCGCGAGTTCGACCAGCTCATGATCGAGGAAGGGAACGCGCGCCTCCAGGCCCCAGGCCATCGTCATGTTGTCGACCCGCTTGACCGGATCCTCGACCAGCATGACGGTCGAATCGATGCGCAGCGCCTTGTCGACACCGCTCGCGGCGCCCGCCTGGGCGAAATGGGCGGTGACGAAGTCGAGCGATTCATCGCGCTCGGCCAGCCAGTCGCCGCCGAGCTGGCCGGTCAGGCGCTCATGGCTGCGATCGAAGAAGACCCGGGCATAGTCGGCCACCGGGTCGGTGGATTCGAGCAGCGGCGGATACCAGTGGTAGCCGCCGAACACCTCGTCCGCGCCCTGCCCCGACTGCACCACCTTGACATGGCGCGACACCTTCTGCGAGAGCAGGTAGAAGCCGATGTTGTCGTAGGACACCATCGGCTCGGACTGCGCGGCGATCATCGCCGGCAGCGCATCGAGCAGTTCGCTCGAAGGAACGCGGATGCGATGGTGATCGGTCGCGAAGCGCTCGGCGATCAGGTCCGAGTACTGGAATTCGTCGCCCTGTTCGCCATGGGCGGCCTCGAAGCCGATCGAGAAGGTCATCAGGTCCGACTGGCCGCCCTCGGCGAGCAGCGACACGATGACGCTCGAATCGACGCCGCCCGAAAGCAGCACGCCGACCGGGACATCGGCCACCTGCCGCCGCTCGACCGCGCGGCGCAGGGACGCCAGCACCGCATCGGCCCACTCCGCCGCGGGCCTGGCCTCGTCGTCGGGCGAACGCTCGAATACCGGCGCCCAGTAGCGGGTATCGTGCTCGGCGCCATCGGCTTCGAAGACCCGGACGGTGGCCGGCGGCAGCTTGCGCACGCCTTCGAGGATGGTGCGCGGAGCGGGGACCACCGAATGCAGGCTCATGTAGTGATGCAGGGCGACGCGGTCGATGCGGGTATCGACGCCACCGGCGGCGAGCAGGGCCGGCAGGCTGGACGCGAAGCGCAGGCGCGAGCCCTGGCGCGCGAGGTAGAGCGGCTTGATGCCGAACCGGTCGCGCGCCAGCGTCAGCCGGTTGGAATCGCGCTCGTGGATCGCGAAGGCGAACATGCCGTGCATGCGCTCGACGCAGGACGGCCCCCACTGGGCGAAGGCCTTCAGGATGACTTCGGAGTCACCGTCGGAGAAGAAGCGATGGCCCGCTGCCCGCAGGGTCTCGCGCAGTTCCCGGTAGTTGTAGATGCAGCCGTTGAAGACGATCGCCAGGCCGAGCTCGGGATCCTCCATGGGCTGGCGCGATCGCTGCGACAGGTCGATGATGGAGAGGCGGCGATGGGCCATTCCCAGGGGGCCGCGCAGTACCGTGCCGCCGCCATCGGGGCCACGCGGCTCGAGCGCGCGTGACATGGCGGCGAGCGCCTCGGGATCGGCCGGATGGCCGTTGAAATTGAACTCACCGGCGATTCCACACACGCGGGGCTTGGTCTCCTTCTCCAGGCGGGGCTGGACGATGGTCTGGTGGCGAAAGGGGCATGCCTGCCCCGGCGAATGCCGTTGCAAGTCGCGTGCCCGGGCTTCGCCCGGGAGTGTGTCCGGGCCCGAAGCGTAAGCGGCCGCTCAGTTGCCGGTCCGCAGGGCCTCGCGCTGCATCAGCAGGTAGGTATTGTAGGCGTTGACGCGATTGGCGGCCTCGAAGGCCGGCAGGTGTTCGAACTCCGCCCAGTCGGTGCGCTCGTACACTTCCTCGAATGTCTCGAGATCCTCGATGGCCTCGCCCATCGCCTTGCGCAGGTAGCGCAGGTAGCGCCGGGTGAGATCGACATCGGCCACGACATCGTCCGAATGCGGACCGTGTCCGGTGACGACATGGCGCGGCGCGATCTCGGCGAGCCGGTCGAGCGCTTCGAGCCAGGCGCCCGAATCGGCCTCGCCGACATAGGGCACTCGTCCGGCGAACATCACGTCGCCGGCAAAGAGCACCGATTCCTGCTCGACCAGCAGCATGAGGTCCTCGTCGGTATGCGCGGGCCCCGCCGGCAGCACGGTGAAATCGATACCGCCGAGCGCGAAGCGGGTGATGCCCGACACATGGTGGTCGGGAGCGACGATGCGCGACTTCTCGTTCACCCAGGGCCACAGCGACTCGCGCCGCTCGGCCAGGCGCGCCGCCGGGGCATCGGTGGCGAGATAGCCGCGCACGCGCTCGTCGGCCCAGATCTCGGCGCCGGCGGCCTCGAAGGCCTGCAGGCCGTAGAAATGGTCGGAGTGGTAGTGACTGATGATCACCCGGCGCACCGGTTGCGCGGTGATCTCCCCGATCGCTTCGAGGAGCGCCGCGCCCAGCGCCGGGGTGCCGAGCGCGTCGAAGACCACCACACCGTCGTCGGTGACCACGAAACCGGCGTTCGAGTTGAAGCCTTCGTTCTCGCCCGAGACCATTCCGGCCTGGCCGCGGACATAGTAGACCCGGTCGGTGATCCGGATCGGCTCGATCGGCACGCCGACCGCCTCGAACTCCTCGGCGGCCTGCGCCGACGCCGGCGCGGCGCAGGCCAGGGCGAGCGCGCATGCCAGTACCGTCGTTCGTGCGCGATGCGCGATCGCCATGGCCGCTCCTCCCTCAGGCCATCCCCGGATTGTCGTCCACGCCGACCAGCGTCGGCAGGTCGAGCCGACGAGGTGCGACCCGTCGATGGGCGCGCAGCCAGGTCTCGACGACCTCCCACACGGGCTCGCCGCTCGCGCCTTCGGCCACCGGCGCCCAGCCCGCCACCCGGTAGGTCTTGTCGGCTTCGATCGGCACGCCCGCGATGCGCATGTCGTCGATCCGTCGGCCCATCGACTCGCCGGGCCGGCAGGTATAGCTCAGTCCGCCCACGCGCACCATGTCCCCGCCCTGCTGGTAGTACGGATCGGGATTGAAGAGATTGTCCGCGACGTCTTCGAGCACCGTCTTGATGAAGGAGCCCTTCATCTCGGTGAGCGTGGTGTGGGGATAGGTGATCGCGGTCTGGTCCATCAGGCGCTCGCGGGTGATCGACTCGCCCGGCAGCACCGTCGTGCCCCAGCGGAACCCCGGGGAAAAGGCGAGCTCCGCGTCCTTCACTTCCATGAGGGCATCGAGGATCAGCTGGTCGAAGCTGCCGTTGAAGTTGCCACGCCGATAGAGCAGTGTCTCCGATACCGCGAGTTCCTCGTCGAGCCGCTCGCGCCAGGGCGCGCGCACCCGCTGGATCAGGGCATCCATCGCGGGATCGGCGGGCAGCAGGTTCGAGAACACCGGCAACAGCCGGTAGCGGTAGTCGGCAAGCCGCCCGTCCCGGACATCGAGGTCGAGCACACCGAGGAACTTGCCGTTGGAGCCGGCGTTGGTCACCAGGGTCTTGCCGCCGGGGTTGGCGACCAGCACCGGCTGCGGCACGCCGTCATGGGTGTGCCCGCCGAGCACCGCGTCGATACCGCGAACCCTCGACGCCATCTTGATGTCGACATCCATGCCATTGTGCGAGAGCACCACGACGACCTGCGCGCCCTTGCCGCGCGCTTCGTCGACGACCGCCTGCATCTCGGCGTCACGGATGCCGAAGCTCCAGTCGGCCACCAGGTGGCGAGGATTGGCGATCGGCGTGTAGGGAAAGGCCTGGCCGATCACCGCGACCGGCACCCCGTTGATCTCGCGCATCCGCCAGGCGTCGAACACCGGATCCTCGAAGTCGGTGGTGCGGATGTTCTGCGCGAGGAAGTCGATCCGCCCGGCGAGTTCCCGCTCGACGATCTCGTTCACCCGGTCCATCCCGTAGGTGAACTCCCAGTGCCCGGTCATGATGTCGACGCCGAGCTGCCGGCAGGCCTCCACCATGTCCTGGCCACGGGTCCACAGCGAGGTTGCCGAGCCCTGCCAAGTGTCGCCGCCATCGAGCAGCAAGGCGCCCGGCCGGCTGGCCCTGAGCATTGCGACCAGGGTAGCGAGATGCGCGAACCCGCCCACCTTGCCGTAGCGGCGCGCGGCCGCTTCGAAATCGAGATAGGTGAAGGCATGCGCCTGCGCCGACCCGGCACGCAGGCCGAAGTGGCGCAGCAGGTGTTCGCCCACGAGATGGGGCGGACGCCCGTTCGCGTCGGCAAGGCCGAGGTTGACGCTCGGCTCCCGATAGTGGATCGGCAGGAGCTGGGCGTGGCAATCGGTGAAATGCAACAGGCTGACATTGCCGAATCGCGGCAGATCGTAGATCGCCCGCCCGCCGGCTTCGTCGGATGCGCGGGTCGCCAGCGGCATGCCGGCCGCCGCCCCGGCCGCCAGCATCCACAGGAACTCCCTTCTTGCCAGCCCGCCCAAAGCCGACTCCCCGACGCCCGGCGCTTGCGCGCCGGACGATTCCGATTACCGCGACTACTTGACGACGACCTCGTCGGTCCGCGTGTCGCCCCGATTGTCGACCCAGGTGATGGCGATCGTGTCGCCCGCATTCGCCCCGGGGACATTGAACTGCATGTACGGATTCTTCGAGATCGCCGGGCCCCAGTTCGCCCTCATCACCGGCTTGCCGTTGAGCTCCACCGTCACCTTGCTGATGTGCCAGGCCGGAATCAGCTTGCCGTCGGAATCCTTGCGCTGCCCGGATTCCATCTCGTGCGCCATCAGCACCCGGACGTCGGCGACGCCATCGTTGAGCCTCGCCCGGATCTTCATCGGATCTGCCATGGTTTCTCCTGTCGGTCCTCGCTCGTCGTCCGGCTCAACCGCCGCAGCCGCCGAGGGTGACCTTCACCTCCTTGCGGGCCATGTAGTACTTGCCGTCGGCCCGCACCAGGGCGACCACGTCGGAGCTCTGGCCCATCTTGATCCGCATGTTCACCCGTGGCTCGATGCCGACGACATCGTAGGCGCCGGCAAGCGCATTGGGATTCTTCTCGACGAGCAGGGCGAGCATCTCGGTGTCGGGCAGCTTGCTGCCGATGCCCACCGGCACGACCGCGCCGTTCTCGGCGATGTCCGGCGCATTGATTTCGACAGCGTCGGATTCGGTGGCGCCTTCGGCGCCGAGCGCCTTCAGGGTCGCGGCGATGCCCTGCGTCCTGAACGCCTCGGCGAGATCCTCGGCATTGGCCTGGCCGGGCCGCAACAGGCCGATCGAAACCAGCGCGGCATAGGCGCCGACCCCGCCGACCGCCCGCAATGCGCTACGTCTGGTCTGATTCATGAATCCTCCTCGGAAACCCGTCAATCCTCGGGGCAAGCCCGCCGCCCTGCGGCGGCGCGACCTCAGGGCGCCCCGGCAAGTATCCATTCTACGATCGCATGGATGTCGTCATCGGCCAGACCCGCGTTGGGCGGCATCGGTACCGCGCCCCACACGCCCTGTGATCCTTCCCGCACGGCCCTGGCCAGGCTGGCGGATCCATCGGCCGAGTCGGCGTACCGCGTCGCGATCGCCCGGAACGCCGGTCCGACCATGGCCCGCTCGGTCGCATGACAGGTCATGCAGTTGTGGGTCTGCGCGAGCCTGGCCGGCGTGGCTGCGGCATCGATCGTCGTCGCCGGAGCGGTCACGGCGGCCCGCGCGAGCCGGCGCGTCTCCTCGAGCGTGCCGGGCGGATCGCGGGTGGTGTCCGCGCCGCGCATCGGCCCGATGATCCGGTTCTGCAGCGCCAGGTTGCCGTGGGCATCGCGGGCATGGCGCGGCAGCATCGAATGCACATCCGCGGTACCGCAGTCACGCATGCAGTCCTCGCCCTGCACATCGGGCGCACCGGCGACATCCCACATCGGACGATGGAAGACGGTGCCGTCGCGATTGGGCAGGCGCGCCTGGACCTCGGCGATGTTCCGGTCCGACAGCACGAAATCATCCCCGACGATCTCGCCCAGGTTCAGGATGTAGGCGACGACGGCGTAGACCTCGTCGACCGACAGCGACTTCGGCGCGGTCCAGGGCATGGCGCGCCGGGTGTAGTCCCATAGCGTGGATATCCGCGAGAGCTTCATCAGGGTGGTGCGCTGTGGCTCGGAATCGCCGGTCAGGGACGCGACCCGCCCGCGCTCGGCGTCCGCCTCGCTCGTGCCGCCGACGATCGGCGTGAAGAACTCGTTCGATTCGCCGAAGGTGCCGTGGCAGGTCGCGCATTGCGCATCCCAGATGTCCATGCCGTCGGCCACCGACCCCGAGCCGGCCGGCAGGCCCGTGAAGTCGGCTCGCACATCGATGTCCCAGGCGCGGACTTCCTCGGGCGTGGCGACACGCCCCAGCTCGGTCCATGGCGCGGGCTGCCCGGCCAGCGCCATGCCCGGGCCCATGCCCAGCGCGAGCGCCGCTGCCGCCAGGACGCGTCTCGCGACCGCCGTCGCCCGGGACGGATGGGTGCGCCGCATCAGTAGACCTGCACGTTGTCGACCTCGCCGGACGGCTGCAGCCGCCACGACTGGATCGCGTTGTTGTGATAGATCGAGCGGGTTCCGCGCACCGCCCGCAGCTGGTTGATCCTCGGCTGCACATGGCCGGTCTCGTCGATCGCCCGGCTCTGCAGGATCGCCGGCGAACCATCCCACACGAAATCGATGTTGAAGCGGGTCAGCGCCTTGGGCAGCACCGGCGACTCGAGCCGCGCGGTGCGCCAGTTGCGTCCGCCATCGGTCGAGACATCGACCCGCCTGATTCGCCCCCGGCCTGACCAGGCGAGGCCGGTCAGGTTGTAGTAGCCATGGTCGAGGAGGACCTGGCCGCCCGACGGCGAGGTGATGACCGACTTGACCTCCTGGATCGAGGTGTACTGGCGATGCACCCCGTCGGGCATCATGTCGACGTAGTGCAGGACCTCGTCCTTGGTGTCCCAGGGCTGGTCGCCGACTTCGAGTCGACGCAGGTACTTCACCCAGGACACGCCCTGCACCCCGGGCACCACCAGTCGCAGCGGATAGCCGTTCTCGGGCCGCAGCATCTCGCCGTTCATCGCCCAGGCGACCATCACATCGTCGAGCGCCGCCTTCATCGAAATGGTCCGGGTCATCGACGAACCGTCGGCGCCTTCGGCGAGCACATAGCGATCCTCGCCGCCGCCCGACCCGATGTCGGCGCCACAGGCGTCGAGCAGCGTCGAGAGCGGCACGCCGGTGTATTCGCAGCACGAGAGCATGCCGTGGGTGTACTGCACCGTCGGCACCGCCACGCCACCCCATTCCATGCCGGTGTTGGCGCCGCATTCGATGAAATGGATTCGCGATGTCGAGGGCATGCGCATCAGTTCGTCCATGGTGTAGACGCGCGGTTGCCTGACCATGCCGTTGATCATCAATCGATGCTGGCTCGGATCGATGTCCCACCAGCCCTGGTGATGGCGTTCGAAATGCAGCCCGTTGGGAGTGATGATGCCGAACAGGCCCTGCAGGGGAGCAAAGCTGACCGATGCCGCCGAAACCCGGGTCAGGCCGGGGCTTTCGCGTCGTTGCAGGTTGCCTTCCCAGGCCGACGGCTGGCCGTAGCCGCGGGCCGCCACCGGCTGGCCGAGGCCGGTGGAATGCGCCGGCAGCTCGAGGATCTGCCGCTCGCCCCCATCGGCCCGGGCCGCGCGAGCGGCCGCGCCCACGCCCGCCCCCATCGCGAGCGCCTTGCCCATGAATGCGCGCCGCGCCTTGCTTGCCTCGCGCAATCGCTCGGTCGGCAGGTGGTTCTCGGGCGCCGGCAGGATCCGGCCCATGATCGGCGGCCGGCGAGGCATTCAGGCAACCCCCGCGGCGCGGCCGCCTGTCGGTGCGCCGCCCTCGGCCAACCGGCCATCGATCGCGGACGCTTCGCCGCTGCCGAGCTCGCGAGCCATGGAGATGAAGTCGGACTGCTCGGCCAGGCCGGATTCGAGCCGCCCGGCAATGTGGATGCAGACCCCGCGACAGATCGCGACCAGGGTCTCGTCGCCGACCCCGTAGTAGGTGAAATTGCCTTCCTTGCGCCGCGTCAGCACGCCGGCCCGGTACATCGAGCCGAGATGTCGCGAGATGTTGGTCTGGCTCGAGCCGGTCTCGGCAACGATCTGCGAGACCGTCTTTTCCTGCTGGCAGATGCAGTGGACGATGCGAACACGCATCGGCTCGGAGAGCAGCGCGAAATAATCGGCTACCGCGCTGAAGACCGGGTTGAGGTCGTCCATGTCATCCTCCGGCGGCCCGCCTCCAGGGTCGACCCCTGGGCCTGGCGGTGAATCCACCTCTTGTCTCGGCGTCGTCGCGCGAACGCCGTCGTCCTGCCTTGAAGCGACAATATGTCTGCATGCGCATATAGTCAAGCATCCGAGGCAAACGGAATCCATCGCATGTCCAGGCCCGCGCGCATTTGCCCCGCAGCCGGTTCATCGCCGACCCGGCGGATTCTCGTCGGCGCCCTCCTCGTCCTTGCCGCCGCCGCGGGGGGGCTCGCCGGGCGCACGCCGGCGATGGCCAGTGGACCCCGGCCCGGACTGCTGCTCGGCGGCCCCGCAGCGTATGCGGGCGAACGCGGCATCGCGACCGAGCGCGGCCAGCCCCTGCTGCTGTTCTTCTCCCTGGCGGGCTGCACGTTCTGCGAAGCCCTGCGCAGCGACCAGCTGCGCCATGCCCATGCCCGGCGCGAAGGGCTCGGCATCCGCCTCGTCGAACTGCGGATGGACGACGAGCGACCGATCCCCGGCGTGGAGCCGGCACGCTCGCCCCGGGAGATCGCCCGCGCGCTGCAGGTACGGATAGCGCCGACGGTGCTGTTTCTCGACGGCGAGCGCGAGGTCGCGGAACGGCTGGTCGGCTACCCGAGCCCGGACTTCTACGGCGCCTACCTCGATGAACGCATCGAGGTCGCGCGCGCCGGCGCGCAGCGAGCACCGTGAGGGCCCGAAGTGGGGTCAGACACGATTTTCGAAAAAGGGGTCACGAAAAAGGGGTCAGACACCATTTTCTTGAAAATGGTGTCTGACCCCTTTTTCGTTTTTTCGGGGCGTATCAGTGGAAGTGCGCGGAGCCGGGTTCGACGTCGACCGGCATCTCGGCGTGGACGACTTCGCCGTTCTCGTTGGGGAACAGGGGCGCGCCGCAGTCCTCGCAGTACTCGGACTCGATCAGGTCGGGCCAGAGCCGCTGCTCGTTGACGCCGGCATCGCGCAGGATCTCGCGGATCCTCTCCAGCGGCGATGGCTCGTCGTCCTCGGACTCGGCGCCGAACAGGGGCCAGACGATGCCGTGGGCGATCTCGTCGCCATCCGGATCGATCGACAGGCCGATCCGGTACTCGTCGACCTGGTCGTCGCCGAAGGGCGCCACCACCGCCCGGATCTCGCCGGGCTCGATCGCGAGCGCATGGCTGAGGTAGTGCACGCCGGCGCGAATCGCGTTGGGCCGCACACGGCGATCGGATTCACGCAGGTTGATGTGGTACGCATCGGGCAGCAGGCATTCGAATCCGCAACCCGGCAGGAGCGGCTCGATGACCGGCCGGGCCTGGGCCACCCACTGCTCGAGGCACTGCACCCGGGTGGCGTGGTCCTCGCGCTCGAGCTCCTGCCAGCGAAAGGCGGGCTCGCCCAGCGGCACCGCCAGGGCGCCGACCAGGAAGCGCGAATCGGCCAGCATGTCGGCAGTCTCGGGCAGGCCCGAGACGTCACCCCGGCTCTGGCGCCCGCGCAGGGCGGCTTCGCCGAAACGGCGCGTCATCTTGCGCAATTCGGCGTAGTCCCGGGGCAGCTCGTCGAGACTGTAGAGATGCGGCATGACGAAGAGCCGTGCCGCACGGGCGAGCACATGCGCCTGCCAGTGCGCGGCAATCGCCGCGACCGCATCCGGTGGCAGCGCCCCGGACGGGATCCGGAAGCGGGTCCAGGCGATCAGTGGCGCGGAAACCAGCAGGACCTGCCAGGGCTGGCCCTCATGGTCGACGACGATGCTCTCGGCGCACTCCTCGACCGCCTCGACCATCGCGCCATAGGCCTCGCCGTCGGTTTGCTGGAGACGATCGAGGGCGTTGTACAGCGACTGCTGGTGGCTGCTCTCGAGCAGGCGTTCGATCCGGTCGCCGAGCTGGCGCTCCCAGTAGCGATCCTCGATCCGGCTACCGGAATTGGCCAGGCCCAGCGCCGCGGCCACCAGGCGCTCGGCATCGGGCGACAGATGGCTCTTGCGTTCACGACGCGAACGGGCGATACGGGATTCTTTCATCATGGGATCCTGACGCGATCCGCGAAGTGTAGCAATCATTGACCGTGCCATATCCAGCCCCCCGTCCGACCCGACAGCCGCCCTCCGCGGGCCGCCTCGCCACCGCCCGGCCCGCCGCCCGGCGCCGCATCCGCCCCGCCGTTCGCGGCCGCCCGCTGCGCCTGCTCGCCGCCGCGCTGGCGGCCTTGGCGCTATCGGCCTGCGGTAGCGGCGGCGGCGATGCGCCAGCGGCGGCCACCGAGCCGAAGGCCCCCTCGGCCGACTACCTGGTGTCGTATCTGTACGACTGGTACTACTGGGTGGACCGGCTGCCGCCGGCGCCCGCGCCCGACAGCTATGCCGACGCCCATGAAGCCCTGGCCGCCCTGCGGGTCGACCAGGATCGCTACAGCTACATCGAAGCGGCGGCCAGCTACAACGCCTTCTTCGACGAGGGCCGCAGCCTCGGCTTCGGCATCACCTACCAGGTCGAGGCCGATGCCCTCGCCCTGCGCCTGGTGCAGCCGCGCTCGCCCGCGCATGCGGCCGGCATGCGGCGCGGCGACCGGATCATCGCCATCGACGGCCAGCCAGTGGCCGAGCTGATCGCCGCCGGAACCCTCGACGAAGCGTTCGGGCCCACCGAGGTCGGCGCCGGGCTCGAGTTCGACATCCGCCGCGAGGGCCGGGTCCTGCGCATCGCCGCGACCAGGGACTGGTACCAGCTCGACTACGTGATGGGCTCGCCGGGCGTGCATGCGGCCGGCGAGCGCAAGGTCGGCTATGTCGGCTTCTACTCCTTCGGCCGGCTCGGGGTCGCCGCCTGGCAGGCGGCGCTCGACCGGCTGCTCGCCGAGGGCGCCCAGGACCTGGTCGTCGACCTGCGCGAGAACGGCGGCGGCCTGGTGGCGATCGCCGCGCAGGTCGGCTCCGCGCTGGGACTGGAGGATCTCGCCGGACGGACCATGGGTCGACTCGAATTCAACCCGGCGCACGCGAGCTCGAACCGCTCCTTCAGTTTCATCAGCGACCCGCGGGCCGGCCGCTTCGAGCGCATCGTGTGGCTGACCGGGAGGCGCACCTGCTCGGCCGCGGAGATCCTGCTCACCGGCCTCGATGCCTGGCGACCGTCGACCCGCATCGGCTCGTCCACCTGCGGCAAGCCGGTGGGCTTCACCCCGCCCAGCCATGAAGGCTGGGTCTTCTCGATCGTGAGCTTCACCACCCGCAACGCCCTGGGCGAGGGGGACTACTACAACGGCCTCGCGCCCGACTGCGCATTCGAGGATCCGGTCGCCGGCGAATTCGGCGCCGCCGACGAACCCCTGCTTGCCGCCGCGCTCGAATGGCTGGCCAACGGGCGCTGCCCGGCGCCGACAGCCGCCAAGGCGCTGCCCGGCGCACCGCGTTTCGACGACTCGCTGCGCGGACTGGCGCGCCTTACCGGCCTGCGCTGAGGGCGCTCCAGATCGGCGCGCCGCCGGCCTGCTCCATGTCGGCGAGCAGGGCCTCGTGCGCGGCGATCTCCTCCGCGCTCGGGCGCAGCACCGGCGGGGATCCGGCCAGCGGCCAGGCGAGCGCATCGGCCGCCGCGATCTTGCCTTCGTCGCCGAACATCGCGAAGGATTCCTGGCCCCGGGTCATCTGGAGATAGACCTCGGCGAGCAGCTCGGCGTCGAGCAGGGCGCCGTGCAGGGTACGGTGCTCGTTGGACACCCCGAAGTGGCTGCACAGGACGTCGAGCGAGTTGCGCTGCCCCGGACGCATCTCGCGGGCCATCGCGAGCGTGTCGATCACCGCCGCGCAATGCGTCCGGAAGGGCTCGCGGCCCAGCCTCGCGATCTCGGCATCGAGAAACGCGATGTCGAAGGGCGCGTTGTGGATCAGGATCTCGGCGCCGGCGACGAAGTCGAGCAGGCGGTCGACGACGGCAGCGAACTTCGGCTCGCCGGTGAGGCGCTCCCGGCTCAGGCCATGGACCTTCTCGGCGGCGGCATCGATATCGCGCTCCGGATCGAGATAGGTGTGGAAGGTCCGGCCGGTGCGCCGGCGACCGCGCAGTTCGACCAGGCCGATCTCGACGATCCGATGCCCCTCCTCGGGGGCCAGGCCGGTGGTTTCGGTGTCGAGGACGATCTGGCGGGTCATGCCGCCGATTCTAGCGCCTCGCGATGGTCGACGATCGGCTCGCGATGGCGCCGCGTGAACAGCATGTACACCGAAGGCACCACGAACAGGGTGAGAACCGTACCCAGGCTCATGCCGCCGACCACGACCAGGCCGATCTGCTGGCGACTCTCGGCGCCGGCGCCCGTGGCGAACGCCAGCGGCACCGCCCCGAGCACCATCGCGCCGGTGGTCATCAGGATCGGACGCAGGCGCAGGCAGGCGGCTTCGATGACCGCCTCGCGGATCGAGCTGCCGCGGTCTCGCAACTGGTTGGCGAACTCGACGATCAGGATGCCGTGCTTGGTGATCAGCCCGATCAGGGTGATCAACCCGATCTTGCTGTAGACGTTGATCGTCCCCCCGCCCGCCTCGAGCAGCAGCAGCCCTCCGACCATCGACAGCGGCACCGTCGAGATGATGATGAGCGGATCGACAAAGCTCTCGAACTGCGCCGCGAGCACGAGATAGATGAACAGCAGCGCCAGCACCAGCGTGAGCATCTGCGACGAGGACGACTGGAAGAACTCGCGCGACTGGCCATCCCAGTCGACCACGAAGCCCTGCGGCAGCAGCCGATCGGCGGCGGCCGCCGCATAGGCGAGCGCCTCGCCCTGCGAAGTGCCGGGACCGAGGTTGGCGGTGATCGCCAGCGCCCGTCGCTGCGAGAAGTGATTGAGCTCCTTGGGTCCGACGGTTTCCTCGGCGCGCAGCAGCGAGGACAGCGGCAGCAGGCGACCGCCGTTCCCGGCCACCAGGATGTCCGAGATGTCGTCGGGCGAACTGCGCCCGGCCGGGTCGAGCTGGACGATCACCTCGAACTGCTCGCCATCCTTGCGAAACCGGGTGACCCGGCGCCCACCCAGCGAGGTCTCGAGAACCCGCCCGATGTTCTCCATCGAGACGCCGGCATCGGCGGCCCGGTCGCGATCGATCCACAGGCGCAGCTCCGGCTTGTCGAGTCGCAGGTCGGTCTCGACGCCCTGCAGGCCGGGCCAGGCGCGCAGGTCGGCAAGCAGCGGCTCGGCGCCATCCTGCAGCTTCTCGTAGGTATCGGAGGTGATGACCATCATGTGGAAGGGCCGCGAGCGGAAGGGCTGTCCGAGCGATGGCGGCGCGAGCCCATTGGCCCGGACCCCGGGGATGGTCAGCAGCTGCGGCAGCAGCTCCTCGAGCATCTCGGGCACCTTGCGGTCGCGATCGTTCCAGTCGGCCATGCGCAGCGAGCCGGTGCCGCGCTCCACCGTGGGATTGCCCGCGACCATGAAGACCCGGTCGACCTCGGGAACGCTCATCGCGATGCGCTCGATCCGCTCGGCGTATTCGCTGGTGTACTGGATGGAAGATCCCTCGGGCGCGGTGAAGTTGACGAGCATGACGCCACGATCCTCGGTCGGGGCGAGCTCGGCTTTCATGCTGGTCCACAGCAGGGTCGTCGCCACGAAGCAGCCGACGACACCGGCGAGGACCAGCCAGCGCAGCGCGAGAACCGCAACGAGGGCCTTGCGATAGGCGGATACGAGTCGTCGCAGGGTCGCCTCGATGACGCGCGACAGCAGGCCGGGATTCTCCTCGTGGCGCAGCAGCCTCGCGCACATCATCGGCGTCAGGGTCAGCGCGATGAAGCCCGAGACCAGCACCGCGCCCGCCAGTGTCAGCGAGAACTCGATCAGCAGCCGACCGGTGCGCCCGGGCGTGAACGCCTGTGGCGCATACACCGCCGCCAGGGTGAGGGTCATGGCGATCACCGCGAAGGCGACCTCCGATATGCCCTTGTGTGCCGCGGCCACCGGCTTCATGCCGTTCTCGATGTGCCGGTGCACGTTCTCGAGGACGACGATCGCGTCGTCCACCACCAGGCCGATGGCAAGCACCAGCGCGAGCAGCGTCAGGGTATTGATCGAGAAGCCGGCGACCAGCATCAGGGCGAAGGTGGTGACGAGCGCGATCGGGATCGTCACCAGCGGGATGATCGAGGCCCGCACCGTGCCGAGGAACAGGAAGATCACGATCGCGACGAGGGCGGCCGCCTCGCCGATGGTCATGAAGACCGCCTCGATCGAGCGCTCGATGAAGAGCGAGGAGTCGTGCGAAATGGTGATCTTGAGCCCGTCGGGCAGGTCGCGCTCGATGTTCGGGATCTGCTCGCGCAGCGCCGCGGACAGGATCAGCGGATTGGCCGTCGCCTGCTTGATGATTCCCATCGCGACGGTATTGCGGCCATTGAAGCGCACCACCGTGCGATCGTTCTCGGCGCCGATCTCGACCCGCGCGACGTCGCGCAGCCGCACCGGATAGCCGAGCTCTGTCTTGAGCACCATGCTCTCGAAATCGGCGACGGTACGCAGGTCGGTGCTCGAGACCACGTTGAACTCGCGCATCGCGCTCTCGATGCGCCCGGCCGGCACCTCGATGTTCTGCGAACGCAGGGCCTGCTCGACGTCGAGCGGCGTCAGGCCGAAGGCGCCCAGCTGGTTCTTGTCGAGCCAGATCCGCATCGCATACTTGCGCTCGCCGAAGATGCGCACATCGGCCGCACCGGGCAGGGTCTGCAGGCGCGGCTTGACGATCCGGTTGGCGATGTCGGAAACCTCGAGCGCCGACATGTTCTCGCTGGAGAACGACATCCAGACGACCGGATTGGCGTCGGCCTCGACCTTCGCCACGACCGGCTCGATGACGTCGTCGGGCAGCTTGGAACGCGCCCGGGCGACGCGGTCGCGGACATCGGCGGCCGCGCCGTCGGGGTCGCGCTCGAGCCGGAAGCGCACCGTGATCTGGCTGAGCTCGGCCCGGGAGATGGAAGTCAGGACATCGACGCCCTCGATCCCGGCGATCGAATCCTCGAGCGGCTTGCTGACCTGCGACTCGATGATCTCGGCCGACGCCCCGAGATACTCGGTGCGCACCGTGACGACCGGCTCGTCGATCTGCGGATACTCGCGAACCTGCAGGCGCTCGAAGCTCACCGCCCCGACCAGCATCAGGATGATCGCCAGCACCGTCGCGAAGACCGGCCGCTGGATGCAGGTATGGGACAGGCGCATCGACGGGCCCGGCCGGGCTCAGCGGACCGACGCGGCCGGCGCCGGCGGTGGCGCGACGGCCTTGATGCGCGGCCGCTCGCCGCGCAGCTTGATATGGCCGGCAACCACGACGCGGTCGTCGGCGGCGAGCCCGGAGACGATCTCGACCACGCCGGCGGTGCGGCGGCCGGTGCGTACCGCCACCCGGCGCGCATGCTCGCCGTCGACCAGGTACACATGGGATTCGCCGTCGCCGACGATCAGGGCCTCTTCGGGGATCACCACCGCATCGGGCGACTCCCCGGTCACGAGCCGCGCCCGCGCGAACATGCCCGTCCGCAGCTTGGTGTCATTGCTGTCCAGCCGACCGCGCACCAGCAGCGCCCGCCCGCCCGCGTCGACCTGCGCATCGATCGCCAGCAGGCGGGCGCGCAGGCTCGCGCCGGGATAGGCGTCGAGTTCGAGCAGGATCTCCTGGCCCGGCTCGATCGCGCCGAGGAAACGCTCGGGCAGCCGCAGGTCGACCTGCATCGACGAAAGATCCTCGAGCATGACGAGATCCGCCCCGACATCGACGTAGTCGCCCACGCTGACCTTGCGAAGGCCCAGCACGCCGTCGAAAGGCGCCTCGAGCCGGGTCTTGCCCATTCGTGCCTGGGCGAGCTCGAGCCTGGCTTCGAGCACCCGCATCGAGGATTCCGCCTCGTCGAGCGAACGGGCGCTGACGAAGCGCTGGTTGGCGAGTTCGCGGGTACGTCGCACATTGGACTTCGCGAGGTCGAGTTCGGCCCGGGCCTGCGCCACCTCGGCGCCGAGCACGCTGGAGTCGAGCTCGAAGAGAATGTCGCCGGCGCGTACCGTCTGGCCGTCACGGAAATGGATCCTGTGGATGCGTCCCGCGATCTCGGGCCTGAGCATCACCGACTCGGCCGCTCGCAGCGTGCCGACCGCGGAGATCTCCTCGCGGATCAGCCGGTGGCGGGCCGAAGCGATCTCGACATCGACGATCGGCTCGGCCGGCGCGATCGAGGCCTGCTGCACCGTCGCCGTGGTGTTCGCCTGGGCCCAGGGCCGGGTCACCGCCGCCAATGCCGCCGCCGCGATGACAAGCACCGCCCCGATGGGGATCCAGCGTGAACGGGAATGGGCTTTCATGGACGAACGGGACGAAAAACGCACAGTAGCATAGCGTTTCGGCGCAGCTGCGGACACATTGGATTTCCCCGATCAGCGGCGGGATCGCCCGCGGCAGCGGGCCCGACGACGCTTGCTCAGGCCAGGCGCTCGGCGAGCCAGGCGCCTATCGCGTTGATTTCCTGGACGCAGACTTCGTGGCCCATGGGGTAGTCGTGCCAGGCCACCGGATAGCCGGCCTCGAGCAGCAGGTCGCGCGAGCGCATGGCCCGCTCGGCCGCGATCATCTCGTCGTGGTGGCCGTGCGCGAGGAAGATCGGGATCGAACGATTCGCCTCGGTGGCCTCGTCCGGCAGGGAATCGGCCAGCGCGAGGAAGGTCGACAGCGCGAGGATTCCGGCCAGCGGCCGCGGCTGGCGCAGCCCCGCGTGCAGCGCGATCACTCCGCCCTGGGAGAATCCCGCCAGCACGATGCGCGCGGCATCGATCCCGCGCCCGATCTCGCGCTCGACGAGCGCATCGAGCGTGGCGCCGGCTTCCCGGATGCCGGCCTCGTCGATGTTCCTGCCGCCGAGGTCGCGGATGTCGAACCAGGCGCGCATCGGCATGCCGCCGTTGATCGTGACCGGGCGCACCGGCGCATTGGGAAACACGAAGCGGATGCCGGGGCCCTCGTCGAGCCCGAGCATCGACACGATGGGAACGAAATCGTTGGCATCCGCGCCCAGGCCATGCAGCCAGATCACCGAGGCGGTCGGCGTTCCGCCGATATCGAGCTCGATGGTGTCGAAGGCTTCACTCATCTCAGATCCTCGCCGCGGCGCGAACCGCATCGACCCCGCGATTGGCGAGCGCATCGGCCGCCTCGTTGCCGGGGTGTCCAGAATGACCCCGCACCCAGCGCCACTCGACCCGGTGGCCGGCCCGGAGCTCATCGAGCCGCAGCCAGAGATCGGCGTTCTTGACCGGCTTGCGATCGGCGGTCTTCCAGCCGCGGGCCTTCCAGTTGCGCATCCATTCGGTGATGCCCTTCTGGACATACTGCGAATCGGTATGGATGGTGACTTCGCTGGGCCCGCGCAGCGCCTCGAGCGCCTTGATCACCGCGAGCAGCTCCATCCGGTTGTTGGTCGTCAGCGCCTCGCCCCCGGAGAGTTCCCGGCGATGCTCGCCGCTGACCAGCAGGGCGCCCCAGCCGCCGGGGCCGGGATTGCCCTTGCAGGCGCCGTCCGTGTAGATGTCGATATTCGCCATGATCTCCGGGTACTTGCCAGCGGAAGGGCTTTTTGGTTATGTAATGAATGATCGAGCCAACCGGAACCGATTCTAGCCGACCGCAGGGAGGAGTCCCGTGCTTGAAAAGCAGCTATCGAGGTATCTCGGGCAGTTGCGCGAACGCCATCCGATCCCGCTGAGCATACAGCTCTGGGACGGAAGCAAGGTCGACCTGCACGAGGACCCGGCCGTCACGGTCTCGCTGCGGGACATGGCGGCCGCCCGGCGCCTGGTCAATCCCAGCCTGGATTCCCTGGGCACCGCGTTCGTGGAAGGCGAGATCGACGTCGAGGGCAGCATCCGCGACGTCATAGATGTGGCGTCGGCCCTGGCCGAGGATGCCGATGAACGCCGCGGGCTGGGCAAGCTGCCCGACTGGCTCGCCAAGCACACCCGCAGCACCGACAAGAAGGCGATCGAATACCACTACGACGTCTCGAACGAGTTCTATGCGCGCTGGCTCGACCCGGCGATGGTCTATTCATGCGCCTATTTCCCGCAGGGCGATGAATCCCTTGCGGCAGCGCAACAAGCCAAGCTCGAGCATGTCTGCCGCAAGCTGCGCCTGCGTCCCGGCATGACGCTGCTCGACATCGGCTGCGGCTGGGGCGCCCTCGCGATCTACGCCGCCAGGCATCACGGCGCCCGGGTCCTCGGCGTGACCCTGTCGCAGAACCAGTTCGAGCTCGCCACCGAACGGGTGCGCGAAGCCGGCCTGCAGGACCTGGTCGAGATCCGGCTGACCGACTACCGGGACATTCCCGGCTCCGAGGTCTACGACCGGATCAGCTCGATCGGCATGCTCGAGCATGTCGGCCTGAAGAACCTGCCCGAGTACTTCGGGATCGTCCATCGCCTGCTCAAGCCCGGCGGCCTGACCCTGCAGCACGGCATCACCTCGGCCGACGCCGACGATCGCAGCGTCGGCCGGGGCGCCGGGGATTTCATCGCGAAGTACGTCTTCCCCGACGGCGAACTGCCGCACGTGTCCCGGGCGATCGCGGACCTCTCGCGCGCCGGGCTCGAAGTCACCGATGCGGAATCGCTGCGTCGCCACTATGCCCGCACGCTCGGCTTCTGGTCGGACGCGCTCGAGGCGCAACGCACCGAGCTGGTCGAGCTCGCCGGCGAGCGCCGGCTGCGCATCTGGCGGGTCTATCTCGCCGGCTGCGCGCACGCCTTCGCCCATGGCTGGGTCAACATCTACCAGTTGCTGGCGGCCCGGCCCAGGTCCGGGCCCGATGGCCTGGAAATCGACCTGCCGATGTCGCGCGCCGATCTCTACGCCGACTGACTACGCCGCCTGAGACTGACTACGCCGCCTGATCGTCCCGACGTCGCCGCGGCACGACCCGGGACTCATGCGGACCGAACTGCGGCGAAGCGACCGCCACCGCGCGGGCGCTGCGGCGGGCGGACTTCCATGCCGGGCCCACGAGCCGCATCGCCCGCACCCGCTTGACCGCGCTGATGCTGTAGAGGGCGCCGCAGATCGGCCACCAGCGATCGCCGGCCGCTTCCATGAAGCGGGTCCGCTCGAGCCAGCGATCGCTGCGGCAGGGCGGACGGTAGCAGCCGTATCGGCCGCGCTCGAACTCGAAGCTGAGCAGCTTGAACCAGTCGCGCAGCCGTGGCAGGGCGATCATCTGGCTTTCGCGCGGCAGGAAGGGACGCCGCAGGCCGGCGGGAACCGCGCTGCGGATCCCCCACAGGCTGATCGGATTGAAGCCGGTGAGCACGACCCTGCCCTCGGGGCGCAGCACCCGGTCGACTTCACGCAGCAGCTGGTGGGGGTCGCTGGAGAACTCGATCACGTGCGGCAGGGTGACGAGATCCACCGACTGGTCGCGAAACGGCAGATCGCCGTCATCCTCCAGGAGCAGGGAGTGCTTCACCACCCCGTGCCCGGTCGCATCGGCGCGCGTAAGCCCGTAGAGACGGCTCGGAATCCGGTTGTTGCGCAGGGTGTCGATCTCGGGCAGTGACAGCTGCAGCGCGACATAGCCGAAGAGATCGGCAACCGCCCGGTCGTAGCAGGCCTGCTCCCACTCCAGCACATAGCGTCCGGCCGGCGAACGCAGCCATTGGTGCCATGCCCCCAGCCCTATAATGGCCGCGTCCCCTTCGCCATTGCGTTCACCCTCGCCATCGGGAGCCTGGTTCGCGTTCATGTCGACTTCGTCCGAATCCTTTCGCTTCGTGCCCGCGCCGCATCCGAGAATCCGGCCGGTGCCGGCGTTTCGCGACAACTACCTGTGGCTGCTCGTCGATGCGACGGGCCGCCGTGCCGTGGTCGTCGACCCGGGCGACGCCGCCGCGATCGAACGTGCGCTCACAGCGGCATCGCTGTCCCTCGATGCGATTCTACTCACCCACCACCACGCCGATCACACCGGCGGCGTGGCCGCGCTCGTGGCGAACCGGAACTGTCCAGTCTACGGGCCGCGCGCCGATCCCATCGATGGCATCGATCATGCGCTCGATGACGGCGATCGCCTTGAGCTGCCCGACTTCGACATCGATTTCGAGGTGATCTCCGTCCCCGGCCACACCCTGGGGCACATCGCTTACTTCGGCAGGCGGCTCGGGAACGAAGATGCCCGCGGCGTGCTCTTTTGCGGCGACACCCTGTTCGCCGCCGGCTGTGGCCGGATCTTCGAGGGAACCCCGGCGCAGATGCACCACTCGCTCGGGCGGCTCGCGGCATTGCCCCCGGACACGCTGGTGTACTGCGCCCATGAATACACCCTGTCCAACCTCGCCTTCGCGAACGCCGCCGAACCCGGCTCGGACCGGCTTGCCGAGCGCACCGCCGAAGCCAGGGCGCTGCGTGAGCGCGATATCCCGACGGTTCCCACGGCGATCGGCATCGAGCTCGACACCAATCCGTTTCTTCGCACCACCAGCCCCGCGGTGGTCGC
Organism: Burkholderiaceae bacterium; assembly: GCA_041676645.1. Classification (GTDB taxonomy): domain Bacteria; phylum Pseudomonadota; class Gammaproteobacteria; order Burkholderiales; family Burkholderiaceae_E; genus JAMLIN01. Next base: position 4,900 of record JBAYRO010000010.1, on the reverse strand, counting down.
GCGGCTCGCCGAACGCGGCCTCGATCCCGCAGCCGATCCGGTCGCGCGCTTCGCCGCCTTGCGCGCCTGGAAGGACGGGTTCTAGAGGGGTATGCGCAGGCGATGCGTCCGACCGGCGGAATCGCCCGTCGATCGTCCCCGCCTCGCGCTTGACCCCCGATTTGCGATTGCATACGATTGCCCGCCGACACGCGCGTTGCCGGCGCGTGACGCGGCCGGGTATCGAGTTTTTCCCGGGCGCCCACCGACCCGCCCGATCGAGCCCGGATGACGCCCTTGCCAAGTCGCTGCCCTTCCCAGGATTCCTCCAGCCGGCCCGCCGGCATCGCCGAGCCCGCGCCTGCCGGATCGCTTGCCCGCCTCGTTCGCGTTCCGCTGGCCGTTCGCATTCCGCTGGCCTGCGCGCTGCTGGCGCTGGGCGCATGCGGCACGATCGCGCCCCAGGCATCGGGCGACGGCGCCCCGGTCCCTGGCCGGGCCGATGGCTCGCACGCCGCCCACGCTAACGGTTCGCCAACCGGCGCCGCCACGCCGGCCGACGCCGGGCTCGTCGACACGGCCCTGCTGCCCGAAGGCAGCCTGCCGGAAGGCGCGCTGCTGGCCGATACCGGCACCACCCTCTTCGGCGGCACCGAACCGGTCCATGTCGAGGAAGCCGATGCGCTCGAGCCCGTGGGCAATCTCTGGGACCGGATCCGGGCCGGCTTCGCGATGCCGGAGCTCGACTCCAAGCTGGTCGCGACCCATGAGCGGCGGCTGCTGGCGCGCCCCGACTACCTCGAGCGGATGATCGAGCGCAGCCGGCCCTATCTGTTCCATATCGTCGACGAAGTCGAGAAGCGCGGGCTGCCCACCGAACTCGCGCTGCTGCCCTTCATCGAGAGCGCGATGAACCCGGGGGCGACCTCCCATGCCAAGGCGGCCGGCCTCTGGCAGTTCATCCCTTCGACCGGCCGGGCCTACGACCTGAAGCAGAACTGGTGGGTGGACAACCGCCGCGACGTGGTCCAGTCGACGCGCGCTGCGCTCGACTACCTCGAATACATCCACGGCCTCAACGACCAGGACTGGTTCCTCGCCCTGGCCTCGTACAACTGGGGCGAAGGCGCCGTCGCCAGGGCTCGCAAGGCCAACCGGGCCCGGGGCCGGCCCGACGGCTATCTCCACCTCCGCATGCCCAAGGAGACGCGGCACTACGTGCCCAAGCTGATCGCGCTCAAGAACATCGTGGCGCGCGCCGAATCGCTCTCGCTGCCGCTCGCGTACCTGCCCGACAAGCCCTACTTCGTCACCATCGACAAGCTGCGTCCGATGGACCTCGAACTGGCCGCCCGCTTCGCCGGGATGAGCGTCGAGGAGTTCGTCACGCTCAATCCGGCCCACCACCGCCCGGTGATATCGGCCAGCCGCGACCACAGCATCGTCCTGCCCGCCGACCGGCTCGCCGGCTTCGTCGAGGCCGTCGCGCAGCACGAAGCCGCCAATGGCGTCTTCGCGAGCTGGCAGCCGTACACCCTCCAGAAGGGCGACACCCTGAGCGGCGTGGCGGTGAAGTTCTCGGTCACGGTCGCGGAGCTTCGCAAGGCCAACGGCCTGCGCCCGAACTCGAAGCTGCTCGCGGGAAGCCAGATCCTGGCGCCCCACCAGAAGGTGCTCGACGAGACCCGCATCGAGAAGTTCGCCGGCGCGAAGCTGGTCGAACGCGTCGAGACGCCCGCCCGCTACTACACCCCGAAGCGCCAGCAGTCGCTGACCTCGATCGCCAAGCGCTGGGGCGTCAGCACCCGCCGGCTGCGCAGCATGAACGGCCTGGGCAGCAAGGTCACCACCGTGCGGGCCGGAACCCGGCTCAAGGTGCGGGCGGCATCGGTGTCGACCGTCGTGACCGACGCCAACGGCAGGCGCCGGGTGGCGAGCACCCAGGTGGCCGCCAGGACGCGCCCGGCCACCGCTGGCCGCAGCAGCGGCAGCTCCGCCAAGACACCGGTCACCGCGGTGACACCGGCCCGGGCCACCGGCACTGCCAGGCCCGCCGCCCGGACCGCGAGCGCCCGGGCATTGCGCATCAGCAACGAGGAGCCGCCGGCCAAGCGGCCCAGCCCGACGATGTAGGCCCGCCGGCCGGCCCGAACCTCAGGCCCGGCCGTAGCGATCGTCGAAGCGGACGATGTCGTCCTCCCCGAGATACTCGCCGCACTGCACCTCGATCATCACCAGGTCGACCTTGCCGGGATTCTCGAGCCGGTGCCGGCTGCCGATCGGGATGTAGGTGGATTCATTGGCCGACAGCAGCGACTTCTGCTCGCCGCAGGTCACCACCGCCGTACCCGACACCACCACCCAGTGCTCGCTGCGGTGATGATGCATCTGCATCGAGAGCTGCTGGCCGGGCTTGACCTCGATCCGCTTGATCTTGAAGCGCGGGCCTTCGTGCAGGACGGAATAAGTCCCCCAGGGGCGCGCCACCGTGCGATGAATCACGGCGGCCTCGTGTGACTTGCCCTTGAGCCGCGCCACGATCTCGCGCACATCCTGGCTGGCGTCCTTGTTGGCCACCAGCAGGGCGTCGGGCGTGTCGACGATCAGCAGGTCGCTGACGCCGACCGCGGCCACCAGGCGATCCTCGGTCTGGATATGGGTGTTGGTGGTGCCCACCGTCATGACCTCGCCCACCGCGGTATTGCCGCGCTCGTCGCAGGGCAGCTGCTCGGCGATGGCCCGCCAGGAGCCGATGTCGCTCCAGCCGAAGCCGGCCCGGACCGCGACCACCCGGTCGGCGCGCTCCATGATCGCGTAATCGATCGAGATGTCGGGCATGGCGGCGAAGGCCTCGGCATCGAGACGGATCTCGGCCGCCCCGGCGTCATCGCCCACCGCCGCCCAGACCTTCTCGGCGGTCTCGAGAACCTCGGGAGCATGCTCGCGGAAGGCCTGCAGGATGGTGGACACCGAAAAGCAGAACATGCCGCTGTTCCATGCGAAGTTGCCGCTCGCGACGAAGGCCGCGGCCCGCTCGGCATCGGGCTTCTCGGTGAAACGGGCGACGCGGTAGCCGCCGGCGCCCAGCGCCTCGCCCAGCTCCAGGTATCCGAAGCCCGTCTCGGGGCCGGTCGGGTGGATCCCGAAGAGCACGATCTCGCCGCTGCGGGCGATCGCCTCGGCCGCCCGGGCAGCCGTCTGGAAGGCCGCCTCGTCGGGAATCAGGTGATCGGCCGGCAGCACGAGCATGACGCCGTCGGGATCGATCGATCGCGCCCACAGGGCGGCGATGGCCACCGCCGGCGCGGTGTTGCGCCCGGTCGGCTCGAGCAGCTGGATGGTGCGCGCCGCACCGAGCTGGGCGACCGAGGCGATCTCGTCGCGCGTCTTGAAGGCGTAGGCCTCGTTGGTGACGACACAGGCATGGCCGTCGGCGAGCGGTGCCGCCCGTGCCAGGGTGCGCTGCAGCAGGCTGGGGCCGTTGCCGAGCCGGATGAAGGGCTTGGGGAAGGCCTCGCGCGAAACCGGCCAGAGCCGGGTGCCGGCGCCGCCGGACAGTACGACAGGTATCATCGGGAACATCTCTCCAGCAGATGGGATGGCAGGACTCGGCATCGGCCGGGGATTGTCGCACTGCAGCGCAAGCGCGCTTCATCGCCAGTGCCCGCGCGCCGCTCGAATCCGTCGGGCGTGCCGCTCGTCGCGCCGGCCGGGCATCCACCTTGCATTCGGTGGCGATCGCCCGCCAAACCCATTAGATTCGACTCCGCAAGATGGAAAACCCCACGAACTCCGAACCAGCCAGCGAAATGAAACTGCGCAAAGCCGTCTTCCCCGTGGCGGGCCTGGGAACCCGATTCCTGCCCGCCACGAAGTCTATCCCAAAGGAAATGCTGCCGATCGTCGATCGGCCGATCATCCAGTATGCGGTCGACGAGGCGATCGAAGCCGGCTGCGACACGCTGATCTTCGTCACCGGCCGTTCCAAGCGGGCGGTCGAGGACTATTTCGACCGGGCGCCCGAACTCGAGGCCGAACTCGAGGCCAAGGGCAAGACCGAAGCGCTGGAGCTGGTGCGCAACATCATCCCGCCCCATGTGAAGGTGCTCTTCGTGCGCCAGCCCCAGCCGCTGGGTCTCGGCCATGCGGTGCTGTGCGCCGCGCCGATGATCGGCCGGGACGAATACTTCGCGGTGCTGCTTCCCGACGACCTGATTGACGGCTACCCCGAAGGGGTGCTCAAGCAGATGCTGCCGGTGGCGGTCGAGAACCAGGCTTCGGTGATCGCCGTCGAGCAGGTGCCGCAGGCGGACGTCTCGAAATACGGCATCGTCGACGCCTCGGCCACCGACGGCCAGATGATGAAGCTGCGCGGCATCGTCGAGAAGCCTCCGGTCGACCAGGCGCCCTCCACCAATGCCGTGGTCGGCCGCTACATCCTGCACTCGAGCGTGCTCGAAACCCTCGAGAACCAGGAACCCGGCACCGGCGGCGAGATCCAGCTCACCGATGCGCTCGCCACGCAGATCGAATCACCGGGCCTGTACGGCTACCGTTTCGGCGGCAAGCGCTTCGACTGCGGGAGCAAGCGCGGCTTCCTCGTCGCCAACATCCATTTCGGCCTGACCTGAATCCGCCGCGGCCTGGTCCGAGTCGGCTGCGGCCTGGTCCGAGTCGGCTGCGGCCTGGTCCGAGTCGGCGAAGCATTCGCCCGGCTGCGGGATATCGGCGCGTTGGTCGACCGATTCGGCGCCCGCAGATCCGTCGGCTGCGGATGATGCGTCCGCCATGGGCGGCGCGCTGTCCGGGGGCGTCGGGATGGCGGACGGTGCATCGGCCCCCGGCGACATGCCGGGATCATCCGCGGGCTCCGCTGCCGGCGCATCCGGACCCGACGCCGACGCCGACGACACCGGGCCGG
>JBAYRO010000009.1:0-60066 GCA_041676645.1 Burkholderiaceae bacterium | reverse complement strand
TGGCCTGCATCCGCAAGATGTTGACCATCCTCAACACTATGCTCAAGACTGGGACCAAGTTCGATCCGGCAATTCATAGGAGTTGACACGGCAGACGGTTACTCAGGCGACGGTGACGGGGATCTTGCCGATGCGGGCCTGCCATTCGCGGGGCCCTGTCTCGTGGACCGATTCACCGCTGGCATCGACCGCCACCGTGACCGGCATGTCGCGGACATCGAACTCGTAGATCGCTTCCATGCCGAGATCCTCGAAGGCGAGCACGCGCGAGCTGCGGATCGCCTTCGACACCAGGTAGGCGGCGCCGCCCACCGCCATCAGGTAGGCGGCCTTGTGCCGGCGGATCGCCTCGATCGCGACGGGGCCGCGTTCGGCCTTGCCGACCATCGCGATCAGGCCGGTGCGCGAGAGCATCATGTCGGTGAACTTGTCCATCCGGGTCGAGGTGGTCGGCCCGGCCGGGCCCACGGCCTCGTCGCGCACCGGATCGACCGGACCGACGTAGTAGATCACCCGGTTGCGGAAGTCGACGGGCAGTTCCTCGCCACGCTCGATCATCTCCTGGATGCGCTTGTGGGCGGCGTCGCGCCCGGTCAGCATGCGGCCCGACAGCAGCAGGGTCTGGCCGGGCTTCCATGAAGCCACCTGCTCGGGGGTGAGCTGGTCGAGGTCGACCCGCAGGGATTTCTCGTAGTCGGGCCGCCAGTCGACATCCGGCCAGGTCGACAGGGCAGGGGGCTCGCAATAGGCCGGGCCGCTGCCGTCGAGCACGAAGTGGGCATGGCGGGTGGCGGCGCAGTTGGGGATCATCGCGACCGGCTTGGAAGCGGCATGTGTCGGGTAGGTCGCGATCTTGACGTCGAGCACGGTGGTCAGGCCGCCCAGGCCCTGGGCGCCGATGCCGAGCGCATTGACCTTCTCGTAGAGCTCGATGCGCATCTCCTCGAGCTTCGAGGACGGTCCGCGGCGCAGCAGCTCGTACATGTCGAGCGGCTCCATCAGGGATTCCTTGGCGAGCATCATCGCCTTCTCGGATGTGCCGCCGATGCCGATGCCGAGCATGCCCGGCGGGCACCAGCCGGCGCCCATGGTCGGAACCGTCTTCAGGACCCAGTCGACGATCGAGTCGGACGGATTGAGCATCACGAACTTGGACTTGTTCTCGGAGCCGCCGCCCTTGGCGGCGATGGTCACGTCTAGCTTGTCGCCGGTGACGATCTCGTAGTGGATCACCGCCGGGGTGTTGTCACGCGTGTTCTTGCGCTCGAAATGGGGATCGGCGACCACCGAGGCGCGCAGGGTGTTGTCCGGATTGGTATAGCCGCGCCGCACCCCTTCGTTGACCGCGTCGCTCACCGAGCCGGGGAAGCCCTCGAAGCGCACGTCCATGCCGACCTTCAGGTAGACATTGACGATGCCGGTGTCCTGGCAGATGGGCCGGTGACCCTCGGCGCAGATCCGTGAATTGGTCAGGATCTGGGCGATCGCATCGCGCGCGGCCGGGGCCTGTTCCGCCTCGTAGGCACGCGCCAGGTGCTCTATGTAGTCGGCCGGATGGTAGTAGCTGATGAACTGCAGGCCGGCGGCCACCGATTCGATCAGGTCGTCGGGCTTGATGACGGTCATGTCGGAATATCCTCGAAACGGGGGAGCGAGGCACGGCCTGGCGGCCGCCCCGGGAATTCTAGCCCAGCCGCGACGGGGCTCTCCAGACCATGAGGCTGGCATTCAAGCGGACGGGGGCGTATCTTACGATCGCGAGCCGCCAGCCCAATTGGTCCATCCCGCGGGCGTGGCGACGCACAGGCGAATCACGATAACGGAGGAGGACGACATGTCGGGCCAGATCGATTCGGTGCTTCAGGAAGGCCGGGAATTCCCGCCCAGCGAGGCATTCCAGGCGCAGGCGAACATTTCCGGGATGGAGCAGTACGAAGCACTTCGCGCCGAGGCGGATCGCGATCACCTCGCTTTCTGGGGGCGCCTCGCCCGCGAGAACCTGGTCTGGCACAAGCCGTTCACCCGCACGCTCGACGACAGCGACGCGCCGTTCTACAAGTGGTTCGACGACGGCGAGATGAACGTCTCGTACAACTGCCTCGACCGCCATCTCGGCACCGAGGTCGAGGGACGCACCGCGATCATCTTCGAGAGCGACGACGGCGAGGTCACCCGCGTCACCTATGGCGAGCTTTACAAGCGGGTGTCCCGGTTCGCCAACGGCCTGAAGGCGCAGGGCTACAAGACCGGCGATCGCGCCATCCTGTACCTGCCGATGTCGATCGAGGCCGTCGTCGCGATGCAGGCCTGCGCCCGGCTGGGCATCGTCCACTCCGTGGTGTTCGGCGGCTTCTCGGCCAAGTCCCTCCAGGAGCGCATCGTCGACGTCGGCGCGAGCCTGGTCATCACCGCCGACGAGCAGCGTCGCGGCGGCCGCGCGCTGCCGCTCAAGCCGGCCGTCGACGAAGCGCTGGCGATGGGCGGCTGCGAAGCGGTCCGCCAGGTCATCGTCTATCGCCGTACCGGCGGCAAGGTCGCCTGGCAGGAAGGGCGCGACATCTGGATGCACGATGTCACCGAAGGCCAGGCCGACCACTGCGACGCGGTCTTCGTCAACGCCGAGCATCCGCTCTTCGTCCTGTACACCTCGGGCTCGACCGGCAAGCCCAAGGGCGTGCAGCACTCGTCGGCGGGCTTCCTGCTGCTGGCGCTGCTCACCATGAGGTGGACCTTCGACGTCAAGCCCGACGACGTCTTCTGGTGCACCGCCGACGTCGGCTGGGTCACCGGGCACACCTACGTGACCTACGGCCCCCTCGCGGCCGGCGTCACCCAGGTGGTATTCGAGGGCATTCCCACGCATCCGAACCCGGGTCGGTTCTGGGAGATGATCGATCGCCACAAGGTATCCATCTTCTACACCGCTCCCACCGCGATCCGCTCGCTCATCAAGGCCGCCACCACCTCGCCCGAGCATGCGCCCGACAAGTACGACCTGTCGTCGCTGCGCCTGATCGGCTCGGTCGGCGAGCCGATCAACCCCGAAGCCTGGGTCTGGTACCACCAGGAGGTCGGCCGGGGACGCTGCCCGGTGGTCGACACCTGGTGGCAGACTGAAACCGGCGCCCACATGATCACGCCGCTGCCCGGGGTGCAGTCGCTCAAGCCGGGTTCCTGCACCATGCCGCTGCCCGGCATCGATGCCGCCGTGGCCGACGAGACCGGCAATGCCGTCGGGCTCGGCAAGGGCGGCCTGCTGGTGGTGCGCAAGCCGTGGCCGGCCATGATCCGCACCATCTGGAACGATCCCGAGCGCTTTCGCAAGACCTATTTCCCCGCGGAACTCCATGGCTGGTACCTGGCCGGCGATGCCGCACACGTCGACGCCGACGGCTACTTCTGGGTCATGGGCCGGATCGACGACGTGCTGAACGTATCCGGGCACCGGCTCGGCACCATGGAGATCGAGTCGGCACTGGTGGCGCATCCCAAGGTGGCCGAAGCGGCGGTCGTCGGCCGGCCCGACGACACCACCGGCGAGGCGATCTGCGCATTCGTCGTCCTCAAGGGGGCCCGGCCCGATGCCGACAGCATCCAGCAGGTCGCCAAGGAGCTGCGCGACTGGGTCGGCAAGGAAATCGGCCCCATCGCCAAGCCCAAGGAACTGCGCTTCGGCGACAACCTGCCCAAGACGCGTTCGGGCAAGATCATGCGGCGCCTGCTGCGCGCGATCGCCAAGGGCGAGGAGATCACCCAGGACGTTTCCACGCTCGAGAACCCCGCGATCCTGGAGCAGTTCAAGCAGGCGAGCTAGGAATCCCGTGAGCGCCGGCCAGGGGCGTCCATCCTGATGTGCTTCCCGGTGATCGCTCTGAAGGCGATCGCCGAGATGGCGCTCCTGTTCTATCTCGCGCAGATTACGGTACGGCTGCTGAGCTTCGGGCGGCACGAGGCCAATCCGGTCTACCTCGGCATCCGCTTCCTGACCTCGCCGCTGACCCGCATCGGCCGCTGGCTCGCGCCGGACGCGGCGGGGCGTCGACATGCGTCGCTGCTCGGCTTTGCCGTCGGCGTCGTGTTATGGATCGGGCTGGTGCTGGCCAAGCGGGGCCTGCATTGCGTGCCATCGCCCTGAGCCCCGGATGCGCCCGGCGAATACCCCGGAGAACCTGCGTCGCTACTGGCGGCGCAACCTGCTCATCACCGGGGTGCTGCTCCTCGTCTGGTTCCTCGTCGGCTATGTCGTCGCGGCCTTCGCGCGCGAGCTGAGCTTCGATTTCTTCGGCTGGCCGTTCGCTTTCTGGATGGGCGCGCAGGGCGCGCCGATCATCTACGTGCTGATCATCTGGGTCTATGCCCGGGCCATGGACCGGCTCGATCGCGAGTTCGGGGTCGACGAAGAGGCCGATGCGGGGGACCCGCAATGAGCGGCGCCTCGCAGCGCGACTTCAGCGCCCGGCTGTGGCGCGTCTATGGCCTCTATACGCTGGGCTTCGTGCTCTTCGTCATCACGCTGGCGATCTTCGAGCAGATGGGCATGCCGCGCACCACGATCGGCTATGTCTTCCTCGCGGCGACGATCCTCATGTACGCCGGCATCGGCATCGTCAGCCGGACCAATGATCCCGCCGAGTACTACGTGGCCGGCCGCCGGGTGCCGGCGGTCTTCAACGGCATGGCGACCGGGGCCGACTGGATGTCGGCGGCATCCTTCATTTCGCTGGCCGGTGGCCTGTACGCCGGCGGCTATTCGGGCCTGGCGTTCGTGATGGGCTGGACGGGGGGCTACGTCCTGGTGGCCCTGCTGCTGGCGCCCTACCTGCGCAAGTTCGGCCGCTTCACGATCCCGGATTTCTTCGGCGCCCGCTACGGCGGGCACATCCCGCGGATGATGGCCATCCTCATCACCTGCATGTGTTCCTTCACCTATGTCGTCGCCCAGATCTACGGACTCGGCCTGGTGACCACGCGCCTGACCGGGGTCGAGTTCCAGGTCGGCATCTTCCTCGGCCTGGCCGGCATTCTGGTCTGCTCCTTCCTTGGCGGAATGAAGGCGGTCACCTGGACGCAGGTCGCCCAGTACATCATCCTGATCGCCGCCTACATGATCCCGGTGGTCTGGCTCTCGATCCAGCAGACCGGCAATCCGGTACCCCAGCTTGCCTACGGCCAGCAGCTCAAGAAGATCACCCAGATCGAGAACAGGCTGATCGTCGATCCGGCCGAGATCGAGGTCCGGGCGATCTTCCGCGAGCGTGCCGCACGGGCGGCCGAACTGCTGGCCGATGCGCCGGCGAGCTTCGAGAACGAGACGGCCGAACTCGAGCAGCGGCTCGCGCTCGCGAGGGCGAGTGGCGCACCGCAGGCGATCAAGGCGGCGGAGAACGCACTGGCGGCCTATCCGGCCAATCTCGAATCGGCGGTGACCCAGTGGCGCGCCGAAGCGGCGCTGGCCAGCCGGGCACGGCCGCTGGCCCGCCACGGGGAGCCCTTCGCCGGTGACACCGAAGCCGAGCGCCGGACCGCAAGGCTCAACTTCCTGGCGCTGCTGTTCTGCCTCATGGTCGGTACCGCGGCGCTGCCCCATATCCTGATGCGCTTCTACACCACGCCTTCGGTGCGCGAAGCCCGAAATTCGGTGACCTGGTCGCTGTTCTTCATCTTCCTGCTGTACTTCACCGCACCGGCGCTGGCGGTGCTGGTCAAGTACGTCGTCTACCACGATGTCGTCGGAACCGCGTTCAGCGAACTGCCGGGCTGGGTGCGGCAGTGGCAGAAGGTGGACTCCACCGTGCTGTCCATCGTGGACGTCAATCTCGACGGCATCGTCCAGGCCGCCGAGATCCTGCTGGGCGATGACATCGTGGTTCTCGCCACCCCCGAGATCGCGGGGCTGCCCTATGTCATCAGCGGCCTGGTTGCCGCCGGCGGGCTGGCGGCGGCGCTGTCCACCGCCGACGGGCTGCTGCTGACGATCGCCAATGCGCTTTCGCACGACATGTACTACAAGATGATCGATCCGAAGGCGCCGACGGCGAGGCGGGTGCTGATCTCCAAGGTCCTGCTGCTGCTGGTCGCCGTCGTCGCTGCGCTGACCGCGGCCCAGCGACCGGCGGGCATCCTGCACCTGGTCTCGGCCGCCTTCTCCTTCGCCGCCGCCGGCTTCTTCCCGGCCCTGGTGCTGGGCATCTTCTGGAAGCGGGCGACCGGGCTCGGGGCGACGCTGGGCATGCTGGCCGGCTTCGGGGTCACCTTCTACTACATGACCCGAACCCAGCCCTGGCTGCGCGAGATCTTCCACGGCATACCCGCGGAACTCCCGGTGACCGGGCTCTGGTGGGGGATCGATCCGATCTCGGCCGGGGTGTTCGGGGTGCCGGTCGGGTTCGCGGTCATCATCGTGGTCAGTCTGCTCACCCCGAAACCCTCGATCGAGACCCGCATGCTGGTCGAGCGGCTCCGCTATCCGCGTCTCGATCGATGAGATCGATCGCGCCTTGCCCTTGGCCGTGCTCCGCGACGCGTTGGCCGTGCCCCGTGACGCAGGGTTTGCTAGAATCGCCGCTCCCGGAGAGGTGGATGAGTGGTTGAAATCGCACGCCTGGAAAGCGTGTTCAGGGTTTACGCCCTGACGCGGGTTCGAATCCCGCCCTCTCCGCCACTAATGACCGCTCCGGACAGGGGCCGACACGCCGGCATCACGCACGATGCGGGCGGACGATGACAAGAGACAGTGGGGTTTCGATGGCGCTCGATTTCGAAGGGATCCGTGTCCTGGATTTTTCCCAGGTAATCGCTGGTCCACTCGCGGCGCAGCATCTTTCGGTGCTGGGTGCCGATGTCATCAAGATCGAGCCGCCGGCCGGCGACCAGATGCGCGACCGGATGCTGCCGAGCCGTTATTCCGCGGTCGGCATGGCACCGGGCTTTCTCGCGATGAACATCGGCAAGCGCAGCCTCTGCCTGGACATGAAGCATCCCGAAGGCAAGGCCCTGGTGCATCGGCTGATCGAAGGCGCCGATGTCCTGCTTCACAATTACCGCAGCGGCGTGGTCGAGAGACTGGGGCTCGACTACGAGAGCGTGCGCGCGATCAATCCCCGCATCGTCTGGTGTTCGATCACCGGCTTCGGGAACACCGGGCCGCGACGCACCGAGGCCGCCTACGACGGGGCCATCCAGGCGGCCAGCGGGATGATGGACAACAACGGCCATCCGGAAACCGGGCCGACACGGACCGGTTATTTCCCGGTCGATGCCATGTCGGGCGTTTCCGCCGCCTTCGGTATCGCATCGGCCCTGCTGCGCCGCGAGCGCACCGGCGAGGGCAAGGCGATCGATGTCGCCATGTTCGACGCCGGCCTGCTGCTGCAGAACGCGGCCTGCGCCCAGTACCTGGTCGAGGGGATTCCGGGCGGGCTGATGGGCAACAGCTCGCTGTCCAGGGCGCCCAGCGCGGGCGCCTTTCCCACCGGTGACGGCGTCGTGCTTTCATCGGCGGTCCAGCCGGCGCAGGTCGAGGCCTTGTGCGACGAGCTCGGCATCGGCGCACTCATGGCCGACGAACGCTTCGCGACGGCGCAGGCGCGGATGGCCAACGCCGAGGCCTTCACGGAGCGGCTGACCGAAGCCTTCGCCACCGACAGCGCGAGCAACTGGGAGCGCCGGCTGTCCGCGCGCAGCGTACCGATTTCCAAGGTCAACACGATCGCCGACGCCGCCGCCGAGGCGCGCGCCGACCCGCGTAGCGTGATCCTGCCGGCGGGCAGGCCGCATGGCCATGAGAACGATGTCGAACTCATCGGCACGCCGTTCACCTCGCCGGTCGATCCGCCGACCGCCCTGCGCCCGCCGCCGGCCCTTGGCCAGCACAGCCGCGAGATTCTTGCCGAGCTGGGGCTCGATGCGGATCGCATCACGACGCTGGTGGAGCAGGGCGTCGTCGTCGCAGGGGATTCCTGATCCGTTCAAATCCCGATACTCAGGCCCGTCGAATAAGGCTATGCTCGTTTTCGGCAGGTCGGCAACGGAGGAATCGAGACATGTCTAGCTTCGGCAGCAAGCTGAAACGCCGCAACATCCTGAAGGGGACGCTCGCCGTTGCGGCCGCGCCGGCGATCATCACATCGGCCCAGGCGCAGACCAAGATCCGCTGGAAGGTTCAGGCTCACTGGCCAAAGGCATCGGTATCGTTTGTCGACAGCCTGGGCGTACTCGCAACGGAACTCGAACAGCGTACTGACGGCCGCTTCACGCTTGAAACGCTCGGAGCGGGGGAAATCGCCAAAGGCGGCGAGATCTTCAACATCGTACGGCGTGGTGTCGTGCAGATGGGCACGACGAATCCTGGCTACAACCCGGCGGAAACGGAACTGCATGGCCTGTACTTCGGCATGCCGGGCACCCTGCGCGACCCGTGGGAACTGATGTACCTGACGAAGAACCTTGGCCTCGAAGCTGCGGTCAACGATGAGATGCGCCCGAAGGGTCTCTTCTACATGGCCGACAAGGCGTATCCGACCGAACTCGTGCTCAAGAACAAGATCGAGGCTGGTGCTGATCTTGGCGCGGTCAAGGTGCGCTCGTACGGCAACACGCTCGAGTTCCTCGCAGCCGCCGGTTTTGCTCCACAGCAGGTCGATGGTTCGGAGCTTTACCAGGCGATCGCTACCGGTGTGGTCGACGGTGCGCACTGGGGCGCAGCACAAGGCGCGCTGTCGATGAAACTCTGGGAGGTGGCGCCAATCCAGATGAGGCCGGCCCTCGCGATCTCGAACGACACGTATATCATCAACGTGGCTGCCTATGACGAGCTGCCCGACGACCTGCGCCTGATCTTCATCTCGCTGCTGGAGGAACGCTACTACCGTCGTTCGCTCCAGTACAAGGAACTGGAGGTCACTGCGCTCAATACCGGCGTCGCGAAGATGAATGTCCAGGTAGAGCAGTTTCCGGACGATGTTCTGGCGCGGTTCGCGGAAGCCTCGAGGGACATCCTGGCCAAGGAGATGGCCAAAGGCCCGAAGGCCGAGGAATTCGGCGACAAACTCATCGGCTTGATGAAGAAGCTCGGTTACGTGTAAGCGCGTACCGAGGTTCGAGGGCCGTATTATCGCAAGCAAGGGATTCGGTTTGACTCATGAGTAACGCCGTGTTCTTATCGGTCGCTTCGAAAAAGCGGACCCGGTTTCGAGCAAACGGATCCCGCCATCCCCTTTCATATTTGCATTGGCAACGGAGGAATTGAGACATGTCCAACCTGAGCAGCAAACTCAACCGGCGCAACGTCCTGAAAGGGACGCTTGCCGTCGCAGCAGCGCCCGCCATCATCACCTCGGCCCAGGCCCAGTCGAAGGTCAACTGGAAGGTCCAGTCGCACTGGCCGAAGGCATCCGGCTCCTTCGGGGACAGCCTCACCGTGCTGGCCAAGGAACTCGAGGAGAAGACGGACGGCCGCTTCCAGATGGAGTTGCTCGGCGCCGGCGAGATCGCCAAGGGCGGCGAGATCTTCAACGTCGTGCGCCGCGGCGTGGTGCAGATGGGTACGACTTCCCCAGCCTACAACCTGGCTGAAGCCGAGCTGATGAGCCTGTACATGGGCATCCCGGGCACGCTGCGCGATCCCTGGGAGGCGATGCACCTCAACAAGAACCTCGGCCTGGAAGCCGCGCTCAACGAGCAGGTCAAGTCGAAGGGCGTGTTCTACATGGCCGACAAGGCCTACCCGACCGAGCTCGTGCTCAAGAACGCGATCGAGCCGGGCCAGGATCTCGCCGGCGTCAAGGTGCGCTCGGCGGGCAGCCTGCTCGAGTTTCTCCATGCCGCCGGTTTCGCTCCGCAGCAGATCGCAGGCCCCGAGATCTACCAGGCGATCGCGACCGGCGTCGTCGACGGCGCCCACTGGGGCGCAGCCATCGGAGCGCTGTCGATGAAGTTCTGGGAGGTCGCCCCGGTTCACATGCGGCCGTCGATCCTGATCGCCCAGGACGTCTACATCATGAACCTGGACGCCTTCAACAAGCTGCCGGACGACCTGAAGCTCATCTTCACCAGCACGGTCGAGAATCGCTACTTCCAGCGTTCGGTCGAGTACAAGCACCAGGAGGCGATCGCGCTGAACACCGGCGTCACCAAGATGAACGTCAAGGTGGCGCACTACCCGGACGACGTCCTCGCGAAGTTCGCCGAAGCGTCCAAAACCCTCATGGAAAAGGAAATCGCGAAAGGACCGAAGGCCAAGGAGTTCGCGGAGAAGGTCAATGGCCTGATGAAGGACCTGGGCTACATCTGACGACCGGACCCGATCGGTTTCACGTGATCGGGAATCGGACTCGTTCTATCCGAACCAGCGGCGGGCGTCCCGAGGCCCGCCGCTGGTTCGAGCCTTCTCCTTCTACTTCTAAACCAATTACATGGGGGACAGGATGCTGAAGCTCGCCAGAGGCATCACCCAGCTCAATCTGTGGATCGGCAAGATCTGCGCATGGCTCATCGTTCCGATGTTCTTCGCGCTGATCACCGACGTCGTCATGCGCTACGTCGTCGGCAGCGTCACCATCTGGACCGCCGAGCTCGCACAGCTGATCTTCGGCGTGTATTCGGTCATCGCCGGCGGCTACCTGCTGGTCGAGCGCGGGCATGTCAACGTCGACATCCTCTATGGCAACTGGTCCCGCAAGAAGAAGGCCAGGGTCGATCTGGCGACCTCCTTCCTGTTCGTGTTCTTCATGCTGGTGCTGATCTACCAGAGCGCCGACATGGCCTGGGAGTCCTACGCGAAGATGGAGACTTCCTACAGCATCTGGGATCCCTACATCTGGCCGGTCAAGGCCGCTGTGCCGATCGCCGGCGTGCTGCTCTTCCTGCAGGGCATCGTCCGAATGGTTGCGGACTGGCGCGTCATCAAGGGCCTCGAAAACGATCCGGCTGTCTGGGGCAAGCAGGCCACAGACGGCTCCGCACATTGATTACGGGGAGCCATCGTGTCGGTCGAACTCGTCACTGCGCTGTTTTTCGGATGCCTGCTGGTATTCCTTTTCCTGGGTGTGCCACTGGTCTTCACGCTGGGCGGCATCTCGGTCATCTTCCTGTATTTCTCGATAGGCCCGGTCGGGTTCTACATCGTCGCCTCGAAGTTCTGGGATTCGATGACGAGCTTCACGCTGATCGCGATACCGATGTACGTCTACATGGCGATGCTGCTGGAGAAATCCGGGGTGGCCCAGAACCTCTACCGGATGATGCATGTCTGGTTCGGGGGCTTCCGCGGGGGCCTTGCCATCGGTACCGTCGCGATCTGCGCGATCTTCGCCGCCATGAGCGGCATCAGCGGCGCGGCCGTCGTCACCATGGGAACCATCGCCCTGCCGCAGATGCTCAATCGCGGTTATGACAAGCGCCTCGCGGTGGGCGCCATCAACTGCGGCGGCGGCTGGGGCATCCTGATCCCGCCCTCGGTGCTGATGGTGCTCTACGCGATGCTCACCGAGGTCTCGGTGGGTCGCCTCTTCGCAGCGGGCCTCGGCCCGGGCATCCTGCTCTTCGTGCTGGTGTCCATCTACATCGGTGTACGGGCCTGGCTGCAGCCGTCGATCGCACCGGCGCTGCCGCCCGAGGAGCGCGCGGGCTGGGGGGCGCGGATCGAATCGCTAAAGGCGGTCTTCCTGCCGCTGCTCGTCGTGTTCCTCGTCCTGGGCTCGATCTTCGGCGGCTATGCGACCCCGACCGAGGCGGCGGCGCTGGGCGTGTTCGGCGCGCTGATCGCATCGGCGGTGCATCGCAAGCTGACGATGGACGTGATCACCGACGCCGGTGTGCAGACGCTGCGCCTGACCGCGATGATCATGTGGATCCTGTTCGCGGCGCATGCGTTCTCGACCGCCTATTCCACGCTCGGCGCGAACGCCTTCATCGACGACGTGATGATGATGATCCCGGGCGGAGAGTACGGCGCCCTGCTGTTCATGATGATCGTGCTCTTCACCCTGGGGATGGTGCTCGATCCGGTGGGAATCATGCTGATCACCCTGCCGGCCTTCCTGCCGGTGGTGGCCCATTACGGCTGGGATCCGATCTGGTTCGGCGTGATGTTCATCATCATGATGGAGATCGGCTACATGACGCCGCCGTTCGGCTTCAACCTCTTCTACCTGAAGGGGGTGGCGCCGCCCGAGGTGACGATGCACGACATCTACGTGTCGGTGATTCCGTACGTGCTGGTGACCATCGTCGGCGTGATCTTCATCGTCATCTGGCCTGACATCGCCTTGTACTTCCCGAACCTGTTCTTCGGACCATCGCTGTTCTGACGACAGGGCACGCTGCATGGAACGGCCGCCTTCGGGCGGCCGTTTCCGTTGGAATGCCCGGAACGGGTGATTTCCCGCCCGGGGCGGGCGTGCCGGCGCGGGGCATCGGAGTGGTGTCGGGTTCACATGCTGGGCAGCCGCATTCGGCGGTGCTATGTTGATCGGACCCACGACGGAGGCAGGCCATGCACGAATCGAACAAGCACCTGAATCGGCGCAATGTTCTCAAGGGCACGCTCGCGGTGGCGGCAGCGCCGGCGCTCATCACTTCGGCCCGCGCCCAGCCGAAGATTCAGTGGAAGCTGCAGTCCCATTGGCCGAAAGGCGTCGAGTCGTTTCGCGGCAGCCTCGGCGTCCTCGGGCGTGAACTCGAGGCACGTACCGACGGGCGCTTCGAGATCGAATTCCTGGGGGCGGGCGAGATCGCCAAGGGTCCGGAGATCTTCAACGTCGTGCGCCGCGGCGTCGTCCAGATGGGCACGACGTCCTCGGCCTACAACCTCGGTGAGTCGGAATTGCAAGGCATGTACTACGGGGTTCCGGGGTCCTTGCGCGACCCGTGGGAGATGATGCACCTGACCAAGAATCTCGGTCTCGAGGCTGCGATCAACAAGCTGCTCGAACCCAGGGGCGTGTTCTACCTGGCCGACAAGGCCTACCCCACGGAACTCGTCCTCAAGGACGGCATCGAGCCCGGTACCGATCTCTCGGGGATCAAGGTGCGCTCGACGGGCACCATGCTCGAGTTCCTGGCTGCCGCCGGCTTTGCGCCGCAATTCATCGACGGCGCCGAGCTGTACCAGGCGATCGCCACCGGCATCGTGGACGGCGCGCACTGGGGCGGAGCCGCCGGCGCGCTGGGGATGAAGCTCTGGGAAGTCGCGAAGGTTCACATGCAACCGGCGCTGATGATCGCCAACGACGTCTACATCATCAATACCGAAGCCTACGAGAAGCTGCCGGAAGATCTACGGGTGATCTTCCGCTCGCTCGTCGAGGAGCGCTATTTCGCCCGCTCGGTCGACTACAAGTACCAGGAGGCGATTGCGCTCAATACCGGCTTGTCGAAAATGGGCGTAAGGGTCGAACAGTTTCCGGCCGACGTCCTGGCCCGCTTTGCCGAGGCTTCCCAGGCGGCCCTCGCGAAAGAGGTCGCCAAGGGACCGGCGGCGAAGGAGTATGGCGAGAAGCTCAGCGGGCTGATGAAGGAGCTCGGCTACCTCTGATAGCGCTTGCCGAACCCGCGGGATGATCGGGGCGGCCGTCGTCTTGCCTCAGGCCTGGCGGGCGATCAGGGTGACCCCCACGATGATCAGGCCCATGCCGAGCCAGCCGCTGGCGGCGAGCGATTCGCCCAGCCACCAGCGGGCGATCAGGGCGTTGATGACATAGCCGATCGACAGCATCGGGTAGGCGACGGTGACCGGCACCCGCGACAGTGCCGCGATCCAGACCACGAGGCTGATGCCGTAGGCGGCGAAACCGAGCAGGAACGGCCACTGGCTGGCGATCCGCACGATCGTGTCGGGCGCAGCCGCCAGCGTGAACTCGAGCGGCCCCGCGCGATTGGTGCCGGCCTTGAGGAGGGACTGGGCGAGCGCATTGAGCACGACGCCGGTCATGACGAGAAGCAGTGCGGGAGCGTTCATCGGGCACCTGGGGATTGGGCACTAGAATAACGACTTTTTCCGGCGCGAACCGATCCGCCGCAGCCCGCATGGCCAGCCGCAAGCACGAGTACAGCGAAGCATCGATCCGGGTTCTCAAGGGGCTCGAGCCCGTCCGGCAGCGTCCCGGCATGTATACCCGGACCGAGAATCCGCTGCACATCATCCAGGAGGCGATCGACAACGCAGCCGACGAGGCGCTGGCTGGCAAGTGCCGCCTGATCGAGGTCACGCTGCACGCCGATGGCAGCGTGACGGTCGCCGACGATGGTCGCGGCATTCCGGTGGGCCTGCATCCGGAGGAGCAGGTGCCGGTGGTCGAGATCGTCTTCACCCGCCTGCATGCGGGCGGCAAGTTCGACAAGGGCGACGAGGGCGCCTACAGCTTTTCGGGCGGCCTGCACGGTGTCGGGGTCTCGGTGACCAACGCCTTGTCCAGGCGCCTCGAGGTCGAGGTCTGGCGCGATGGACGGCAACATGCGATCGCCTTTTCCGGTGGCGATGTCGCGCAGCCGCTCGCCAGCCGGCCGCTGGCCCGGGGGGAGCCGCGCAGCGGCACCCGGGTGCGCAGCTGGCCGGATCCGAAGTACTTCGACAGCCCGGCGATTCCGCCCGCCGACATGGGCATGCTGCTGCGTTCGAAGGCGGTGCTGCTGCCCGGCCTGCGCGTTGCCCTGGTCGAGGAGAAGGCCGGGCGGCGCACCGAATGGCACTATCCGGACGGCCTGCGCGGCTATCTCGGCGAGACGCTCGCCGTCGGCGGCGCGCCCGAGCCGGTGATCCCGGTGTTCGAAGGCGAGCAGTACGCGGGCAGCGGCCACGAGACCTTCGCGGCGGGCGAGGGCGTGCAGTGGGCGGTCGTCTGGACCGAGGAAGGTCCGCTGGTGCGGGAATCCTATGTCAACCTGATCCCGACCACCGCCGGCGGCACCCATGAATCCGGCTTGCGCGAAGGCCTGTTCGGCGCGATCAAGGCCTTCGTGGAACTCCATGGCCTGGGCCCCAAGGGCATCCGCCTGCTGCCCGAGGACGTCTTCGCCCGGGCGAGCTTCGTGCTTTCGGCGAAGGTGCTCGATCCGCAATTCCAGGGCCAGACCAAGGAAAGGCTCAACTCGCGCGATGCGGTCCGGCTGGTGTCCTCGATGGTGCGCTCCCGGCTCGAGCTCTGGCTCAACGAGAACGTGGACTTCGGCAAGCGGCTCGCCGAGCTGGTGGTGCGCCAGGCGCAGGCGCGCAGCCGCGCGGCGCAGAAGGTCGAGAAGCGCAAGAGCTCGGGGGTGGCGGTGCTGCCCGGCAAGCTCACCGACTGCGAATCGACCGACATCGGGCGCAATGAGCTCTTCCTGGTGGAGGGCGATTCCGCCGGGGGCTCGGCCAAGATGGGGCGCGACAAGGAGTTCCAGGCGATCCTCCCCTTGCGTGGCAAGGTGCTCAACAGCTGGGAGACCGAGCGCGACCGCCTGTTCGCGAACAACGAGATCCACGATATCGCGGTCGCGATCGGAGTCGATCCGCATGCGCCCGCTGCCGAAGCCGATCTCTCGGGCCTGCGCTACGGCAGGATCTGCATCCTGTCGGATGCCGATGTCGATGGCTCGCACATCCAGGTGCTGCTGTTGACCCTGTTCTTCCGGCATTTCCGCGCCCTGGTCGAAAAGGGTCATGTGTATGTGGCCCGCCCGCCGCTGTTCCGGGTCGATGTGCCGGCGCAGGGCAAGCGCCCCATGCGCAAGCTCTACTGCCTCGACGCCGCCGAGCTGCAGCATGTCGAGGACAAGCTGCGCAAGGACGGCGTGCGCGAGGGCAGCTGGTCGATCTCGCGCTTCAAGGGCCTGGGCGAGATGAGCGCCGAGCAACTCTGGGAAACCACCATGAATCCCGATACCCGGCGGCTGCTGCCGGTGCGGCTGGGCGGAATCGACGCCGCCGACACCACGGCACGCTTCACGATGCTGATGGGCAAGGGCGAGGCCTCGGCGCGCCGGAACTGGCTCGAAGAGCACGGCAACGAAGCCGCGCTCGACGTCTGACGCAAAGACAGTGGCACGATGAACCAGACGACCGATTTGTTCGAGGACGATTCCGCCGGCGACGACGACGCGATCACGCTGGCCGACTTCGCGGAGCGGGCCTATCTCGACTACGCGATCTCGGTGGTGCGCGGGCGCGCCCTGCCGGATGTCTGCGACGGCCAGAAGCCGGTGCAGCGGCGCATCCTCTACGCGATGCACGAGATGGGGCTCGGACCGAACGCCAAGCCGGTCAAGAGCGCCCGGGTGGTGGGCGATGTGCTCGGCAAGTTCCACCCGCACGGCGATACCGCTGCCTATGATGCGATGGTGCGCATGGCGCAGGACTTCTCCCTGCGCTATCCGCTGATCGACGGCCAGGGCAACTTCGGTTCGCGCGATGGCGACGGCGCCGCGGCGATGCGCTACACCGAGGCACGGCTGACCCGGTTCGCGGCGCTCCTGCTCGACGAGATCGACCAGGGCACGGTCGACTTCGTGCCGAACTACGACGGCGCCTTCCAGGAGCCGTCCCTGCTGCCGGCCCGCCTGCCGATGGTGCTGCTCAACGGCGCCTCGGGCATCGCGGTGGGCATGGCCACCGAGATTCCGCCGCACAACCTGCGCGAGGTCGCCGCCGCCGCCGTGGCCGCCCTGCGCAATCCGAAGATCGGTGTCGAGGAGCTGCTCGTGCACCTGCCGGCGCCGGACTTCCCGGGCGGCGGGCAGATCATCTCCCCGCCCGAGGACATCGCCGCCGTCTACCGGGGCGGCCGGGGCTCGATCAAGCTGCGGGCGCGCCATCACATCGAGGATCTCGCCCGTGGCCAGTGGCAGCTGGTCATCGACGAACTGCCGCATGGCGTGTCCTCGCAGAAGGTCCTCGAGGAGATCGAGGATCTGACCAATCCGAAGGTGCGAGCCAACCGCAAGGCGGTCACCGCCGAGCAGCAGCAGCTGCGCCAGACGGTGCTCGCGGTGCTCGACACGGTGCGCGACGAGGCCGGCAAGGAAGCCGCGGTGCGGCTCGTGTTCGAGCCGCGCAGCAGCCGGGTCGACCAGCAGGATCTGCTCAACACCTTGCTGGCGCACACCAGCCTCGAGAGCAACGTCGCGATCAACCTCGTGATGATCGGCATCGATGGCCGGCCTCGCCAGAAGGACCTGGCGGCGATCCTCGTCGAATGGGGCGAGTTCCGGCTGCGCACCGTCACCCGTCGTTCCAGCCATCGCCTGGGCAAGGTCGAGGACCGGATCCACATCCTCGAGGGCCGGCAGCTGGTGCTGCTGAACATCGACGAGGTGATCCGGATCATCCGGGAATCCGACGAACCCAAGCCCGCCCTCATCGAGCGCTTCTCGCTGAGCGACCGGCAGGCCGAGGACATCCTCGAGATCCGCCTGCGCCAGCTGGCCCGGCTCGAAGCCATCCGGATCGAGCAGGAGCTCGCCAAGCTCGCCGCCGAGAAGGAGCATCTCGAGAAGCTGCTCGACAATCCGGCCGCCATGAAACGGGCGGTCATCCGCGAGATCGAGGCCGACGCCAAGGCTTATGGCGACGATAGGCGCACGCTCATCGAGGCGGCCGATCGGGCCATCGTCGAAGTCCGCGTCTCCGACGATCCGGTCACGGTGATCGTGTCCGACAAGGGCTGGGTCCGGGCCCGCCAGGGCCATGGGCACGACTGGAGCCAGTTCGGCTTCAAGTCGGGCGATCGCTTCGACGATGCCTTCGAGGCGCGCGAGAGCGATAACCTCTTCGTGATCGCCACCAACGGCCGGGTCCATTCCTGCAGCGTCGCGCAGCTTCCCTCGGCGCGCGGCGACGGCGCGCCGCTCACCAGCCTGGTCGAGCTCGAGGCCGGCAGCCGCATCGCCTACGCCTTCGTCGCCCGTGCCGAGGATCAGGTGCTGCTCGCCACCCGCGGCGGCAACGGCCTGGTCTGCCAGGCCAGTGATCTCGTCGGCCGCACCCGCCAGGGCAAGACCTTCCTCACGCTGGGCCCCGACGACGAGCCGACTCGTCCGGCGGTGTTCCGCCCCGGCCATGACCGGGTGCTGTGCGTCTCCGGCGAAGGCAAGGCCCTGGTCATCGGTCTTGACGAGGTCAAGATCCTGCGCAAGGGCGGGCGTGGCGTCATCCTGATGGGGCTGGAGGCCCGCGATGTCTTCGCCCAGGCGATCGTCTATGGGCGCGAGGGCGTCGTCGCCAGCGGCACCGGCCGTGGCGGCAGGGCGATCGAGCGCGCTTTCGGCGCGATCGCGCTCGAGGCCTGGCGGGGCCATCGCGCCCGCAAGGGCCGCTTCCTCGAACCCCGCATCAAGGACGCCCGGCTGACCCTGCCACGTGTCGATGGCTAGCGGTTCGATCCGCAGGATCATCGGCGCCGCGGCCGCGGCAGCGCTGCTGGCCTTCACCCTGGCCGGCTGCAGCTGGCGCAATCCCGACTTCGACCCGGCGCGCGCGCACCATCGGCCCGACGGCTTCGTCAATTCCGACGGCAGCCGCAACGACAAATCCTTCGGGACGCTGGCCTCCTGGTTCTGGCAGCGCTGGCGCGACGGGCTGCCGCGGCCCCCCGCGTTCGTCGACGGCTACGCCGGCTTTCGCCTTGCCGATCCCGAGCCGGCCAGGCCCCGTGCCGAACCGGGGGCACCCACGGTCACCTGGATCGGACATGCGACCGTGCTGCTGCAGATGGGCGGCAAGAACATCCTCACCGATCCGCAGTTCTCCGAACGCGCGTTCACGTACCAGTGGCTCGGCCCGCGGCGCAAGGTGCCGCTGCCGATGAGCATCGAGCAACTCCCGCCGATCGACATCGTGGTGATATCGCACGCCCACTACGATCATCTCGATCGCAACACGGTCCTCGCGCTGGCCGCCCGCGAGGAGGATTCGCCGAGCTTCCTCGTGCCCCTGGGGCTCGCCCCCTGGTTCCGGGATCTCGGCATCGAACGGGTACGCGCCTTCGACTGGTGGGATGCGATCACCATCGACGGCGTCGAGGCCAGCTTCGTGCCGGCCCATCACTGGAGCGCCCGCAGCGCCTTCGACCGCAACCGGACGCTGTGGGGCGGCTGGGTGCTGCGCAGCGACGATCTGCATGCCTACTTCGCCGGCGATACCGGTTATTCGCGCGATTTCATCGAGATCGGCCGCCGTTTCGGCGGCTTCGATCTCGCCCTGATCCCGGTGGGAGCCTACGAGCCGCGCTGGTTCATGGCCGACTATCATGTCGATCCGGCCGAGGCGGTGCAGATCCATCGCGATGTCGGTTCGCGCTATTCGATCGGGATCCACTGGGGCTCCTTCGAGCTGACCGACGAATCCCTCGATGCGCCGATCGACGCGCTGGCAAGGGCGCTCGCCGAAATGAACGTTCCCCGCAGCGAATTCGAACTGCTGCGCCATGGCGAAACCCGCCGACTGAAATGAAACAGCCCCCACGCCCGCTGTCGCTCGCTGCCACCCGAGGGGGCTGTCAGTGGCTGCGGGCGGCCGGGCGCCACTGAACCCGCACAAGGAGCCTGAACGATGAGCACCCCTGAATCGACCACCGCCGCCACCGAGTCACCGATGCGATACGAGCTGCGCGAAGCGCGCAATGGCCGGCGGATCGGCTTCGCCATCCTGAACCGGCCGCGACAGCTCAATGCGCTCAATCTCGCGATGTGCGAATCCATGCTTGCCCAGTTCCGTGCCTGGGCATCCGACGAGTCGATCGCTGCGGTCGTGCTTGCCGGCGCCGGTGACAAGGGGTTCTGCGCCGGCGGCGACGTCGCCGAGGTCATCCGCCAGGTGCGCGGCGGCCAGCCCGATCGCTTCGTGTACGGCGATGCCTTCTTCACGGTCGAGTACGAGCTCGATTACCTGCTGCACACCTATCCGAAGCCGCTCGTCTCCTACTCGCACGGGATCAACATGGGCGGCGGCGTCGGCCTGTCGGTTGGCGCAAGCCACCGGGTGGTCGCCGAAGGTTCGCGGATCGCGATGCCCGAGATCCATATCGGACTGTTCCCGGATGTCGGCGGCGGCTGGTTCCTGAACCGCACGCCCGGCGGAACCGGGGCCCTGATGGCCCTGACGGGGGTCACTGTCAATGAAGCCGATGCGATCTTCGCGGGGCTTGCCGATTTCTTCGTCCCGCTCGAGTCGCGCGAAGCCCTGTTCCAGGGACTGGCCGACATCGACTGGCAGGGCGGGGCGGCGGATTTCGCCACCGTGACCCGGCTGCTGCTGGCGCAGCACCAGCGTCATCATGCCGGGCTGCCGGCCTCGAGCCTGCAGCAGTACTTCGATGCGATCCGCTTCATCGCGGCCCAGCCCGATGTGATCGGCGCGCGCGATGCCCTGACGGCGGCGGCCGGCGAGGATGCCTTTTTCGCCCGGCCCGCCGAAAGCCTGGCCGGCGGATCGCCGACGGCCGCCCACGTCACCTGGGCCTACCTGGAGCGCTGCCGGCATCTTTCCCTGCGCGAGGTGCTCGATCTCGACCTCGTGCTGGCGCGCCAGTACCAGCGCCGCCATGACTTCCCGGAGGGCGTCCGCGCCCTGCTGATCGACAAGGACCGCCGGCCGGTGTGGTCACCCGATCGCTTCGAGGCGGTCGGGCCGGAGCTGGTCGATGCGCATTTCCAGCCGCTGGGTTGATCGGCGAGGATGCCCGGCCGCCATGCCGGGCTTGAAAACCGGCCGCCCGGACCGCATCTGGGCGCCACCGGGCCGCGCGCCACACCAGGCGCCGCGGCCGCGCCTGCCATGAATGATTGAGGTACTCCAGTCGATGAGCGAGATTCCGAATCCGGACGGGCATTCCAGTCCGTCCGAAAAGCAGACCCTCGGTTTCCAGACCGAAGTGCGCCAGTTGCTGCAGCTGATGATCCATTCGCTGTACGGCAACCGGGAGATCTTCCTGCGGGAACTGGTCTCCAACGCATCGGATGCCTGCGACAAGCTGCGCTTCGAGGCGCTCGATGCGCCCGGGCTGTTCGAGGACGACGCGGAGCTGGCGATCCGGATCGAGGTCGACCGCGAGGCGCGAACCATCCGCGTGATCGACAACGGCATCGGGATGAGCCGCGACGAGGTGGTGTCCAACCTCGGCACCATCGCCCGTTCGGGCACCCGCGAGTTCTTCGGCCAGCTCTCCGGTGACCAGGCCCGCGATGCGCAGCTGATCGGCCAGTTCGGTGTCGGTTTCTATTCGGCCTTCATCGTCGCCGAGCGCGTCGTCGTGCTGAGCCGGCGGGCCGGCGCGCCGGCCGGGGAGGGGGTGCGCTGGGAATCGGACGGCAGCGGCGAATTCACGGTCGAAGCGATCGACCGGCCGCAGCGGGGTACCGAAGTCGTCCTGCACCTGCGTCCGGCGGATGCCGACACCGATGCGGAATCCACCGATGCATTGCTCGACGGCTGGCGCCTGCGCGCCATCGTGCGCAAGTACTCCGACCACGTCTCGCTGCCGATCCGGATGCGCGCCGAGAAGGCCGGGGGCGAGGACAAGCCCGCGGAGGGCGAGGAGTGGGAGACCGTCAACCAGGCGGGCGCGCTGTGGTCGCGGCCGAAGTCCGAACTCGCCGACGAGGACTACAAGGCCTTCTATCGCAATCTCGGCCAGGATGGCGCCGATCCGCTGGCCTGGAGCCACAACCGGGTCGAGGGCCGCAGCGAGTACACCCAGCTGCTCTTCATTCCGTCGCGGGCGCCCTACGACATCTGGGATCGCGAGCATCGCCACGGCATCAAGCTCTATGTGCGTCGGGTGTTCATCATGGACGACGCCCAGCAGCTGCTGCCCGCCTACCTGCGCTTCGTGCGCGGCATCATCGATTCGGCCGACCTGCCGCTCAATGTTTCCCGCGAGATCCTGCAGGAGTCGCGCGACGTCAAGGCGATCCGCGACGGCAACATCCGCCGGGTGCTCGGCATGCTCGACGAGCTCGCGGCCGACAAGCCCGAGGCCTACGCGAACTTCTGGTCCGAGTTCGGCCAGGTCCTCAAGGAGGGCGTTGGCGAGGACTTCGGCAACCGCGAACGGCTCCTGCCGCTGCTGCGATTCGCCAGCACCCGGTCCGAAGGCGATGCGCAGACCGTTTCCCTGGCCGACTATGTCGGGCGCATGAAGGAGGGCCAGGAGAAGATCTACTACCTGACCGCCGAATCGCCCGCGGCCGCCCGCAGCAGTCCGCACCTGGAGCTGTTCGGGCGCAAGGGCATCGAGGTCCTGCTGCTGGTCGATCGGGTCGATGAATGGATGCTCGGCTTCCTCGGGGATTTCGACGGCAAGGCTCTGGTCTCGGTCGCGCGCGGCGATCTCGAACTCGACGGCCTGGCCGACGAAGAGGAAAAGGCGCAGGCCGATCGCAGTGCCGAGGAGCACAAGGAACTCCTCGGCAGGCTGCGCGAGGCGCTCGGCGAGCGGGTCAAGGAGGTGCGGGTCACGCGCCGGCTGACCGAATCGGCATCCTGCCTGGTTTCCGACGAGGGCGAGATCAGCGCCCATCTCGAGCGACTGCTCAAGCAGGCCGGCCAGACCGCGCCCGAGCGCAAGCCGATTCTCGAGATCAATCCGGAGCATGCGCTGATCGGGCGGATCGCCGCCGACGAGGAGGACATCGGCGACTGGGCGATGCTGCTCTTCGAGCAGGCCCTGCTCGCCGAAGGCGGCCAGCTGGAGGATCCCACCGGGTTCGTGCGCCGGGTCAACCGGATGCTGCTGGGACAGCAATGAGACGCCTCGGCCGGCGAGCCGAGCCGGACCCGCAGATCGCGGTGTCCGACGAGCGTGGCGTGCGCTACCTGCACTTCGGCACGGTCTGGGTGCAGGGCGCGATGCGCCTGCGCCGGCCCTGGGACATCGAGCTCGACTATCTTCGCCACATGATGGCCTGGCAGCTCTTCGTCGAGCCCGAGGGCGAGATCCTCCAGATCGGGCTCGGCGCGGCGTCGCTGGCGAAGTTCAGCTGGCGCCGACTGCCGCGGGCAAGCGTGGTGGTGGTCGAGATCGACCCCGCGGTGCTGGCCGTCGCCCGCCAGCAGTTCGGCCTGCCGGCCGAGGACGATCGGCTCGAGATCGTCATCGACGACGGCGCTGAATTCGTTGCCCATCCCCGCAACCGGGGGCGCTTCCGGGTCATCCAGGTCGACGCCTACGATGCCGCGGCCAATGGCCCGGTACTGGGCGGGCGGGAGTTCTATGCCGCCTGCCGGGCCGCGCTGGCCGAACCCGGGGTGCTGGTCGTCAACCTCTTCGGCATGCACGCATCCCTCGACACCCATCTTGTCGAGCTCGAGGAGGTCTTCGAAGGCCGGGTCAAGCTCCTGCCGCCCGTCGATGCGGGCAATGTCATCGCGCTCGCATTCACCGGGCCGCCGCGGGTGCTGCCATGGCCGGCGCTCTACGAGCGCGCGACCGGGATCGAGGCGAGCCAGCCGCTGCGCGCCACTGGCTGGGTGAACGCCCTGCGGGATCGCAGCCCGGAAGGAGCCGGCGGGCTGGCCGTCTGAAGTCGACCAGCCCCCACGCCGGCGCGAAGCAGTGGTACCCCATGGGGAGCAGGGCGCCGTTCATCCGCCGCCGGATGAACGGTCGCTCCCCGCCTGCTAGGCTGCTCCGATGAGATCCGGCCAGACCGAAGCGATACCGCGCCATGCGCCGCGGGACGAGGGCGTCGCAACGGGCGACATCGGCCGTCCCGGCCAGCGCCTGCAACTGCGTGACCTGGTCCCGGCGCTGGTCGCCGACGGCCTGCTGGCCGAGGCGGATGCCGGCGCGATCCTGCGCTATGACGGAATCTCCAGTGTCGAGCAACCGGCGCTGGCCTCGCTGGCGCAGCGTCGCCTGCGCACACCCGCGGGCCGGCCGCTCGACAGCGACACCCTGGGCCGCTGGCTGGCCGCGCGACTGGACCTGGACTATGTCCACATCGATCCGCTCAAGGTGGATGTCGCCCGGGTATCCGAGGTCATGTCGAGCCAGTACGCGAGCCGCTTCCGGATCCTGCCGATCGGCGTCGAGGCCGGCATGGTCACCATCGCCACCGCCGAGCCCTTCATCACTGACTGGGTCGACGAGCTCGGCCAGGTCCTGCGCAAGCGGATTCGCGTGGTGCTGGCCGACCCGGTCGCGCTCAAGCGATACATCGCCGAGTTCTTCACGCTCGCCCGCTCGGTCAAGGATGCCGGCCGCAACGGACGCGCCGCCGGCCAGGAGAACTTCGAGCAGCTCGTCGAGCTGGGCCGCTCGGGACGCAATCTCGATGCCAACGACCAGCATATCGTCACCATCGTCGACTGGCTCTGGCAATACGCCTTCGAGCAGCGCGCGAGCGACATCCATCTCGAGCCGCGTCGCGAGCTCGGGGTGATCCGCTTCCGGATCGACGGGGTCATGCACAACGTCTACCAGGTGCCGGCTGCGGTGATGGCGGCGATGACGAGCCGGATCAAGCTGCTCGGGCGCATGGACGTGATCGAGAAGCGTCGTCCCCAGGACGGCCGGATCAAGACCCGGGCGGCCGACGGCAAGGAGATCGAGCTGCGGCTGGCGACGATGCCGACCGCCTTCGGCGAGAAGCTGGTCATGCGGATCTTCGATCCCGAAGTCCTCGTGCTCGACTTCGATGCGCTCGGCTTCATGCCCGAGGAGCTCGGCGCCTGGCAGTCGATGGTCTCGAGGCCCAACGGCATCATCCTCGTCACCGGCCCGACCGGGTCGGGCAAGACGACGACGCTCTACACGACGCTCAAGCAGCTGGCGACCGAGGAAGTCAATGTCTGCACGGTCGAGGATCCGATCGAGATGGTCGAGGCGAGCTTCAACCAGATGCAGGTGCAGCCCGGCATCGATCTCGGTTTCGCCGACGGGGTGAGGGCGCTGATGCGCCAGGACCCGGACATCATCATGATCGGCGAGATCCGCGACCTCGAGACCGCCGAGATGGCGATCCAGGCGGCGCTGACCGGCCACCTGGTGCTGGCGACCCTCCACACCAACGATGCGCCGTCGGCGGTGACGCGGATGATCGATCTCGGGGTGCCGTCCTACCTGCTCGCCGCGACCCTGATCGGGGTGCTCGCCCAGCGCCTGGTGCGACGCCTGTGCCCGGCCTGCAAGCAGCCCACCGACGAGATTCCGGAAGATCGCTGGCACGGCATGATCCGGCCATTCCGGTCGCCGCTGCCACGACGGATCCATCGCCCGGTGGGTTGCCTCGAATGCCGGATGACCGGCTATCGCGGCCGCCTGGGCCTGTACGAATTGCTCCAGGTCGACGAGCCGATGCAGCAGCTCATCGCCGAGGGCGCGCCCCTGCAGTCGATCCGCCGCCACGCCGTGCGCCACGGCATGCGGCCGATGCGGGTATCGGGCGCCAGCCGGATCGCCCAGGGCACGACGACGATCGAGGAAGTCCTGCGCCAGGCGCCCCGGATCGAGTGAACGAAAATGGGGTCAGACACGATTTCCCAAGGGGAAATCGTGTCTGACCCCATTTTCATTTGGCGAGTTCGCGCATCGCCTGCTCGAGGCCGCGAATCGTGACCGGGTACATCCGGTCGCCCATGATCTGCTTGATCACCGAGATCGACTGGCGGTATTCCCAGACGCCTTCGGGCTCGGGGTTGAGCCAGGCGAACTTCGGGAAGCGCTCCACCAGCCGGCGCAGCCAGACGGCCCCGGCTTCCTCGTTGTTGTACTCCACCGATCCGCCGGGCTGGAGGATCTCGTAGGGGCTCATGGTGGCGTCGCCGACGAAGATCAGGCGGTAGTCGGAATTGAACTTGCGCAGGATGTCCCAGGTCGGGGTGCGCTCGGCATGGCGGCGCCGGTTGTTCTTCCAGACGTGATCGTAGACGCAGTTGTGGAAGTAGAAGAATTCGAGGTGCTTGAACTCGGTCTTGGTGGCCGAGAATAGCTCTTCGGTCTGCTTGATGTGGTCGTCCATCGTGCCGCCGACATCGAGCAGCATGAGCACCTTGATGGTGTTGTGCCGCTCCGGGACCATCTTGATGTCGAGATAGCCGGCGTTGCGGGCGGTCGAGGCGATGGTGTCGTCGAGATCGAGCTCTTCCTCGGCGCCCTCGCGTGCGAACTTGCGCAGGCGGCGCAGGGCGATCTTGATGTTGCGCGTGCCGAGTTCGACGGAGTCGTCGTAGTCGCGGTAGGCGCGCTGCTCCCAGACCTTGACCGCGGTCCGGTTGCCCGCCGACGGCCCGCCCACGCGGATGCCTTCCGGGTTGTAGCCGCCGTTGCCGAAGGGCGAGGTGCCGTTGGTGCCCAGCCACTTGTTGCCGCCCTCATGGCGCTTCTTCTGCTCGGCGAGGATCTCGCGCAGGCGCTCCATGAGCTTGTCGAGCCCGCCCATGGCCTCGATGGCGGCCTTCTCCTCGGCGGTGAACTGGCGCTGCATCATGCGCTTGAGCCAGTCCTCGGGCACTTCGAGCGAGAGCTCCGCGATCGATTCGACACCCTTGAAGTAGGCACCGAAGGCGCGGTCGAACTTGTCGAAGTTGCGCTCGTCCTTGACCAGGGTGGCTTTCGAGAGATGGTAGAAGTCGTCGATCGACGGGGAGATGACCTTGCGCTGCATGGCTTCGAGCAGCATCAGGTATTCCTTGATCGAGACGGGCAGCTTGGCGCTGCGCAGGTGCTGGAAAAAATCGATCAGCATGATTGTGGTCTCGTGCCGTCAGGGCAGTGGCAGTCGGGCCAGCCGACCGGCGAGATGGCGCCGTACGGCGGGCCATTCGCTGTCAATGATCGAAAATACCACGGTGTCGCGCAGGCTGCCGTCGGCCAGGCGCTGGTGGTTGCGCAGGATCCCGTCCTGCTTCGCGCCCAGCCCGGCGATCGCGCGACGCGATGCCTGGTTGAACCAGTGGGTACGAAACTCCACGGCGATGCAGTCGAGGGTCTCGAAGGCATGGCCGAGCAGCAGCGACTTGCATTCGGTATTGAGCACCGTGCGCTGCACCGAGGCCGAATACCAGGTGGTGCCGATCTCGAGCCGGCGCTGCCGGGCTTCGATGTTCATGTAGCGGGTCGAGCCGACGATGCGTTCATCGCGCACCCGCCGCACCACGAAAGGCAGGGCGCGGCCATCGTCACGCTGGTCGAGGGCATCGGCGATCCAGTCCTCGACCGTTTCGGGGCCGGGCACACTGGTGTACCAGAGGTCCCACAGCTGGCCATCGGCGGCCGCTTCCAGCAGTTCCGGGCCGTGTTCCTCGCCGAGCGGCTCGAGTCGCACATGCCGGCCCACGAGGGTCAGCGCCGCCGGAGGCCAGTCGTCTCGGTCGAGCTTCATGCTTGCCGATCTCCTTCGCGCGACCCGCCCCGGAGCTGCCGTTGCGAGGCCCGTCAGCGGTTGTGCCGCGCCATGAACACGAGGCGCTCGAAGAGGTGGACATCCTGCTCGTTCTTGAGCAGGGCGCCATGCAGCGGCGGTATCACCGCCTTGTTGTCCTGCGAGCGCAGCGCCTCGGGCGCGATGTCCTCGGCCAGCAGGAGCTTCAGCCAGTCGAGCAGCTCGGAGGTGGAGGGCTTCTTCTTGAGCCCCGGCATCTCGCGGATCTGGAAGAAGGTATCGAGCGCGTCCTTGAGGAGCTCCTTCTTCAGGCCCGGGAAGTGCACATCGACGATGGCCTGCATCGTCTCGCGATCCGGGAACTTGATGTAGTGGAAGAAGCAGCGACGCAGGAAGGCGTCGGGCAGCTCCTTCTCGTTGTTCGAGGTGATCATCACCACCGGGCGGTGCTTCGCGCGGATCAGCTGGTGGGTCTCGTAGCAGTAGAACTCCATCCGATCGAGTTCGCGCAGCAGGTCGTTGGGGAACTCGATGTCCGCCTTGTCGATCTCGTCGATGAGCAGCACCACCGGGACATCGGATTCGAAGGCCTGCCAGAGCACGCCCTTGACGATGTAGTTGTTGATGTCCTTGACCTTCTCCTCGCCGAGCTGGGAATCGCGGAGGCGGGAGACCGCGTCGTACTCGTACAGGCCCTGCTGGGCCTTGGTGGTCGACTTGATATGCCATTGCAGCAGGGGCATGTCGATCGCGGCGGCGACTTCCTCGGCCAGCATCGTCTTGCCGGTACCGGGTTCGCCCTTGATCAACAGGGGTCGCTCCAGTGTGATGGCGGCGTTGACCGCGAGCTTCAGATCGTCGGTCGCGACGTAATTCTTTGACCCTTCGAAGCGCATGTGAAGTCCTGTCTGTCTCGATGTTTGTCCGTGCCGTTGCGGCTTGCAAGCCCTTCAGTATAGCGGTAAGCCCGTATCATCGTCGCGAGCGGGCCAGGGTCCGGGTAGGCGGCAGGGCTGGCTGGCTCCAGCGGATTGCCGTCCGATGGCTGGACGCCGTCGAGCGCGCTCGGCTAGAATTCCTTGCTTGCTCCGGGCCTTACGGGCCCACCCTCACGGAAATCGACAACGCGCGTCCCGTTTGCGCGACACGAAGAATGCCCATGTCCAATTCCTGTTCGCGCCTGCAACGTCTTTCCCGGGCGGCACTTCCGCTTGCCTTCGCCGTCCTTGTCCCGCTCTCGAGCCAGGCCGTCGAAGCCGGCGACGCCGAGGCCGCCAAGGACAAGATCTCGATGTGCATCGGCTGCCATGCGATCCCGGGTTACAAGACAGCCTATCCGCTGGTCTATCCGGTGCCCCGCATTTCCGGCCAGAATGCCGAGTACATCAAGAATGCGCTCATCGCCTACAAGAAGGGCGATCGCAGCCATCCGTCGATGCGCGCCATCGCCGCCAGCCTGAGCGAACAGGACATGGCCGACCTGGCCGCCTACTATTCCAGCCGCTGAAAGTCGGCCCGGACGCGGAACCCCGAGATGACCAAGATCCTCGTTTCGACCCTGGCCCTGATGGCCTGCACCGGCCTCGCGCAGGCCGCCGACCTCGCCAAGGGCGCTGAAAAGGCCGATCAGGTCTGCGCCGCCTGCCATGGCAAGGACGGCAAGACCTCGATCGATCCCTCCTACCCGATCCTCTCCGGCCAGCATGCCGATTTCCTTGCCCAGGCGATGCGCGACTACAAGTCGGGTGCCCGCAAGAACGCGATCATGAGCGCGCAGGCCAGTCTGCTTTCATCGGCCGACATCGAGAATCTCGCGGCCTACTACGCGAGCCTGCCCAGCGGGCTGAGCCACAAGAAGTAATGTCGGGCCCGGAAGTGCCGACGCTCGAGCCGCCCGCCACCACCGATCTCTGCGACGCCAACGAGGCTCGCCTCGACAGCGGCAGCCTGCGCATCCTGTCGCCGCTGCTGCACGCCTGGGGTGGCCGGATCGCTTTCAGCGGCCCGGCCGCGACGGTGCGCTGCTTCGAGGACAACACCCTGGTGCGCAGCCGGCTGGAAACGCCCGGCGAGGGGCGGGTGCTGGTGGTCGATGGCGGCGCCAGCATGCGCTATGCGCTGCTGGGCGGAAACCTCGCCGTACTCGCCGAGGACAATGGCTGGGCGGGTGTGCTCGTCAATGGCTGCGTGCGCGACACCGCCGAGATCGATGCCTGCGCGATCGGCGTGCGGGCGCTGGCGGCCATGCCGCGGCGCAGCCGCAAGCTCGGTGGCGGCAGCGTCGATGTCCCGGTCGATTTCGGCGGTATCGCCATTGCCCCCGGGCACTGGATCTACGCTGACGCCGACGGCGTGCTCGTGAGCGACATTCCGCTGCACTGAAGTAAAACGGACCCCACGCTCGCTTCGGCTGCGCTCACAGGCGCGGCCGGTCTCGCCGGCGCGAAGCAGTGCTTCGCGAATTCCCGGCTCGACCCCGCCCGAGGGGGCTATCAGCGGCTTCGGGCGGCCGGGCGCCACTGATACGGGTTCGCCTTCAGCCCATCAGGCCTTCGAAGGGGAGGCAGTCCACCCATTCGCCGGCGGCGACGGGCCCTTGTTCATGGTGCAGCACCACCATGCAGTTGGCCTGGGACATCGAACTGAGCCTCCCCGAGCCCTGGCTGCCGGTGAGCTCGACCTGCATCACGCCATCCGCGTCCGCCGCGATGAAGCCGCGCTGGTATTCGGTGCGGCCGGCCCGCTTGCGAATCGCCCCCAGGGCCCGGGCCCGGGCATATACCGGGGCCGTCGGCAGCGCGCCGCCCAGGGCGAGCAGGGCCGGGCGGGCGAGGAAATGAAAGCTCACCATGACCGCGACCGGATTGCCGGGCAGGCCGAAATACCAGGTCTTCCCGATCCGCCCGAAAGCCATCGGCCGGCCGGGGCGCATCGCGATCGACCAGAACTCGACCCGGCCCAGGCGGGCCATCACGGCCCGGGTGTAATCGGCCTCTCCGACCGATACGCCGCCGGTGGAGATGATCGCATCGGCGCGCCCGGCGGCTTCGCGCATCGTCGCCTCCAGCGCTTCGGGACGATCGGGCACCACACCGAGATCGATCGCCTCGACGCCGAGGCGATCGAGCATTGCGCCCAGCACATATCGATTGCTGTCATATATGCGGCCGATACCCAGGGGTGAGCCGATTGACTGGAGCTCATCGCCGGTCGAAAAGAAGGCCACGCGCACGCGGCGTCGCAACTCCAGTTCGCCGATGCCCAGCGAGGCGGCCAGGCCGATGTCGGCTGCCGTCAGGCGCCGCCCCGCCGGCAGCGCCAGGCTGCCGGTGGCGAGATCCTCGCCGGCAAGGCGGCGATGCTGGCCGGGCCGCTGCCCCGGTGGCACCAGGACCCGGCTATCATCGGCCTCGACGGACTCCTGCGGCACCACGGTGTCGAGTCCGGCCGGCATGGCCGCTCCCGTCATGATGCGCACGGCGCTGCCTCCCGGGCAGGCCCCGTCGTAGGGGCGGCCCGCGAGCGCCATTCCGACCACGGCCAGTTCGGTGGCCCGCGTGGCATCGAGGTCGGTGCTGCGCATCGCATAGCCATCCATCGCCGAGTTGTCGCAGGGCGGCACATCGATCGGCGACGACAGGTCGGCCGCGAGAATGCGCCCGGGCGCGGCGCGCAAGGCGAGGGTTTCCGTTTCCCCGACTGGGGAAACCGCATCGATGATGGCACGCAGGGCTGCGGCGACCGGCAGGTCACTGGAGGGACTCGTATCGGCCGATGCGCTGGCGATGCGGCCTGGCAAGCGGGGTTCAGCCATCGGCGAAACGGGCGAGTTGCTCGGGCGTGTTGATGTTGCGAAACGCGGCCGGATCATCGAAATCCACCATGGCGTGGGAGATCGGGGCGTACCAGCGGCCCACCTTCGATTCGCCGGCATCGAGATAGCGCGCGATGCCCGGGGCGAGCGAGCGATGCGCCAGCAGGAACACCGATTGTTCTCGACCGCCGCTTCGGGCGACGCCCAGTGGTACCCCCGCGGTCGCCACGGCGGCCGCCATGCGTTCGACGAGATCATTGGGCAGGAAGGGCGAATCGCAGGGCACGCTCAGCACCCAGGCATGGCTGGCGACCGCCATTGCCGCGTCCATCCCGGCCAGCGGGCCCGCGAATCCGGCGATCCGGTCCCTGATCACCGGCGGCCCGAAGCGGGCGTACTGCGCCGCGTTGCGGTTGGCGTTTAGCAAGAGTTCGTCGATCTGGCCGCGGAGGCGTTCGATCACCCAGGCCACCATGGGGCGACCACGAAACATCGCGAGACCCTTGTCGACCGCTGCGCCATCGCTGCCCATCCGACGGCTCATGCCGCCCGCGAGGATGACGCCGGTGATCGCGCCGGGCCGGGGCGGAGGCAGGCCTGGCGTCGTCACCGCCCTCAGCCCCCGATGTAGGACATCTCGATCTTGCGCAAGCCGGTGGTGGCGCTCGATCGCAGGGCCGAGTAGCGATCCTCGCGCGCGCCCCAGATGGCGCCGATGGTCGTGCTCAGCCCCGCATCATCGACGCCGTTGCGCAGCAGCGCCCGCAGATCGTGGCCGTGCGTGGCGAACAGGCAGGTGAACAGCTTGCCTTCGGTCGACAGGCGCGCCCGCGAACAGTCGGCGCAGAAGGGCCTGGTGACCGAGGAGATGACGCCGATCTCGCCCATGCCGTCGCGATAGCGCCAGCGCTGGGCGACCTCGCCACGATAGTTCGGGGCAATCGGCTCGAGCCCGAAGGCCTCGTCGACCTGGCGAACGACCTCCGCGCTGGGCACGACCTCGTCGAGCCGCCAGCCGTTGGACGAGCCGACATCCATGTATTCGATGAAGCGGACGATGAGCGGGCTGCCCCGGAAATACGCGGCCATGGGCACGATGCCGTCGTCGTTGACACCACGCTTGACCACCATGTTGACCTTGATGCGTCCGAAGCCGGCTTGCCGGGCCGCCTCGATGCCGGCGAGGACATCCGCGACCGGATAGTCGGAATCGTTCATGCGCCGGAACACCGCATCGTCGAGCGAATCGAGGCTGACGGTCAGGCGATCGAGCCCCGCTTCGCGCAGCGGCCGGGCGAAGCGGGCGAGCAGGGCGCCATTGGTCGTGAGGGTCAGTTCCGGTCGCTCCCCGGCAGGGGTTCGCAGTCTGGCCAGCATCCCGACCAGCCGGTCCAGGTTCTTGCGCAGCAGGGGCTCGCCACCGGTCAGGCGGATCTTGCGGACCCCGTGCGCCACGAAGACTCCCGCCAGGCGAGTGATCTCCTCGAAGCTCAGCAGGGACGATTGCGGCAGGAACGGATAGTCGCGTCCGAAGACATCCCGCGGCATGCAGTAGGTGCAGCGGAAATTGCAGCGATCGGTGACCGAGATGCGTAGATCCTGCAGCCGTCGTCCGAGCCGATCCCCGAACTGCCCGGTGGGCGAATCCGCATTCCGGGCAAGCGCCGGGGCACTGGCGTCGTGGAGGGAATCGGCGTTGGAGGCTTCCGATGGAAGGCGCATCCGGATCCTGGCAGGCGTTGATCTCACGCCGCCAGTCTAGAGCAAAGATCATCGACGGGTCCGATGCAGGGGTATCGGACCCGTCGACGAAGATTGCCGCGGCTCAGGCGTCGCCGCCTGCCCGGGTTTCGACCTGCTCCAGGGGCTCGGCCGCCACCGGCGGCGGCGCCTTGCGGGTGCGCGGCTTGCGCGGCTGCACGACGATCGGCTCCGGTTCGGCGTGTCGGGCCTCGGGCGAGGTCTCGATCATCTGCAGGCCGGCGGATGCAGCCACCGCCTTGAGCTCGGCGACGCTGGGCACGCTGGCCTGGGCGATCGGCGTGATCTCCGCGATGCCGGCCGCAGCCGATTCGAGCCGGGTTTCGACGACCTCGACGTCTTCGGCAGCGGCGGGTTCCTGCTCGACCACTGGCGGTTCGACCTCTTCCGGTTGCAGCAGCTCCGACTCCGCCACCACGGCTTCGGCGGGCTCGGCCGGTGCGACGTCGACCGCTTCGGCGGGCTCGGCGCCCGTGCTCGCCGCAGCGTCGCCGCGGGGCTCGGGTTCGGCGATCCGGGGCTCCGGTTCGACGATCCCGGGTTCGACTTCGGGTGCCCTGGCGACCGGATCGTCGGTGGCTACAGCTGGCGCAAGGGGCTGCTCCGCCATGGCCTGCGCCGGCGCGGGCTCGTCCTGCCGGGAATCCGGCGCCGATTCAGGCTTGCCGGCATCGGCTGCCTGTTCGGTGGTTTCGACATGTTCGCCGGCCGCGGAATCCTGGCCGGCGTCCGCCTGCTCGGCTTCGGCGGCGGCGCTCGTTTCACCACGACCGCGACGGCCCCGACGGCGACGCGAGCGGCGGCGACGGCCTTCATCGTCCGCCGTGTCGTCCGTGGCCTGCGCGATGGCGTCGCCATCCGGGCTGGTGTCGATGCCGGCATCGGTCGGCGTTTCGGACGCCGATCGTGCCTCGGTTTCGGCGGGACCCTCGGCTGCGGAAGCGCTGGCCATGCCCGCCGCCGTGGCGGCGGCGACGGCCGATTCGATCGATTCGTTCACCTGGCGCTCGGCTTCCCGGCCCTCGCTGGAGCCTCGGCGGCCGCGCCGGCCGCGCGGACGGCTCTCACGGGTGGTTTCGCCTGCGTCGGAATCCGCAGTGCTCGCCACAGTGTCGGTCGGCTCCACGACGCGGGCCGCCGCATCGCGCTCGCCGTTCTGTCGCTCGGCCGAACGTTCGCCGCGACGTCCGCGACCGCGCCCGCCCTCGGCGCGGGCTTCATCGCGGGATCGATCGCCGCGCTCGCCGCGCTCGCCGCGGCCACCGCGGCGCGATTCGCCACGCCTGCCGTTGCCGCGCGAGCGGCCGCCCGAGGCGGTGGCCGATTCCCGGCTGGCGGATGCGCCCGCTTGCTGCTCGGCGACCGGCGCCTGGGCATCGGCCTCGTTGGCGGCCTTGCCGGTGAGCCAGTTGATGATCCGGCCGATCAGGCCGCCGGTGGCCTGGCCGGCGGCAAGCGGCAGCGAGCTCGCAGCAGTGGCGCGGGCCGCCGCGGGCTCCTCCGGCTGCGGTCGGACCGGGGCCGAGCCTTCGCGCACGATTCCCTTGACGACCGCTTCCTGGCGAGGCTTGCCGCCATCGAGCTTGTCGGCGAGATAGCGGTTGTCCTCGGCGGGGCCGTCGGCGATCGAATAGCTCGCCCGGTAGGTGGAGAGCCGTTCGTCGTCGTGGCGCATCCGCTCGAGGCGATAGTGCGGCGTCTCGATGAACTTGTTGGGGATCAGGACGATCTCGACCTTCAGCCGCGCTTCGAGCTTCGCGATTTCGCCACGCTTCTCGTTGAGCAGGTAGGTGGCGACATCCACGGGCACCTGGGTGTGGATCGCCGCAGTGCTCTCCTTCATCGCCTCTTCCTGGATCACCCGCAGGACATGCAGGGCGGCGGATTCGACGTCGCGGATCACACCCGTGCCGGTGCAGCGCGGGCAGGTGATGTGGGTGCCTTCATTGAGCGCCGGACGCAGCCGCTGGCGCGACAGTTCCATCAGGCCGAAGCGCGAGATCTTGCCGGCCTGCACCCTGGCGCGATCGTAGTGCAGGGCTTCCTTGAGCCGGAGTTCGACCTCGCGCTGGTTGCGCGCGTTCTCCATGTCGATGAAGTCGATGACGATCAGCCCGCCGAGGTCGCGCAGCCGCATCTGGCGCGCGGCCTCGTCGGCCGCCTCGAGGTTGGTGCGCAGGGCGGTTTCCTCGATGTCGGAACCCTTGGTCGCCCGCGCCGAGTTGACGTCGATCGCGACCAGCGCTTCGGTGTGGTCGATGACGATGGCACCGCCCGAGGGCAGCGGCACGATCCGCGAATACGCCGTCTCGATCTGGTGCTCGATCTGAAAGCGGGAGTAGAGCGGGGCGTCGTCCTGGTAGCGTTTGACCCGATGCGCCATGTCGGGCATCACATGGGCCATGAACTGGTGGGCCTGGTCGTGGATGTCCTCGGTGTCGATGAGGATCTCGCCGATGTCCGGGGAGAAGTAGTCGCGGATCGCGCGGATGACGAGGCTCGATTCCTGGTAGATCAGGAAGGGCCCGGGCGCCGAGCCGGCGGCGCCCTCGATGGCGGTCCAGAGCTGGAGCAGGTAGTTCAGGTCCCACTGCAGTTCCTCGGCGCTGCGGCCGATGCCGGCGGTGCGGGCGATCAGGCTCATGCCCGAGGGGTACTCGAGCTTGTCCATGGTTTCGCGCAGTTCCTGGCGATCGTCGCCCTCGACCCGCCGCGATACGCCGCCACCGCGGGGATTGTTCGGCATCACCACGAGATACCGTCCGGCCAGCGAAACGAAGG
Organism: Burkholderiaceae bacterium; assembly: GCA_041676645.1. GTDB lineage: Bacteria > Pseudomonadota > Gammaproteobacteria > Burkholderiales > Burkholderiaceae_E > JAMLIN01. The sequence continues at coordinate 24,416 of JBAYRO010000009.1, read as the reverse complement.
TCGTCAGGGCCGCGCCCTTGTTGCCGCGCTCCTCCTTGTCGACCTGGACGATCAGCTCGGTGCCTTCCGAGATGGCGTCCTGGATCCGGGCCTTCGAGGCGTCGACGCCGTTGCGGAAATACGAGCGGGAGATTTCCTTGAACGGCAGGAAACCGTGGCGCTCTTCGCCGTAGTTGACGAAGCAGGCTTCGAGGCTGGGCTCGACCCGGGTCACCACGCCCTTGTAGATGTTGCTTTTCCGGGATTCGCGCCCGGCCGATTCGATATCGATGTCGATGAGCTTCTGGCCATCGACGATCGCCACGCGCAGCTCTTCGGCATGCGTCGCATTGAACAGCATTCTTTTCATTGAAAACTCCCGGCGCAAAAATGCGTGGCCGGCACCAGGGCCAGCGGGAGATGTGAAAGGAAGCGCGAGCTGTCGGGTGGGCTAGCGGCAGGCGCCGCCAGCCTTTCTGGCGTCGGGAGGGCGAACGGGAAAAGCCCCTGGCCTTCGGTCCGAAGGGGGGCTGCCGTCCTGCCAGTCGTTGTCCGGAAGGGCCATCCGCCGTCTGAGCCGCGATGTGGCGCGGCCCCTCGAAATCGTCGCTTGAATTCGCATCGTCCCGCGCATCGTCGTTCAGCCGACGATGCCGCGGATTGTCTGTTCTTCCAGCTGTCCGGTCAGTCTGCGACCGTTAGAATTCGCCTCGGATGATCGGGACGAGCCCGATCGAACCGCCGGAGGCCTTCGGATCGCCGGGTGGGCGAGTCGGTTCCTCGCGCACGGCGGATAACGGAAATTCCTTGACAGCCGAGCGAGTATAGCAACTTGAAGCCATTGCCGTCATGTGGCGAGTATCCGGAAACCCGGCCGAAGGTCGGCGCTGACGGGCCGTCCGGCCCCGCGCCGGCCGTTCGCCTGGTGCCGGTGGACGAGCGCTCGGAGGGCCAGCGCCTCGACAATTTCCTCGCCAGGGAGTGCCGCGGTGTGCCTCGCGGCCACCTGCACCGGGTGATTCGCGAGGGCCAGGTGCGGGTCAACGGCCGACGGGCGAAATCCGATACCCGCCTGGCGGTGGGCGATACCGTGAGGATTCCGCCCCTGCGGACCGACGCCGTGGCATTCCCCGGACGCATGTCCGACCATGAGCGGGCCCGGGGCGCCCGCAAGCTGGCCGTCCTGTTCGAGGACGACTCCCTGCTCGTCGTCGACAAGCCGGCGGGCCTCGCGGTGCACGGGGGCAGCGGGATCGACGCCGGCGTGATCGAGATGCTGCGGGCCGCGCGCCCCGAACAGCGCTTCCTGGAGCTGGTGCACCGGATCGACCGGGATACCTCGGGCATCCTGATGCTCGCCAAGCGCCGCCAGGCGCTGGTCGGCCTGCATGCCCAGCTGCGCGAACGGGCGGCCGGCAAGGATTACGTGGCGATCGTGCAGGGCCGGCTCCCGCTGCGCTCGCGCACCATCGCGGCGCCGCTGCGGCGCTACCTCACGGCCGAAGGCGAGCGCCGGGTGGCGGTCGATCCGGCCCACGGCCAGGAGGCGCTGACGCGCGTGCAGGGCCTTGCGCACGCCAGCCTCGCGCTGGGTGAGTTCACTCGCGTCGCCTGCCGTATCGAGACGGGCCGGACCCACCAGATCCGGGTCCATCTCGCCCATATCGGACATCCGGTGGCGGGCGATCCCAAGTACGCCGATTTCGCGCTCGGCCGGGCCCTGGCCCGGGCCGGTCATGGCAGGATGTTCCTGCATGCGGCCGCGATGACGGTACGTCATCCGGCCAGCGGCGCGATCCTGCGACTGGTCGCGCCCGTGCCGGCGCAATTCGATGCGCTGGTGCCGCCGCCATCCACCCCCCGATCCGCAACCGGAGGCATTCGCTAGTGCCCATGCCCGACAAGTTCAGCCTCGTCGTCTTCGACTGGGATGGAACGCTGATGAACACCACCGGCGCGATCGTCCATGCGATTCGCCAGTCCGCCGCCGATCTCGACCTCCCGGTGCCATCCGCGGAGCGCGCCGCCCACGTGATCGGCCTGGGGATGTTCGATGCGCTGGCCCATGCGGTTCCGGAGCTGCCGCGCGAGCGCATACCGGAGTATCTCGAACGCTACCGGGTGCATTACTTCGCCCGGGATGCGACGCTCACGCCCTTCGAGGGCATCGAGGCCCTGCTCGAGCGCCTCGCCGCGACCGATGCCTGGGTCGCGATCGCCACCGGCAAGTCGCGCGCCGGCCTCGACCGCGCGCTCGCCCAGACCGGATGGTCGCGTTATTTCGTGACTACCCGCACCGCCGACGAGGGTGTGCCGAAGCCCGACCCCTGGATGTTGCGGGACATCTGCGGGGAACTCGGCGTCGATCCGCGGGCCGCGGTCATGATCGGGGACACCACCCACGACCTCGACATGGCGATCGCGGCGGGCACGGCTGCGATCGGGGTCACCTACGGCGCGCACCCGCGGGCGGAACTGGCATCGCGGATGACGCTGGGCCTGGTCGACCATGCCGGGGAGCTGTCGGATTTCCTGTTTCCGCGGATCGGATGAGATGAACGCCGGGAGATCCGCAGGTACGATCGATGTCTTCATCAGGCCGGGAGCCGGAAATTGACGGACAGGGAACAGACGGAAGCCGGCGGGTCGACGCCGGGCCGGGACGACGAGCGCTGGACGAGGAAGCTCCTCGAGAAGCTCGCCAGCGAAAGCCTCGTGGAGCGCCGTCGGGCGCGACGCTGGTCGATCTTCTTCCGGCTCGTGTACCTGGCCGTGTTCCTGCTGGTCGGGGTCATCGCGCTGGGGATGCTCGGGCCCGGCAGCCTCGATGCCGCCGGATCGCATGCGGCGGTGATCGATATCCGCGGGCCGATCGAGGAGGGCGGTTCCAATTCGGCCGAGCGGATCAACGACGCATTGCTCTCGGCATTCGAGACCTCGGCGGTGCGCGGCGTCATCCTGCGGATCAACAGTCCCGGCGGCAGCCCGGTCCAGGCGGGCCAGATCTATGACGAGATCCGGCGGCTGCGGGCCAGGTTTCCCGACAAGCCGCTGTTCGCCGTGGTCGAGGAGGTCGGCGCATCGGGCGCCTACTACGTGGCCGCCGCCGCCGATCGCATCTTCGCCGACAAGGCGAGCCTCGTGGGCTCGATCGGCGTCCTGATCGACGGCTTCGGCTTCACCGGGGCCATGGAGAAGCTCGGGATCGAGCGTCGCCTGCTCACGGCGGGCGCCAACAAGGGCTTCCTCGATCCGTTCTCGCCGCAGGACGAGATCGCGCGCCTGCATGCCCAGCAGTTGCTCGATTCCATCCACGACCAGTTCATCACCGCGGTGCGCGACGGCCGGGGTGATCGCCTGCGCGACCAGCCGGAAGTGTTCACCGGGCTGGTCTGGACCGGCACCCGGGCGGTGGATCTCGGCCTGGTCGATGCCCTGGGAACGGTTCGCTCGGTCGCCCGCGACGAGATCGAGGTCGACGCGATCGTCGACTACACGCCGCGCGAATCAGTCGCCGAGCGGCTTGCGCGCCAGGTCGGGGCGCGATTTGCGGCGGGTTTCGGCGCGGCGCTGGGGCTGGACGCCGGCAGTCCGGCGGCCCTGCGCTGAGCCGCCGCCCGGGCGCCGCGGCGGCTGAGTCGGCGCCGCCTTGAGCCCGAATACCGCCGGGGTCCTGCGCTTGAGCCCGGCTGCCGCGGCGCCGGCCTGGCGCCAGGCGGCCACCGGGCGCGACACGATGCGTTCCTGCGCGAGGCTCAGGCCGGAGGCGCTCATCAGCACGGTGCCGGGCGCGAGGCACTCGATGGCGGCCTCGAGCATGGCATGGTTGCGATACGGGGTTTCGATGAACAGGATCGTCTCGTCGCCGGCCGCCGAGCGTTGCTCGAGCTCGCGCAAGGCGGCCTGGCGGTCGGCGGCTTCGCTGGGCAGGTAGCCGACGAAGGCGAAGCGCTGGCCTCCCATGCCGCTGGCCATCAGGGCGAGCAGCAGGGCGCTGGGTCCGATCGCCGGCACCACGCGCGCGCCCAGGCGATGGGCGGCGGCGACCAGGTCGGCTCCCGGATCGGCCACCGCCGGGCAGCCGGCATCCGACAGCAGGCCCATGTCGATGCCGCGCATGAGCGGCGCCAGCGCCTCTTCGGCGTCGAGCCGGCGATGGTTCGCGCTCCATTCGATCAGCTCGAGCGACTGCAGCGGTCGATCCCCGACCAGGGGCTTGAGGAAGCGGCGCGCCGCCTTCGCATTCTCGACCACGTAGATGTCGAGCCGGGCGAAATGCTCCCAGGTCGCCGCGGGCAGGACCTCGAGCGGCGACTGCGCAGGATCGAGCGGAACCGGCAACAGGATCAGGCGACCGGGGGCGCTCATCGGGCCTCGCCCCAGGCCGCGCCCAGTACCGGCAGACCGGCGCGGGCCAGCAGCGAACAGACGGCGACCAGCGGCAGGCCGACCAGGGCGCTGGGATCCCGGCTGTCGATGCGCTCGGCCAGGGCGATGCCGAGCGCCTCGACGCGGGCGGCGCCGGCGCAATCGTAGGCGGGCTCGAGCCCCAGGTAGCGCTCGATCATGGCATCGTCCAGCTCGCGGAAGCGGACCCGGGTTTCGTCAGTTTCACAGGCCGCGAAGCCGGTCTCGTGGTTGCGCAGCGCCACCGCGGTATGGAACGAGAGCTCCAGGCCGGAAGCTGCGCGCAGTTGCGCCACCGCGGCGGCATGGCTGCCGGGCTTGCCGATGGCGGCGCGCCCATCGGCGCTGGCCACCTGGTCCGAGCCGAGCACCCAGGCGGCGGGATGGCGCCGGGCCACGGCATCGGCCTTGGCCAGCGCGAGCCGCTTCGCCAGCGCCGCGGGCGACTCGCCCGCGGCCGGTGTTTCGTCGACCTCGGGCGAGACCACCCGAAAGGGCAGGCGCAGGCGCGCAAGCAGTTCGCGACGATAGGTCGAGGTCGAGGCGAGGATGAGATCGGGCGCTGGCATCGGGCGGAGTACCGGGGCTGGGGTGTCGCTGGCCGTGCCGGGTCGGCGGCGCGTCCGTCGGCTCGCTATTATGATGGGTGGGCGGCCCTTCGGCCGCCATCGGAAGACGCATGGAAAACGCCCGGATCGACATCGACAGGCTCGTCCGGCGGGCCGAGACCCTGTCGGGGAGCTGGCCGCTGGCCGGATTCGAACGGCTGGGGACGCTGCTGGCCGGCCCCGGCGACGAGGTCAGGTGGCGGGCGAGCGCCCGGCGCCGGCCTCGCCCCGAGGGGGGCGACGACACCTATCTCGGGCTCGCCATCGAAGCGATCCTGCCCGTGCCCTGCGTGCGTTGTCTCGGACCCGTCGACATCGAGGTCAACGACAGCCGGGAGTTCCTGCTGGTCGCCGACGAGGAAACCGCGGAGCGCCTCGACGATCCGGAATCCGAGCTCGAGGTGGTCGCGGCCGATGTGCCGTTTCGCCTGGCGGACCTGGTCGAGGACGAGCTGATCCTCGCGGTTCCGCCCCTGCCGCGTCATGCGGAATGCGAACTGCCGGCCGGCCACGGCGGCGAGGCGGATGCCGAATCGCCCGCGCAGCCCAGACATCCCTTCGCGGACCTGCGCAAGCTGCATGGCGGTGGCGACGAGACGGCCTGAGGCGGCGCTCCCGCCGGCGATGCACGGCATTCGATATCAGGTGTTCGAAGCCTGCTATAATTTTCGATTGATCTTTTTCGACGGACCGACCGGATCCCGGGTTCGCGATGGATCAAGAGAATCCAAAACTTCGGCACGCGCGGACCGGCTGCCCGGATCTTCCGCCCGCGAGCCTGCATGCAGGAGCTTCGATCATGGCCGTTCAGCAGAACAAGAAGTCGCCGTCGCGACGCAACATGCGCCGCTCGCACGACGGCCTGCAAGCGGGCGCGCTTGCCCTCGAGCCGACGACGGGCGAAGTGCATCTGCGTCACCACGTCAGCCCGACCGGTTACTATCGCGGCAAGAAAGTCGTAAAGACCAAGTCCGACGATTGATCCCGGCGACACCGCCGGCCCGGCCGCTGGCCGCGCATCGTGCGCGGTGCGAGGGATCCGTCCCGAGGGCGCGGCCCTGACGAAATGAGCGTTCGAATCGCGATCGACTGCATGGGAGGCGATCACGGCCTGGCCGTGACGGTTCCCGCTGCGGTGTCCTTTCTTGCCCGGGAGCCGGATGTCCGGCTGCTGCTGGTCGGGCGCGAAGCCGAGATCCGCGCCGCGCTCGCCCCGCATCGTGGGGTCGATTTTTCCCGGCTCGAGGTGTTGCATGCCGAGGAGATCATCGCGATGGACGAATCGCCGACGGCGGCCCTGCGCAGCAAGCGCCAATCGTCGATGCGCCTGGCGATCGCGGCCGTCAAGGACGGCACCGCCGATGCCTGCGTGAGCGCCGGCAACACCGGCGCCCTGATGGCGATCTCGCGCTTCGTCCTCAAGATGCTCGACGGCATGGACCGCCCGGCCATCGCGACCCAGATGCCCAACCGGCTCGGCGGCATGACGACGATGCTCGACGTCGGCGCCAATGTCGATTGCGAGCCCGAGCACATGCTGCAGTTCGCCATGATGGGCGCAGCGCTGGTGACCGCCCTCGATCGCAAGGAGCGCCCGACGGTGGGCCTGCTCAATGTCGGCGAGGAACTCATCAAGGGCAATGAAGCCGTCAAGCGCGCCGCCGAGCTGCTGCGCGCCGCCAATCTGAACTTCGTCGGCAACGTCGAGGGCGATGACGTCTATTCCGGCAAGGCCGACGTCATCGTCTGCGACGGCTTCGTCGGCAACGTCGCCCTCAAGGCATCCGAGGGACTGGCGCAGATGCTCGGCGGATTCATCCGCGAGGAGTACGAGCGTCACCTGTTCACCCGCCTCATGGCGGTCCTGTCGTTTCCGGTGCTGCGCCGCTTCAAGCGCCGGCTCGATCATCGGCGCTTCAATGGCGCCGCGCTGGTGGGCCTGCGCGGCGTGGTCGTCAAGAGCCACGGATCGGCCGATGCCTTCGCCTACGAGGCCGCCCTGCGGCGTGCCTTCGATTCGGTACGCAACGGCCTGCTGCAGGGTATCGCCGACAACCTGGCGCGCGCCGCCGCGATGCCGCAGGCTGGCATCGACGAGCCGGTCGTCGTGGCCGCCGCCCAAGGATCGAGCCTTTCATGACTGTCTTCAGCCGTATCGTCGGGACCGGCAGCTACCTGCCCGGTGAGCCGGTCGACAACGAGACCCTCGCCCGGCGGCTCGCCGCCGACGGTATCGAGACTTCGGACGAATGGATCGTCGCCCGTACCGGCATCCGGCAGCGCTACCTCGCCGAGCCCCACGTCACCACCAGCCAGCTGGCCACCGAGGCCTCGCGGCGGGCGCTCGAGGCGGCCGGCGTGCAGGCCGGCGACATCGATCTCATCGTGCTCGCCACCTCGACCCCCGACTGGGTGTTCCCGAGCGCCGCCTGCCTGGTCCAGAAGGCGCTCGGCGCGTCTGGCTGCGCCGCCTTCGACGTCCAGGCGGTGTGCTCGGGCTTCGTGTACGCGATGGCGACCGCCGACGCCATGATCCGCGCCGGCAACGCGCGCAACGCCCTGGTCATTGGCGCCGAGACCTTCTCGCGCATCCTCGACTGGTCGGACCGCGGCACCTGCGTCCTGTTCGGCGACGGCGCCGGCGCCGTGGTGCTGCAGGCCTCGTCCGAGCCCGGCATCCTCGCTTCGCGCCTGCATGCCGACGGCACCCATGAATCCATCCTGCGTACCGCCGGCAATGTCAGCGGGGGCAGCATCGCCGGCCATCCCTTCCTGACCATGGACGGGCAGGCCGTCTTCAAGCTCGCGGTCGGCGTGCTCGACTCGGTCGCCCGCGAAACCGTCGCCGCCGCCGGGCTGGATCTCGACTCGATCGACTGGCTGATTCCCCACCAGGCCAATGTCCGCATACTGAAATCGACCGCGCGAAAGCTGGGCCTGCCTCCCGAGCGGGTCGTGGTCACGGTCGATCGCCATGCCAACACCTCGGCCGCCTCGGTGCCGCTGGCGCTCGATGCCGCGGTCCGCGACGGCCGCATCCGCCCGGGACACCACGTCCTGATGGAAGGGGTCGGCGGCGGCTTCACCTGGGGCGCCGTGCTGGCGCGGATGTGAGGAAACCATGACCATCGCCTGTGTATTCCCGGGACAGGGCTCCCAGAAGGTCGGCATGCTCGATGCCTTCGCGGCGCAGCCCGACGTCGCCAGCCTGCTGGCGGCGGCCGATGCGGCGCTCGGCGAACCGCTCTCCGCCCTGATCGCGCAGGGTCCGGCCGAAGACCTCTCGCTGACCGTCAACACCCAGCCGGCGATGCTGCTGGCCGGCTACGGCTGCTATCTCGCATGGCGCGCCGCCGGCGGGGCGCCGGCCGACATCGTCGCCGGCCACAGCCTCGGCGAGTACACCGCCCTGGTGGCGGCGGGCTCGCTCGCGCCCGCCGATGCGGTGCCGCTGGTGCGCCTGCGGGCCACGGCCATGCAGGAAGCCGTGCCGGTGGGCACCGGCGCGATGGCGGCCCTGCTCGGCCTGGACGACGATGCCGTCGCCCAGGCATGCGCGCGCGCCCTCGAAGCGGTTCCGGGTGAAGTCGTCGAGCCGGTCAACTTCAACGCACCGGCGCAGGTGGTCATCGCCGGCCACAAGGCCGCCGTCGAGCGCGCCTGCGAGATCGCCCGGGAACTCGGCGCCCGGCGGGCCATGCCCCTGCCGGTCTCGGCGCCGTTCCACAGCACGCTGCTGCGTCCGGCCGGCGAGCGCCTCGGGCGCGCCCTGGCCGAAGTCACGATCCGGCCGCCGGCCGTCGCCCTGGTGAACAATGTCGACGTCGCCGTCGAATCCGAGCCCGACCGCATCCGCGATGCCCTGGTGCGCCAGGCCTACAGCCCGGTGCGCTGGGTCGAAGTGGTCCACAAGCTCAAGTCGATGGGCGCCACCCGCATCATCGAGTTCGGCCCGGGCAAGGTCCTGGCCGGGCTCGTCGGCCGGATCGACAAGTCGATTCCGGTGAGCGCGGTTTTCGATCAGGCCTCCCTCGAGGCCACCCTCGCGGAGGCATCATGAGTCTCGACGGACAGGTGGCGCTGGTGACCGGCGCCTCACGCGGCATCGGCCGGGCGATCGCGCTGGAACTCGGCCAGCAGGGCGCCACGGTGGTGGGCACCGCGACCAGCGCGGCCGGCGCCGATGCCATCTCGGCGGCCTTCGCGCAGGCCGGCGTCAGCGGTGGCGGCGAGGTGCTAGAAGTCGGCAATGCCCAGGCCTGCGCCGAGCTCGTCGACGCCATCGGCAAGCGCTTCGCCCCCATCACGATCCTCGTCAACAATGCCGGCATCACCCGCGACAACCTGGCGATGCGCATGAAGGACGAGGAATGGGACGCGGTGATCGACACCAATCTCACGGCCGTCTTCCGGCTGTGCCGGCTCGTCATGCGCCCCATGATGAAGGCGCGCGCGGGGCGCATCGTCAACATCACATCCGTGGTCGGCGAGGGTGGCAATCCGGGCCAGGCCAACTACGCCGCGGCCAAGGCCGGTGTCGCCGGCATGAGCCGCGCGCTCGCGCAGGAGCTCGGCAGCCGGAACATCACGGTCAACTGCGTTGCGCCCGGCTTCATCGATACCGACATGACGCGGGCACTGGGCGACGAGCAGACCCAGGCCCTGATGTCGCGCATCCCGCTGGGCCGGCTCGGCCAGCCCGAGGACATCGCCCGCGCGGTGGCTTTCCTGGCGGGTCCGGGCGGCGCCTATATCACGGGTACCACGCTGGATGTCAATGGCGGCATGCTGATGAACTGATCAGGGGATTCCGAAGTCCGTTCGAGAATTCCCGAAAACCCGTCCCGGCCCGCCGATTTCGGGCAGCATCCGGGTCTGTCGATACTGTTACAATCCGCCCGCGTCCGCGAATCCCGAGGGCAGGGGCGCCTAAATCTGGAGCCAAGGAAAATGGAAAACATCGAGCAACGAGTCAAGAAAATCGTCGCTGAGCAACTCGGCGTGAACGAGGCGGAAGTCAAGAACGAGTCCGTCTTCGTCGATGACCTGGGGGCGGACTCGCTCGACACCGTCGAACTGGTGATGGCGCTCGAGGACGAATTCGAGACCGAGATCCCGGACGAAGAGGCCGAGAAGATCACGACCGTCCAGCAGGCCATCGACTACGTCAAGTCGCACTCGAAGGCCTGAGCCTTCCGGGCGGGCTTCCGACATGACACGCCGACGAGTCGTCGTCACCGGCCTGGGTATCGTCAGCCCGGTCGGGAACGATATCCCGCAGGCCTGGTCCGGCATCCTCGCGGGGCGGTCCGGCATCGGGCCGGTCACGCGGTTCGATGCGTCCACGTTCCCGACCCGGTTCGCCGGGGAGGTTCGTGATTTCGACGTCACCGCCTACCTGCCGGCCAAGACCGCCCGCGGCTTCGACACCTTCATCCACTTCGGTCTCGCCGCTTCCGCGCAGGCGATGGCCGACAGTGGCATCGAGATCGACGAATCCAACGACGAGCGAATCGGGGCGATCGTGGGTTCCGGCATCGGGGGCCTGCCCCTGATCGAGGAAACCCACAGCGAATACCTCAACCGCGGGGTGCGCCGGATCTCTCCGTTCTTCGTGCCGGGCTCGATCATCAACATGATCTCGGGGCAGCTGTCGATCATGTACGGGCTCAAGGGCCCGAACCTCTCGATCGTCACCGCCTGCACCACCGGCCTGCACTGCATCGGGGAGGCCGGTCGCCTGATCGAATACGGCGATGCCGACGTGATGGTCGCCGGTGGCGCCGAGTCCACCGTCTCGCCCCTCGGTCTGGGCGGATTCTGCGCGGCCCGGGCGCTGTCGACGCGCAACGACGATCCCGAGACCGCCAGTCGTCCCTGGGACATCGATCGCGACGGTTTCGTCCTCGGCGAAGGCGCCGGCGTGATGGTGCTCGAGGAATACGAGCATGCGAAGCGGCGCGGCGCGAAGATCTACGCCGAGCTCGCCGGCTTCGGCATGAGCGCCGATGCCCACCACATCACCGCGCCGAGCACCGACGGACCCCGTCGCTGCATGGCCGCGGCGCTGCGCAACGCGGGCATCGCTCCCGACGAGGTCGACTACCTCAATGCGCACGGCACCTCGACGCCCCTGGGCGACAAGAACGAGACCGATGCCATCAAGCTCGCCCTGGGCGAGCGGGCCCATGGCATCGTCGTCAACTCGACCAAGTCGATGACCGGCCACCTGCTGGGCGGCGCCGGCGGGATCGAGTCGGTCTTTACCGTCCTGGCCGTGCACAACCAGGTCTCGCCACCGACGATCAACATCTTCAACCAGGATCCGGAGTGCGATCTCGACTATTGCGCCAACACCGCGCGCGAGATGCCGATCCGGGCCGCCATGAAGAACTCCTTCGGTTTTGGCGGTACCAACGGCACGCTGATCTTCCGGCGGGCCTGAAGTGTTCATGGGCGGATCGAACCCGGTCCGGGTACCGCTCGCGAGGCTAGGCTGATGCCTTCGACGCTGGCGTTCGATATCGGTCCGGTGCGTCGGCAGCGCGCCCGCTGGCCCGGCGTCGGCGCGGTCCTCGGCCTGTCCGCGGCCGGGCTCTGCATCCTGCTCGATCCGCCCCTGCCGGCCTCGGTGCTGGGCCTGCTCGTCGTCCTCGCGGTGCTGCTGGCCTGGGCCGGCTGGCGATCGGGCCGACCATCCGGATCGGGACGCCTGCTGGTCGATCCGGCTGGTAATGCCGCCTGGCTGGCCGCGCCGGGAGGCGATCCGGCCCGGGCAGTGGCGCTGGTGCCGCGCCGCTGGCAGCTCGGGGCTGCCGAGATCTGGCTCCTTGCCGAAGACCGGCGGGGCCTTGCGCTGCACCTGCGGCTGGGTCGCCGCGACTGCGACGAGCGACAATGGCGGGCGATGTGTCGCTGGCTGGTGTGGACGGGCAGGGCGGGCCCATCGGTCATTGCCACTTGAATTCCACGCTGCCACTTGAATTCCCCGGCCGGCGGCGGCAAATTCCCCATGTCCGCGTCCCCCATCGGGCTGGCGGGCACATGGACCTTCCCTCGAGGCTGATCGCATGAAGAATTTCCTCCCGAGCCTGGTGCTGGGCCTTGGCCTGGCCTTCGGATTCGCTTCCCCCGGCGCGGCCGATACCCGTGGGCTGCCCCAGTTCGCCGACCTGGTCGAGCGCATCGGCCCGAGCGTGGTCAATATCCGCACGGCCGAGCGGATCCGCGAGCGTTCGGCCTCACCCGCCGTCCCCCTGCCGCCGGGGATGTCCGAGGACGATCCCTTCTACGAATTCTTCCGGCGCTTCTTTCCGCCCCGGCAGTCGCCCACGCCACCCGGGCAGCCGGGCGCCGAGGTGCCGCGTGGGCTCGGCTCGGGCTTCATCGTGTCCTCCGACGGCCTGGTGCTGACCAATCACCATGTGGTCGACGGCGCCGACGAGATCTACGTCACCCTGACCGACAAGCGCGAGTTCAAGGCCGAGCTCATCGGCTCGGATCGGCGCACCGACGTCGCCCTGATCCGCATCGATACCGAAACCGACCTGCCGGAGGTCGATATCGGCGATCCCGAAATGTTGCGGGTGGGCGACTGGGTGCTGGCGATCGGCTCGCCCTTCGGCCTGGACAGCACGGTCACCGCCGGCATCGTGTCGGCGAAGGGTCGCGATACCGGTGAATACCTGCCCTTCATCCAGACCGACGTCGCGGTCAATCCCGGCAACTCGGGCGGGCCCCTGATCGACATGCAGGGCAGGGTGGTCGGTATCAATTCGCAGATCTACAGCCGTACCGGCGGGTTCATGGGTATTTCCTTCGCGATCCCGATCGATGAAGCGATGCAGATCGCCGAGCAGCTCAAGGCAAGCGGCCGGGTGGTTCGCGGCCGCATCGGCGTGGGTATCGCCGAGGTGACCAAGGAGGTTGCCGAGCCCCTCGGGCTGCCCAATGCGGAAGGCTCCCTGGTGCGCAGCGTCGAGCCGGGCGGGCCGGCCGACCAGGCCGGGGTCGAGGTGGGCGACATCATCGTCGGTTTCAACGGTCGCAAGATCGAGCGCTCCAGCGATCTGCCGCGCATCGTCGGCGGCACCGCCCCGGGAGCGACGGTCGATATCCGGGTCTGGCGCCGCGGGCAGTATCGCGACCTCAGCGTCACCGTCGGCGAGATGCAGTCCGATCGCCAGGCGAGGGCGCCGGGCCAGCAGACGCCGACGCCCACGCCGACCAGCAACCCGCTGGGCCTGGGCGTGACCGACCTGAGCGCCGAGCAGCGCTCCCAGCTGCGCATCGAGCGCGGTGTGCTGGTCGAGAGCGTCACCGGGCCGGCCGAATCGGTGGGCATCCGGCCGGGCGATATCATTCTGGGTCTGAACAACCAGGAAGTGACCAGCGCCGAGCAGTTCAGCCAGCTGGTCAGCGAGATCGACCGCAACCGGAATCATGTCCTGCTGATCCGGCGTGGCGACAGTGCCCAGTTCGTTCCGATACGGCCGACCGCGCCCTGATGTCCGCTTCCGATAGAATGCAAGGACGCGTCGGCACCGACGCGTTTTTGCTTTCTCAGGCACCATGGAACTGACCCGTAATTTCTCGATCATTGCCCATATCGACCACGGTAAATCCACCCTGGCCGATCGTCTCATCCAGCGCTGCGGGGGACTGTCCGATCGGGAAATGGAGTCCCAGGTGCTCGACTCCATGTCGCTCGAGCGCGAACGCGGCATCACCATCAAGGCGCAGACCGCCTCGCTGAGCTACCAGGCCCGCGACGGCCGGACCTACCGGCTCAATCTCATCGACACCCCCGGTCACGTCGACTTCGCCTACGAGGTCAGCCGCTCGCTGTCGGCCTGCGAAGGGGCCCTGCTGGTCGTCGACGCCTCGCAGGGGGTCGAGGCCCAGACCGTGGCCAACTGCTATACCGCCATCGACCTCGGCGTCCAGGTGGTGCCGGTGCTCAACAAGATGGACCTGCCCCAGGCCGATCCGGACGGTGCGGCCGCCGAGATCGAGGACGTCATCGGCATCGACGCGACCGATGCGATCCGCGCCAGCGCCAAGACGGGCGAGGGCATCGACGAGATCCTCGAGGCGGTGGTCACGCGCATGCCGCCGCCGGTGGGCTCGCCCGACGAACCGCTGCAGGCGCTGATCATCGACTCCTGGTTCGACAACTACGTCGGCGTCGTCATGCTGGTGCGGATCGTCAACGGCCGCCTGCGCGCCAGGGACAAGATCCTCCTGATGGCCACCGGCAACACCTATCCGGTCGACCAGGTCGGCCAGTTCACTCCCAAGTCGACGGTCGTCGAGGAGCTTTCCGCCGGTGACGTCGGCTTCGTCATCGCCGGCATCAAGGAGCTGGCGGCGGCCAAGGTGGGCGACACCATCACCGTGGTCAATCGCAAGGCGGCGCAGCCGCTGCCCGGCTTCCGCGAGGTCAAGCCCTCGGTCTTCGCCGGCCTCTACCCCGTCGAGGCGAGCCAGTTCGACGCGATGCGCGACGCGCTCGAGAAGCTGCAGCTGAACGACGCCTCGCTGCACTACGAACCCGAGGTCTCGCAGGCCCTGGGCTTCGGGTTTCGCTGCGGCTTCCTCGGCATGCTGCACATGGACATCGTCCAGGAGAGGCTCGAGCGAGAGTTCGACATGGACCTCATCACGACCGCGCCGACCGTGGTCTACGAGGTCCTCATGAAGGACGGCGAGATCCTGAAGATCGAGAACCCCTCGAAGATGCCGGAACCGGGCAGCTACGAGGAGATCCGCGAGCCGATCGTCTCGGTGACGGTGTTCCTGCCCCAGGAATACGTCGGGCCGGTCATGACCCTGTGCAACAACAAGCGCGGGGTGCAGACCAACCTCGCATACCATGGCCGCCAGGTGCAGCTCACCTACGAGCTGCCCATGAACGAGATCGTCCTCGACTTCTTCGATCGCCTGAAATCGGTCTCGCGCGGCTATGCGTCGATGGACTACGAGTTCAGGGAGTATCGCGCCTCGGACGTCGTCAAGCTCGACATCCTCGTCAACGGCGAACGCGTCGACGCGCTCTCGCTGATCGCCCACCGCTCGGTGTCGCAGTCACGCGGGCGCGAGGTCGCCTCCAAGATGCGCGAGCTGATTCCCCGCCAGATGTACGACGTCGCGATCCAGGCCGCCATCGGCGGCAACATCATCGCTCGCGAGAACGTGAAGGCGCTGCGCAAGAACGTGCTGGCCAAGTGCTACGGCGGCGACATCACGCGCAAGAAGAAGCTGCTCGAGAAGCAGAAGGCCGGCAAGAAGCGCATGAAGCAGGTGGGTTCGGTCGAGATCCCGCAGGAAGCCTTCCTGGCCGTGCTCCAAGTCGAGGACCGTTGATGAACTTCGCCCTGATCCTGTTCATCCTGCTGATCGTCTCCTTCGTCGCCTGGATCGCGGATCGCGCGCGCTTTCGTCCGGCCCGGCTGCGCGCCGCCAGCGCGGCGCTCGAGACCTTCGATGCGCAGGGCGCGGCCCGGATCCGGGCGCAGGAGGGCGAGGAAGGCATGCGGGCCGAGCGCCGGCGCATCCACGAGAACGCGATGCGCCAGCCCTGGTGGCTGGAGTACACCGCCGGCCTGTTCCCGGTGATCCTCATCGTCTTCGTGGTCCGTTCCTTCATCGCCGAGCCCTTCAAGATTCCCTCCGGCTCGATGATGCCGACGCTGCTCACGGGCGACCTCATCCTGGTGAACAAGTCCACCTACGGGGTTCGCCTGCCCATCGTCCATACCAAGATCATGCCGATCGGCCTGCCCGAGCGGGGCGACGTGATGGTGTTCCGGTATCCGCTGGATACTTCCATCGACTACATCAAGCGGGTGGTCGGGCTGCCCGGCGACGAGGTCGTGTATTTCGGGCGCCGGCTGCGCATCAACGGCGAGGAGATCCCCCTTGTCCGGGATGGCGAGTTCTTCGATTCCGAATCCCTGAATTTCAGCTCCCAGTACCTAGAAACCTTGGGAGAAACACCCCATAAGATATTGACAAATCTGGAAAAAACATCGTCAATCACGCCACAGTCCTTCACGCGGTTCCGGGACAGATGCACCTACAATAGCGACGGGGTGCGATGCACCGTCCCGGAAGGGCACTACTTCGTGATGGGCGACAATCGCGAGAACAGCCTCGACAGCCGCTTCTGGGGCTTCGTGCCCGAGGAGAACATCGTCGGCAAGGCCTTCTTCATCTGGATGAATTTCGGCGACCTCAAACGGATCGGGACATTCGAATGACAATACCCGCCAGCATGCCGGCAAGCCGAGACCGCCAGGGCGGGCTCGGTCTCATCAACCTGATCATCGCCGCGATCGTGGTGGCGATCGTGGTGATCGTCCTGATGCCGGCGATCCCGGGCTTCATCGAATACCGGGCCATCGTCAGCGCCGTCAACAAGTCGGCGCAGGATGCGAGCGGAACCCCCGAAGGCATCCGCCGGGCCTTCGATCGCCATGCCGCGATCGACGACATCTCCTCGATCCGCGGCGCCGACCTGATCATCGAGCGCAGTCCGGACGGGCCGGTCGTCAGTTTCGCCTACGAGAAGCGGATCCCGCTGGCGGGCCCCGCCAGCCTGGTGTTCGACTATGCAGGCAGCAGCGCCAGCCGTTGAAACCGGACCCATGCCCCACGACGAACTCCAGGCCCGGCTCGGCCACGAGTTCTCGGACGTCTCGCTGTTGCGCCAGGCACTGACCCATCGCAGCTATGGCCAGCCCCACAACGAAAGGCTCGAATTCCTCGGCGACGCGATTCTCAGCGGCGTGGTCGCGGCGCTTCTCTACCGGACCTACGGGCAGCTCGACGAAGGCGATCTCTCGCGGGTGCGCGCCAACCTGGTGCGCCAGCAGTCGCTCTACGAGATCGCCCAGGGGCTCGATCTGAGCAGCGAACTGCTGCTGGGCGAGGGCGAACGCAAGAGCGGCGGCGCCCGCCGTCCCTCGATCCTCGCCGACACCCTCGAGGCGGTTTTCGGCGCGATCTACCTCGATGCCGGCTTCGAGGTCGCCGAGCGCGTCATCGGCGGGCTCTACCGACCGATCCTGCGCACGGTCGATCCGCGCACCCTCGGCAAGGACGCCAAGACCTTGCTGCAGGAGCATCTGCAGGGCTGCAAGCTGCCCCTGCCGCTGTACTCGGTCGTCGCGACCCACGGCGCGGCCCACAAGCAGATGTTCGAGGTCGAGTGCGCCATTCCCAGGCTCGATATCCAGGTGCTCGGCAGCGGGGGCAGCCGCCGTGCCGCCGAGCAGGCGGCCGCCAAGCTCGCGCTCGAGGCGGCCCGGGCCCGTTCCGGCGCCGGCAATGGCGCCCGGCGGGGCCGCTCGGTCGCCGGCAGGACGCCCGAACCGATATCCGATGCGGTTCGCCGTGCCTGAGATAAATCCCCCCGGGCCGGCTGCCGCCGACCCGGCAATGGCTTCCCCGGAACATCGTTGCGGCTACGTCGCCATCGTCGGCCGGCCCAATGTCGGAAAGTCGACCCTGCTCAACCGGATCGTGGGCCAGAAGCTCGCCATCACCGCGGATCGGCCCCAGACGACGCGCCATCGCATCATGGGCGTCCATACCCTGCCTCATGCCCAGTTGCTGTTCCTCGACAGTCCCGGCTACCAGACGCGCAGCGGCGGGGCCCTGAACCGGGTGCTCAACCGCACGGCGCGCCAGGTTGCCGCCGATGCCGACGTGGTGGTGCAGGTGTGCGACGGTCACGGCTGGACCGAGGCCGATGCGCGCCTGGCCAGGCTGCTGCCCACCGACCGGCCGGTGATGCTGGCGATCAACAAGACCGACGCCGCCCGGGACCGGGCGCGCCTGATGCGGCTCGTCGAGATCGCCCGGGATGTGCGCGATTTCGACGAATACGTGCCCATCAGCGCCCGCAGCGGCTACCAGGTCGACCTGCTGGTGGAACTCTGCGCGAAACGCCTGCCGGCGGGGCCTCGCGCCTACGACGATGACGAGCTGACCGATCGCAGCGAACGCTTCCTCGCCGGCGAGCTGATCCGCGAGAAGCTGTTCCGGCTTCTCGGCGATGAACTGCCCTACGAAAGCACGGTGCTCGTCGAACAGTACGAGGTGCTTCCGAATCTGCGCCGGATCAGCGCGGTCGTGCTGGTCGATCGCGACAGCCAGAAGGGCATCGTGCTCGGCAAGGGCGGCGAGCGCATCAAGCGGATCGCCAGCGAAGCGCGCATGGACCTCGAACGCCTGGTCGGCGCCCGGGTCTTCCTCGAGATCTTCGTCAAGGTCCGGTCCGGCTGGGCCGACACCGAGCAGAGCCTGCGGGCCTACGGCTACGAGTGAGCGGCGTGGTGTCCGGCGCAGCGGGTGGCAGCGGCCATCGGGTCGGGGAGGAGCCCGCTTTCCTCCTGCACATGGTCCCCTATCGTGAGACGAGCCTGGTCGTCGACCTGTTCTCGCGGAACCATGGCCGCATCGGCGCGGTTGCCAAGGGCGCGAAGCGGCCCCGCTCGGCGCTGCGTGCCGTGCTCCTGCAGTTCCAGCCGCTGACCGTGGGCTGGAGCGGACGCAATGAACTGCGCACCCTGATCGGCGCCGAATGGCGCGGCGGGCTCACCTCGCCGGCCGGCCAGGCCCTGCTGAGCGCGTTCTACATGAACGAGCTCCTGATCCGGCTGCTGCCGCGCGAGGATCCCCATCCGGCGCTCTTCGACGGCTACGAGAAGGCGCTGGGGGCGCTGTCGGCCGGCGCCTCGATCGACGAGACCCTGCGCCGCTTCGAATGGCTGCTGCTGCGCGAAACCGGCTATGCGCCGGATCTCGCGCATGATGCCGAGGGCCGGCCGATCGCGCCGGATACCGACTATGCGTGGAGCCCGGGCATGGGTTTCCGGCCGGCGCTGGCCGGCGAGGGGGGGCCCGCGGTGTCGGGCCAGACCCTGATCGCCCTCGACTCCGGGCAGTTCGAAACCCCCGACAGCCGACAACAGGCAAAATACCTCACGAGGGCGGTGCTGGCGTCGCACCTCGATGGCGCGCCGCTCAATACGCGGCAGATCCTCGTCGATCTGCAACGGCTCTAGCGCGAGACCGCCGCAACGCGGCGGGTCCTGCCCACAGGAAGCATGATGATCGAACTCGGTGTCAACATCGACCACGTCGCCAGCGTACGGCAGGCGCGCCGGACCTACGAGCCCGACCCGGTCTGGGCCGCGGTCGAGGCCCATCTGGGCGGGGCGGACGGCATCACCGTCCACCTGCGGGAAGACCGCCGCCACATCCACGACGAGGATGTCCGCCGGCTGCGCGACCTGACCCAGATCAAGCTCAACCTCGAGATGGCGGCGACCACCGAGATGCTCGCGATCGCCTGCGAGCTCAAGCCGGAGATGGCGATGCTGGTACCCGAGGGGCGCCACGAGGTGACCACCGAAGGGGGCCTGGACATCGTCGGCCAGGAAGCGATGCTGCGCGACGCGGTGGCCCGCCTGGACGATGCGGGCATCGTGAGCAGCGTGTTCATCGACGCCGATCCCGCCCAGGTCGAGGCGGCGCAGCGCATCGGTGCGCGCGTCTGCGAGGTCCATACCGGTCCGTATGCGCACGCCTTCCACGACCGCGGTCGCGATGTCGACAGCCCGGCGGTACAGGAGGAGCTGCGGCGCATCCGCGCCGCCGGCGAGGCCATCCTCGCGTGCGGCATGCGCTTCAACGCCGGGCATGCGCTCAACTACTTCAATGTCCAGCCGGTGGCCGCGCTGGCCGGGGTGCGCGAGCTCCACATCGGCCATGCGATCGTCTCGCGCGCCCTGTTCATCGGTCTGCGCGAAGCGGTGCGCGAGATGAAGCGGCTGATGCGCGAGGCGGCCGGGCGCCATTGAGATGATCGTCGGAATCGGTACGGATATCGTCCGGCTGGAGCGCATCGAGATACTGCTCGCGCGCTGGGGGGATCGCTTCGCGCGACGGGTGCTCGGACCGGAAGAACTCGTCGAGTTCCACCGCCGGCGCGGCAAGGACGGGCACGGCGAAGGTTATGCGGCACGCTACCTGGCCAAGCGCTTCGCCGGCAAGGAAGCCTTCTCCAAGGCGCTCGGGATCGGCCTGCGCGGGCCGATGACCCTGCTCTCGCTGCAGATCCTCAACGACCGGCGGGGCAAGCCGATCGCGGTGGCTCGCAAGGCGCTGGCGCCCCTGCTCGAGGAGCGCGGCCTGGTGGCCCATGTCTCGCTGTCGGATGAATCGGATGCGGTGCTCGCCTTCGTGATCCTCGAGGCATCCCGAACCGCGCCCGGGCTGGGGCATGCCGGTGAGACACAGCGCTGATATTTCCGCTGGAGGCCGCTGATGGGCGGTGACAGGCCCGAAGTCGACCTGCACGGCTATGTCGCACGGCTTCCCCATCGGCCCGGCGTGTACCAGATGTTCGGCGCCGACGATGCCCTGCTCTACGTCGGCAAGGCGCGCGACCTGCGCAAGCGGGTGTCCTCGTACTTCCGGGACGCCGCCGCGCTGTCACCGCGGATCGCGCTCATGGTGGCCCGGGTCCACCGGATCGAGACGACGGTCACCCGTTCCGAGGCGGAAGCGCTGCTGCTCGAGAACAACCTGATCAAGACCGGGCATCCGCGCTACAACATCCTGTTCCGGGACGACAAGTCCTATCCCTATGTCCGGCTCACGGCGCATGCGTATCCGCGCCTGGCCTACTATCGCGGCGGCGTCGATCGCCAGGGGCATTACTTCGGCCCCTATCCCAACGCCTGGTCGGTTCGCCAGGCGATCGGCCTGCTGCAGAAGGTGTTCCGGCTGCGGACCTGCGAGGACACGGTGTTCGCGAACCGGTCCCGGCCCTGCCTGCTCTACCAGATCGGCCGCTGCACGGCGCCCTGCGTCGGACTGATCGACCAGGAGGCGTACCAGCGCGATGTCGAGGATGCGGTGCGCTTTCTCGGCGGCGCCCACCAGGATGTCCTCGACGGGCTCGAGCGCCGCATGCAGGAAGCCGCCGCCGACATGCGTTACGAGGAAGCCGCGGTCTGGCGCGACCGGATGGGCGCCCTGTCGGGCGTACTGTCGCAGCACTCCATGGAATCGGGCAGTGACGTCGACGCCGACATCATCGCGGTCGCGGCCAGCGGCGGGCGGGTCTGCGTGGACCTCGCCATGGTCCGCGGTGGCCGGCATCTGGGCGACAAGGCGCATTTTCCGCTGCATGCGAGCGATATCGATCATGTCGATGCGCGTGCCGAACTGCTCGAGGCCTTCGTGGTGCAGCACTATTCGGAAGCCTTCGTTCCCCCGGTGATCGTGTGCGCGGAGCCGAAACCCTCGCAGGCGGTGATGGACTGGCTCGTCGAGCGGGCGGGGCGGGCCGTGAGCTGGGTGCGCCAGCCGCAGTCCGCGCGGCGGCGCTGGCTCGAAATGGCCGAGAACAATGCGGCCATCGCGCTGGCCCGGGTGCTCGCCGAGGAGGGCTCGCAACAGGCGCGGACGCGGGCGCTGGCGGAGGCGCTCGGCATCACCGAGGAACGGGATCTCGGCGAATTGCGCATCGAATGCTTCGACATCTCGCATACGGCCGGCGAGGCGACCCAGGCGTCCTGCGTCGTCTACGAGAACCACGCGATGCAGAGCAGCCAGTACCGGCGCTTCAACATCTCCGGCATCACGCCGGGCGACGACTACGCGGCAATGCGCCAGGTGCTGACACGGCGCTATGGTGGGCTCACGCTCGACGCCGGCATGGAATCGGAAGCGCCCGCGCCGGATCCGGCCGAGGGGAGCGAAGCAGGGCACGAGGTGTCCGGACCGGAGGCGGGCGTCGACATCGAGGCAGCCTCCGCCGATGACGAGGCGCCGGCCCCGGCTGCCGGAACCGGCAGGCGCCGCCAGGGTGGCGCCGCCATCCGCATTCCCGACATCGTCCTCATCGACGGTGGCCGCGGCCAGGTCGAAGTGGCGCGCCAGGTGTTCGCCGAGATCGGCATCGATGCCGGCATCCTCGTTGGCGTGGCCAAGGGGGAAGGGCGACGGGTCGGCCTCGAGACCCTGGTTTTCGCCGACGGGCGCGAGCCGGTCGCGCTGGGGCGCGATTCGGCGGCGCTGATGCTCGTCGCCCAGATCCGCGACGAGGCCCATCGCTTCGCGATCACCGGAATGCGGGCCCGTCGCGGCAAGGCACGCAGCCGGTCGCGGCTCGAGGAGATCGAAGGAGTCGGCCCCAGGCGCCGCCAGCGGCTGCTCGCCCGGTTCGGTGGCCTGCGTGGCATCATGTCGGCCAGTGTCGAGGATCTCGCCTCGGTCGACGGGGTCAGCCGCAAGCTGGCCGAACAGATATACCGGAACCTGCACGGATGACACGGTGTCGGGGCAGAAGGCTTTTTCCGGAAAGACGGGCGCGATGCCGATCAACCTTCCCATCATCCTGACCTGGGGCCGCATGCTGGCGATCCCGCTGCTGGTGGCCGTCTACTACCTGCCGCTCAGCACCTGGCACCAGAACCTGATCGCCACGACGATGTTCATCGTCGCCGCGGTGACCGACTGGGTCGACGGCTACCTGGCGCGCCGCCTCGGCCAGACCACGGCGTTCGGCGCCTTCCTCGATCCGGTCGCGGACAAGCTGCTGGTCTGCGCGGCGCTCGTGATGCTGGTGCAGCTCGGTCGCGTCGATGGCCTCATCGCGGTGATCATCGTCGGGCGCGAGATCGCCATCTCGGCGCTGCGCGAATGGATGGCCCGGATCGGGGCGCATGCCAGCGTGGCGGTCCACAAGATCGGCAAGTTCAAGACGGCTTCGCAGCTCGTCGCGATACCGCTGCTGCTGCTGGACGCGCGGATACTCGGGATCGCGACGCGTCACGTCGGCACCGTGCTCATCGTGATCGCCGCGGTGCTGACCGTGTGGTCGATGTTCTACTACCTGCAGCGGGCCCGTCCCTACTTGCGGGCCGAAAAATAGCCGTTATAATCTCTGTCTTCGCGCAAGCACAGGCGTGATGTCCGCGGGAATAGCTCAGTTGGTAGAGCGCAACCTTGCCAAGGTTGAGGTCGCGAGTTCGAGACTCGTTTCCCGCTCCAGAATTCCCAATGAATTCAATTGGTTGCAAAGAGCGCTTCTGCGATCATGAATTCATCCTGAAAGCTGCCTCGGTCTTCTCGACCTCGAGGCGCTCGGCAGCAGAGCCAATCCACCTGGCGTAGTGACGGTCAATCGCCAAGCAGCGGATTGACCAGCGTCAGTCTCTTCTCGATGACCTGGCCGTGCTGAAGATCCTCGGTGTACAGCGTGTCGCAGCCCGCCTCGAGGGCGGACGCGACGATCTGGCTGTCCCGGTAGGCAAAGCCATAGCGCTGACGTACTCCCCAGGCAGTGCGTAGCGTCGATGAGGAGACATCACGGACGTCGTAATATGTGAGCAGGGCTTCCACGTTGCCGTAGATATGCGCATCGGACAGCTTCTGCCGGATCATCCGTGCCGAATATTCGGCAATGACCTGTGTGCTCAGGACGAAGCGCGTCGAAGTCCGCAGGAAACGGTATGCGCGTTCGCAGCGAGGATCGTCTTCAACCTGCAGGTGAGCGTAGATCAGGATGTTGGTGTCAAGAAACGCCGCGTTCATGCAGCTCATCCCTCGATACGGGCTCGATCCGAGACACCTTGAAGCGGCGGAACCGAGGGAGCTCCGGTGCGGCCGAGGCACGCGCTACGATCTGTACCGGTACCAGCACCACGCGTCCATCGGCTTCGACCTTCATCTCGAAATGCTGACCCGCGTATTTCTTGCCCAGCGAGAGCTGGCCGCTGGCACCGACGGTCTTGAGCATGGTATTCTCTTCATGAAATCATGCGGCATGATATTCATGTGCGTTGATGGACGTCAAGCATGAGCCAGGCGCTATCCCTCTCCAGCCGGCCCCGGACACATCTGGCGGTTCTGCTGGTCCTCAGCCTGACGCATCTTCTGAACGATCTGATCCAGTCGTTGATCCCGGCGATCTATCCGATCCTGAAGGAGGTCTACGCACTCGACTTCGTGCAGGTCGGCATGATCACGCTGACCTTCCAGATCTCTGCCTCGCTGCTGCAGCCTGTCGTCGGCCACTACACCGATCACCATCCCGCGCCCTATTCAACGGTCGTCGGCATGACCTTCACGCTCGCGGGTCTCGTCGGGCTCGGTTTCGCGTCGACCTACGCCATGATCCTCGTATCGGCGGCCTGCATCGGGATCGGCTCGTCGATTTTCCATCCGGAAGCGACGCGCATGGCCCGCAACGCCTCGGGCGGACGGCAGGGGCTGGCTCAAGGCATCTTCCAGATCGGCGGCCAGGCGGGCGGCGCCCTCGGGCCGCTGCTCGCCGCGCTCGTCATCGTGCCGCACGGCCAGTCCAGCCTGACCTGGTTCGCATTCGTCGCGCTTCTGGCC
>JBAYRO010000008.1:0-61368 GCA_041676645.1 Burkholderiaceae bacterium | reverse complement strand
AGCGGCGCCGCGGCGGTCTGATCCGCCTGAACAGAATCCAAGGAACAGGAAGCGAAACATGGCACAGGGTCAAATCGTTCAGTGCATCGGCGCGGTCGTCGACATCCAGTTTCCGCGCGACGCGATGCCCAAGGTCTACGACGCGCTCACGCTCGGCGAAAGCGGCGATTCGCTGGCCGAGAAGGGCCTGACCTTCGAGGTCCAGCAGCAGCTCGGCGACGGCGTCGTGCGCACCATCGCGATGGGCTCCTCCGACGGCCTGCGCCGCGGCATGCCGGTCAATGCCACCGGCGGCGGCATCAAGGTGCCGGTCGGCACCGCCACCCTCGGGCGCATCATGGACGTGCTCGGCCGTCCGATCGACGAAGCCGGCCCGATCGCCACCGAGGAGCGCCGTGAGATCCACCAGGAGGCGCCCAAGTTCGACGAGCTTTCGCCTTCGGTCGAACTGCTGCCCACCGGGATCAAGGTCATCGACCTGATCTGCCCCTTCGCCAAGGGCGGCAAGATCGGCCTGTTCGGCGGCGCCGGCGTCGGCAAGACCGTCAACATGATGGAACTCATCAACAACATCGCGAAGAGCTACGGCGGCTACTCCGTGTTCGCCGGCGTCGGCGAGCGCACCCGCGAGGGCAACGACTTCTACCACGAGATGGAAGAGTCGAAGGTTCTCGACAAGGTCGCGATGGTCTTCGGCCAGATGAACGAGCCCCCGGGCAACCGCCTGCGCGTCGCGCTCACCGGCCTCACGATGGCCGAGCAGTTCCGCGACGAGGGCCGCGACATCCTGCTGTTCATCGACAACATCTACCGCTACACCCTGGCCGGTACCGAAGTGTCCGCGCTGCTCGGGCGGATGCCCTCGGCGGTGGGCTACCAGCCGACGCTGGCCGAGGAAATGGGTCGGCTCCAGGAGCGGATCACCTCGACCAAGGTCGGCTCGATCACCTCGATCCAGGCCGTCTACGTTCCCGCGGACGACCTGACCGACCCGTCGCCCGCCACCACCTTCGGCCACCTCGACGCCACCGTCGTGCTGTCGCGGGACATCGCCTCGCTGGGCATCTATCCGGCCGTGGACCCGCTCGACTCGACCTCGCGCCAGCTCGACCCCAACGTGATCGGCGAGGATCACTACCAGACCACCCGCCGGGTGCAGTCGACCCTGCAGCGCTACAAGGAACTGCGCGACATCATCGCGATTCTCGGCATGGACGAACTGTCCCCCGAGGACAAGCTGGCGGTGGCCCGGGCGCGCAAGATCCAGCGCTTCCTGTCGCAGCCCTTCAACGTGGCCGAGGTCTTCACCGGCTCGCCGGGCAAGATCGTGCCGCTGGCCGAAACCATTCGCGGCTTCAAGATGATCGTCGACGGCGAATGCGATGCGCTGCCCGAGCAGGCCTTCTACATGGTCGGGACGATCGACGAAGCCTTCGAGAAGGCCAAGACCCTCAAGTAACCGGCAGGCGGGCCGCGCCGCCGGGCCTGGCCCGCGGCGGGTCCGCAACAGGACAAGCAATGGCAAACACGATTCACGTCGACGTGGTCAGCGCCGAGGTCTCGATCTTCGAGGGCGAGGCGGAGTTCGTCGCGCTGCCGGGGGAGTCGGGCGAGCTGGGGATCTATCCGCAGCACACCCCGCTGATCACCCGGATCCGCCCGGGCGCGGTGCGGATCAAGCAGGCCGATGGTGGCAAGGAGGAGTTCGTCTTCGTCGCCGGCGGCATCCTCGAGGTGCAGCCCAACCGGGTCACCGTCCTGGCCGACACCGCCATCCGCGGTGCCGACCTCGACGAGGCGAAGGCCGAGGAAGCCAAGCGCGAAGCCGAAGAGGCGCTCGCCAACCGGAGCGCCGACATCGACTACGCCAAGGCGCAGGCCGAACTCGCCGCCGCCATCGCCCAGATCGCGGCGATCCGCAAGCTGCGCGGCGGCCGCTGAGGGCCAGTTCCCTCCGGCAAAATGGGCGCGCGGACCGCGCCCCTTTTCCTTTTCCGCGCGCCTGGCGTCTGTTTCGCGGGCTTTCCTGCCCGCCGACCGACCACCGGTCGGATCCGGTCTGCCACAATTACGACGAATGCAGAAATAAACCGCGCAGCCCGCTTGCCTGACGTATACTGGCCGCGCAATGCGTCATCGGTATCTCGTACACCAGCGGTTTCGTCAAAACGCCTGTTTCCAGGCGCCAGTTCGGTCAAACCCCTTCGTTACTACATCCCCTTGAGGCTATGCAGCCTGCAGGCCAGTCCGGCCGCGGGCAATTTCTTTATCTTTTTCAGTTCAAGGAAGTAATCGAATGGCAAACCAGACCGGAACCGTCAAGTGGTTCAATGAATCCAAGGGCTTCGGCTTCATCACCCCCGACGGCGGTGGCGAGGACCTCTTCGCGCATTTCAGCGAAATCCAGGGCTCGGGCTTCAAGACCCTGGCCGAGAACCAGCGCGTCGAGTTCGAAGTCACGCAGGGCCGTAAAGGCCAACAGGCGAGCCGCATCCGCCCCATCTGAGGCCGGATTGCGCCGGCGCCCCGAAGCGGGCAGCCGGCACGCCACGAGAAACGCGCAGCCCGGCTGCGCGTTTCTCATTCCGCGGCCTGCCCGAGTTCCGTGAACAGCCAGCTCCGGAATCGTTCGAGCAGCGGGCGCTTCGCACTGCTGCGCGGAGCGACCAGGTAATAGGACCGGTTGGCCGGCACGGTCTGCGCAAACGGCCTGACCAGCCTGCCGGTCGCGACGTCGTCGCCCGACAGCAGCGTATGGGTGAAGACCAGTCCGGCGCCCTGGGCGGCGGCTTCCAGCGCGAAATCCGAGCTACCGAAATGGATGCCGCGCTCGGTCGGGCTGCCATGCCCGTCCAGCCCGGCGGCCCGCAGGTAGTCGTCCCAGCCGGGTATGCCGGCGACCTGCCAGATCGAATCGTCGTGGATGATCGGGATGCGCGCGAACACATCCGCACGCTTCGGATCACCGTATCTTTCGAGCAGCACGGGGCTGCAGACCGGTGCGAGCTCCGCCCCGACCAGCTCCTCCGACAGCAGCGCATCGTCGGGCGGATACGGACTTCGCAGTGTCCGAACGGCGATATCCACGCCATCGGGGCCGAAGTTCGCCAGCGCGTTGGTGGGGACGATCCGGACGTCGAGCCCCGGGTTCGCCTCCGCGAAGCGGTACAGGCGCGGCATCAGCCATTTCGCGCTGAACCCGGGCGGCGCACTGATGACCAGCGCGGCGCGGCCGCGATCCGCGGCGAGCAGCGCGAGGGCGTCGTCGATCATGGCGAAGCCGGCCCGCAGGCCGGGAAAGACCAGCTCCGCATGGCGCGTCAGGCCGATCGAGCGCGCCCGGCGTTCGAACAGCGCGACGCCGAGGTATTCCTCCAGGACCCGCACCTGGTGGCTGACGGCGCTGGCGGTGACGTTCAGCTCGCGCGCCGCCCGGGAGAAGCTGCCGTGGCGCGCGACCACCTCGAACACCCTGAGGGATGTGAGCGGTGGCCTCCCCGATCGCATGAGGAATTCTCACGTCATCGTTGACGAAATCGCGATTGTAGCAACGACCCTGGCGGCGATAAGCTCCCGTAGCCCCCCGGGACGGCGCTCCTGCGTACCAGGCCGGCGCCAGAGTCCCATCGGAGTCCGCCATGTCTTCTGTCCTCACGGACCAGGCCCGTGATGTCCTCGCCGCCGATCGACCCCTCCTGCTGCAGCCCCTGGAGCTGCGCGGGATCGAACTGCGCAACCGCATGGTGCTGTCGCCCATGTGCACCTATTCGGCCCGCGACGGCATGGCGAGCGATTTCCATCTCGTCCACCTGGGCAAGTACGGCATGGGCGGCTTCGGCCTGGTGTTCCTCGAGGCAACCGCCGTCGCCGAGAACGGTCGCATCACGCACGGCGATCTCGGGCTATGGGGCGACCACCAGATTCCCGGCCTGCGCCGAATCGCTGCCTTCCTGAAGGAGGCGGGCGCGGTTCCGGCGATCCAGCTCGCCCACGCCGGGCGCAAGGCGAGCATGCAGCGGCCCTGGTTCGGCAACGGCCCGCTCGACGCGACGGACCACGAGCGAGGCGACCTGCCCTGGCCGATCGTCGGCGCTGGTCCGGATCCGATGGATCATGGCTGGCTGGTTCCGCATGAGCTCGACACCGACGAGCTCGATGAACTCGCCCGCCAATGGGCGGCCTCGGCCCGGCGCGCACTCGATGCCGGCTTCGAGGTCGTCGAGGTCCACGGGGCGCACGGCTATCTGCTGCACCAGTTCCTGTCACCCCTGTCGAACCGTCGCACCGATCGCCATGGTGGCGACCTCGAGGGCCGGATGCGCTTCCCGCTGGAAGTCGCGGCCGCGGTCCGGGAAGCATGGCCGGCCGACCGGCCGGTGTTCTTCCGGGTTTCGGCCACCGACGGCATCGACGGAGGCTGGACGCCCGATGACAGCGCAAGGCTCGCGCGGGCGCTCAAGGACATCGGGGTCGACGTCGTCGACGTGTCCTCCGGCGGCCTGACCGGCCCCAGCACTGCCGCGCGGATACCGCGTTCGCCCGGCTTCCAGGTTCCCTTCGCGGAAAAGATCCGCAGCGAGGCCGACATCGCCACGATGGCGGTCGGTCTCGTGCTGACTCCCGCCCAGGCGAACGACATCCTCGAGTCGGGAGCAGCCGATCTCGTTGCCATCGGGCGCGAGGCGCTCGTCGACCCGCATTGGGCCTTGCGCGCCTGGCGCGATCTCGTGCCGGCACCGGATGATTTTCACGCCTGGCCAGTGCAGTATGGATGGTGGCTGGAGCGGCGTGCCCATTCCCTGCGCTGAGCCCACCTCCCCGATGGGCTCGCCATATGGCGAATCCAATCGGTCGGATGACTTCCGACCCGTTCACTCCGACCCGTTCACCCGGCAAGACCAAGGAGACAGCAGGACATGATCAAGATCTCTCGACGCGACTTCAATCTCGCGGTGCTCGGCACGCTGGCCAGCGGTACGGTCCTGGCGCAGAAGAAATACGGCCCCGGCGCCAGCGACACCGAGATCGTGCTCGGCCAGACCCAGCCGTATTCGGGGGCGGCCTCAGCCTACGGCACGATCGGCCGGGCCGAATCCGCCTATTTCGACATGATCAACGCGCAGGGCGGCATCAACGGTCGACAGGTCCGGCTGATCAGCCTCGATGATGGCTACGCTCCGCCACGTACGGTCGAACAGGTCCGCCGCCTGGTCGAGGGCGAAGAGGTGATGGCGATCTTCGGCCTGCTCGGCACGCCCGGGAACTCGGCCGTCGCCCGCTATCTCAACTCGAGGAAGGTGCCGCAGCTGCTGATCTCCAGCGGCGCAAGTGGCTCGACACCAGGACCTACCCGATGACGATGACCGCGTTGCCCACCTATGACACGGAGGCCGCGATCTTCACCAAGTACATCCTCGCGCAGAAGCCGGACGCGAAGATCGGCGTCCTCTACCAGAACGACGACCTGGGTCGCGACTACCTGCAGGGCGTGCATCGTGCCCTGGGCGATGCGCGGGCGAAGCACCTGACACAGGAACTATCCTACGAGGTCACCGATCCCACCGTCGATACCCAGGTCGTGCAACTGCGGCACTCGGGCATCGATGCCCTGATCGTCGCATCGGTGCCGAAGTTCGCAGCCCAGGCGGTCCGGAAGATCGGCGAGAGTGACTGGAAGCCGATGCTGTTCCTGACCAGCACCGCCAACTCCGTCGGGACCGTCATCAAGCCGGCCGGGCCGCAGTACGCCGTCGGTGCGCTCAGCGCGGCCTACGTGAAGGATCCCAACGACAAGAGCTGGGCGGACGACGAGGGCATGAAGCGCTGGAGCGCCTTCATGGACGAGTGGTACCCGAAGGGCGACAAGGCGGACGTCTACAACGTCACCGGCTACTACATCGCGAGCTTCATGCATCGCCTGCTGCAGGAGTGCGGTGACGAGCTGACACGCGAGAACCTGATGCGGGTCGCCGAGTCCTGCAAGGACTGGCAGTTCGACACCCTCGTGCCCGGCATCCGCATCAACACCTCGGCCACCGATCACGGCACCGTCGAGGAGCTGCAGATGATGCGCTTCGACGGCGAGCGCTGGGTATTGTTCGGCGAGCTCCTTTCGGCCTGAGGCCGGGCTACGCGCTCAGGGATGTTTCCGCGGGCGCACGTCATGCCACGTGCTGCATCTTGTTCGCATAGTCCTTTCCCGAGGTCGGCGGCGGCAACGGCCGCCCTTCGGCCTCGTATAGAGCTATCGCTTCTTCTACGACTTCGATCAGCTCCTCAAACACCGCCGCTTCATCGTCACCGTGACAACCCCCGTAAACCAGCCCCGGTGAACTGCCGACATAGCACTGATCCTCGTCCGACCATTCCACGATCTTTGCGTAACGGGCAGAGGCTTTCATTTCTTCGACTCCTGAATCGCTAACTTGACTGCTCGAACCTGATACTGCTTCGCATCGCTTCCTGGCTGAAAGCACTGAAGAACAGCAGTCCCTTCGGGTTCGTGGCAGACGAGAGCGCACCTTGTCGAAAGAGGGTCCGACCACTGGCCCCGGTTGATTCGGCGGTCGCGGTAACGCTGATGGGCGGGGAGCGCCAGACCTGTATTCCCAACCAGACGAGATAGGCGCCACCCACCCACTTGAGAACAGTAAGCCAAACGACGGATGCCTTGATGAGCGCGCCGATGCCAAACATGCAGAGCGCGATGATCAGGACGAACCCGACCGCGCCAC
Organism: Burkholderiaceae bacterium; assembly: GCA_041676645.1. Taxonomy (GTDB): domain Bacteria; phylum Pseudomonadota; class Gammaproteobacteria; order Burkholderiales; family Burkholderiaceae_E; genus JAMLIN01. Next base: position 54,634 of record JBAYRO010000008.1, on the reverse strand, counting down.
CGCAGATGGTGAAAAGCGTCTTTCGGCAGCCATACATCGCACCGTGTGTGAGGGCAAGGAGACCATCGGGGCCAGGAGACAACGAGAGCCCGACTGACGTCACGAGAAAGACGAGCCAAATCTTCAAGTCCACCATGCACCTCCGCTGCTGCGTAACGCCAGAGCCGAACGGCCGGGCCGCCAGCGTTGAAAAGCGAAGCGCCAGGCCGGCGCTGACCCGGTCCGTTCCAGTGCCGAGTTAGGCAAGGCCGATACCGAAGCTCACGGCCAGGATGTACCGGCGAAAGGTTCGAAGCCTCCACCATTCGCGAATCTCCGAACAGGCCGTGCCGGTCGGCGCGCAGCCGGCTACGATGGCGGCAGGCAACAGACGCCTGCCGAGTGCCGCCTGCAGCGTTCCCGTGAAGCGCGGATCGACGATGGCGGGCGCCTCCCGCCGACGTCCGCGCACAAGCCGCAACACGGTGCCCTACCTCGATACAACGTTTCCGCGGAAACGTCTCGATCGATTTCGGGGGCTGTCGGCATGGGCCAATCTTGCATGTCGCAACCAGATGCCTAACGTCCGAGCTAACCGGCGGCCCGCTTGCGGGCCGTCCGCGTTGAGCGACCAGTTGGAGCGTCAGCGTGCGCTTCTACGTAAGCGTCCAGCAGCCTTCTGATCATTCGCTGATACTGCGTGTCGCTCTCCGCGGCCTTGCCCTTGAAGAAATCTACGCTGCGTTTGCTCAGAGTAATCGTGATCTTCACGTCCTCTTCACGAAAGGCAAGATCCTCGGGCGATGGCAAGAAGTCTCGAATGACCTTCGGATCTCCGATAGGCTCATCGCTGTATCTGATTTTTCCGCTCATAGATGACCTTTCCCTTGCGCCAATATCCAGCGCCGATGATCCTTATGACGTTCGCCCTCCAAGTAAAGCGAACTGTCAGTACGCCGTCATCAACAACGCCGAAGCAGAAGTAGCGCTTCTCGCTTTGGCTATGCGCGGTATCCTCGGCGATGACACGCTTCGGATCCCCGAACGCACGTTGAGCCTCGCTGAACGAAACCCCGTGCTTCTCGACGTTCTCCCTGTTCTTCCGAACGTCCCAGTCGAACGTGGCTTTGCTCATGCACTACGATAGCATAGGTATGGCGTTTTTGCCATACACTCTTATGGCCTCTGCGCTCTAACTTTGATTTGGACGGACAACGGTCGCAAGGCTCGACGTCCGTCCAATTGGGTTCAGGTCCGATTGCCGTCCGTCTCCTTTCCTTGGCCCGAACGGCTGATCTACACCCCTGCGGAGCCAGTGTATTGTTTTCTCGCACGGCACTCGCCTTGCCCCGCACTTTGCCAGTGGGGCGGTGTCAGACGCGCGCTGCGGGTTGGCGCCTTCAGCCGCTGAACGTACAATGTGTACTGTTTTCATAAATATACACATATGCGCACGAATATCGTCATCGACGACGAACTGATGGAAGCGACCTTGAAGGCCACGGGCATCAAGACCAAGCGCGAGGCTGTAGAGCAGGGCTTGCGGACACTCCTGCGCCTGAAGCGCCAGACCGAGCTCCGGAAGTTGCGTGGCCAGTACAAATGGGTGGGTGACCTGGACGCCATGAGGCGCGACGGGTGATCCTGGTCGACTCCAGCGTCTGGGTCGACTTCTTCCGTAACGAGCCGACACCGCAGGCAGAGTGGCTGGACCGGAACCTCGATGACGAGATCCTGGTCGTTGGCGACCTGATACTGGCCGAAGTCCTGCAAGGCTTCAAGGACGACGCCGGATTCAACGAAGCCAGGCGTCTGCTCGGGCAGCTGGAGCAAATCGATATCGGAGGTACCGAACTGGCAATCGAGGCGGCCCGCAACTATCGGAAGCTTCGAGCCGCAGGTGTGACCGTGCGAGGAACGGTCGATGTGTTGATTGCCACGCGTTGCCTCGTCGATGGCCTTCAATTGCTACATGGCGACCGGGACTTCGACGCATTCGAGCAGCAGCTCGGGCTCAGTGTGGTGAACTGCGAGGCCTGATGTCGAAGTTCACGTGTCCGGAACCTGTCAGGCCGCCGGCAGCTCCAGCCGGTAGAAGCGCGCCGCAGTTCCGGCGAAAAGCTCGCGCTTCTCCGCGGCGCTGCGATCCGCGGCAATTCGCTTGAAGGCGTTCCAGAGCGTGGCATAGCTGCAGCTTCCCAGGTCGACCGGGAAGTTGCTCTCGAACATGCAGCGCTTGGCGCCGAAGGCGTCGATGCACTCGTCGATGTAGGGCCGCCATTCCTCCGCAAGCTGCTCCGACGGCGCCGCCGCTTCGGACAGGAAGGACGGAAAGCCGCAGAACACCATCGCGAGTCCACCCAGCTTGACGTGCACGTTCGGGCATTCGGCGAGCGTCCGGATGTTCCGCCGCCAGATGTCGAAGCGTTCCTCGCGCCTGCCCTGGTAGCTCGCGACGCCCAGCGGCGTGCCGACATGGTCGAGCACGATCGGCGTGTCGGGAAAGGCGCGCGCCAGGTCGATCACCTCGGGCAGCTGCGGCTCGAGCACCCAGGCGTCGAAGGACAGTCCGTGGGCCGCCAGCCGCGCGAAGCCGGCGCGGAACTCGGCACTGGCGTACAGGCCCTCGGGGACGCGCCCGTGCAGTGGGCCCAGGACGGCCGGATCGGCATGGTACGAGCCGCTGTGCCGGATGCCCCGGAAGCGTCCGCCACCCGCGGCGACATGCGCCTCGAGCACGGCATCGACGGTGGCCGGTGGCAGGCGCAGGTCGGCATGGCCGACGATGCCGGCGCAGGCGCGGGTGTTGCCATAGGTGCCGCTCGCGCACATCGCGGCGACGCCGTTGACGAACTCGGTCTCGCCGACCGGGCGCCTCTCCGCCGGGCCATCCTTGCGCCACATCGAGCGGCATTCGACGAACACGGTTGCGACGACATTGTGGCCGCTGCCGGTATCGACCAGTAGCTCATCGAGCAGGTAGCGGGCGGACATGTCCACCACGCGCAGGAAGCCGTGGCGGGTGGCCGGATCGTCGCCGGCCGCGGCCATCGCCGCACGGCGATCCCAGAGGTGGTGATGCGGGTCGACGATCGGCAGATCGGGCTCGAGGATGTCCTCGACGGGGCGCGGCGGCATCGTGGGTTCTCCGGTTCGGCAAGTGCGGCGGACGCTGGTCCGGGGCTGCGGGGCGGCGGTCCCTCCCGTCGCCCGCTTTCGACTCAGGCGGTCACCGCGATGTCCTGCTGTTCACAGGTGTTGGCAACGTCGGACACCGTCGAGCGGCGCATGTCGCGGGTCCAGCGCAGGTCGTCGAAGTCGGTGCCGCGGTGCATGGTGCAGCGGTTGTCCCAGATGACGAGGTCGTCGACCCGCCAGCGATGGGTATGGACGAACTGCGGCTGCGTGGCGAAGGCCATCAGGCGATCGACCAGCGCCCGGCCCTCGGCATCGTCCATCCCGAAGACACGGCCGATGTGCGACGCGAGGTAGAGGCTGGTACGACCGCTCTCGGGGATGACCCGCACCAGGCGCTGGCGCACCGGCGGCATCGATGCCCGTTCCTCTTCATCGAAACTGGTGAAGCCCAGGCGCGCCCGCGAATGGAAGATCGAGTGCTCGGCGACCAGGGGCGCGAGTTGCGCCTGCTCGCTGGCGGGCAGGGCGTCCCAGGCGGCGCGCATGTCGGCGAACTGGGTGTGGCCGCCGACCGGCGCGACCGTCTTCGCGTAAAGGGCCGAGGCGTAGCCCGGCAGGTGGCGAAACGAGCTGTCGGTGTGCCAGAGCCGGTTGCCGAGCTGGAACATCCGGCGTCGGCTGTCGGCGCCCCAGATCTCGTTCTCCACGTCCAGGTTCGAGATGTCGGCGAGTTCGGGGCGCATGCGCAGGACCATGTCCTGGCGATGCACGCTGATCGTCTTCTCGTGCGGACCGAACAGGGCGGTGAAGGCGAGATGCTGGTCCGCATCGAGCGACTGGCCGGGGAAGACGAGCACCGCATAGTGCGCGAAGGCTGCCCGGATCGCGGCTTCGTCCTCGGCCGACAGGGGGCGCGACAGGTCGACATCGCCGACTTCCGCCGCGAAGTGCTCGCCAAAGGGTGAAACCGTGATCGTCATGGGCTGTCTCCTTGTGATGCGGCCAGCCGGCGCGGATTTGCCGGGCCGGCGGCCACCCCATCCATGGCGATTTCCGCCGTTGGGGAATCAGCATTATCCGTCAGGCGCGTCGACTGCGCCCAGGTGCAGCGATCGCAGGCCCCAAAGCTATCATCTGGCATCCCGATACCGGCGCCCCCATGAAAGGCTGGCTAGACCGCATCTTCGTGTCACTGGCACGCGAGTTCCGCTGGAGCTTCATGCCGCCCCTGATGGTCTACATGGCGGCGGGCATCTCCGGGCTGACCGCGATCGTCGGCACCTTCTTCGTCAAGGACTATCTCGGCCTGAGCGCGGAGTTCCTTGCCGCCCTCGGCTTCTGGGCGGGCCTGCCCTGGGCCCTGAAGATGCCGCTGGGCCATCTCGTCGACCTCATCTGGCGCTACAAGGCCGGCCTCGTCTATCTCGGTGCGAGCCTGATCGCGGCAAGCCTGCTGATCATGATCGGGCTGCTCGCCGAGCCCGACGCGATGCGTCGCTACGCCAGTGCCGAAGCCTGGTTCGTGCTCGCGGTCCTGCTCGCGCCGATCGGCTATGTCACCCAGGATGTGGTGGCCGACGCCATGACCGTCGAGGCCGTCCCGCTGGTGCGCAGCGACGGCAGCGCCGTCCCCGACGCCGAGCGCCGCTCCATGCACACCACGATGCAGACGCTGGGGCGGGTCGCGATCATCGGCGGCAGCCTGATGGTGGCGCTGGTCAACGTGGTGATGCTGCGCGGCGTGCAGCTGTTGCCGGAGCCCGGGCAGGCCGCGGTCTACGTCCTCGTCTACCAGCTCGCGCTGCTCATCCCGGTGATATCGGTCGCCGGCGTCGTGCTGGCGAGCTGGCTGCTGCGCCGGCGGGTCGCCGCCATGGTCGCCGGTGGGCAGACGCGCGAAGAGGCCTGGCGGCTGGTCTCGGTGCATGACGAGGCGCCGCCGGTGAACTGGTGGATCCTCGGCGGCGGCCTGCTGTTCGCGGGGGTTTCCCTGACGGTGGGCCTGTCCGACTGGCCCCTGTTCGCGCGTTGGGGCCAGGAGATCATCTTCACCGTATCGCTGGCGATCGTCATCTTCCTGATCGTACGCCTGACGCGCGAGCTCACGCCCGAGGCACGGCGCACCCTGATCGGCACCGCGATCGTGATCTTCGTGTTCCGGGCGCTGCCCGGGCCGGGCGCCGGCGCGACCTGGTGGCAGATCGATGTCCTCGGCTTCGACCAGCAGTTCCTCTCCGAGCTGTCGCTGATCGCGGCGAGCCTGACCCTCGCCGGCCTGTTCGTGTTTCGCCGCTTCATGGCCGAGCGCTCGATCTACTACGTCGTCGGGGCGCTCAGCGTCGCCGGCTTCCTGCTCAGCCTGCCGATCGTCGGCATGTTCTACGGCCTGCATGAATGGACCGCGGCGCTCACCGGCGGCGTCGTCGATGCCCGCTTCATCGCGGTCATCGATACCGCGCTCGAATCACCGCTGGGGCAGATCGCGATGGTGCCGATGCTCGCCTGGATCGCGAACTCGGCGCCGGCGCGGCTCAAGGCCACCTTCTTCGCGGTCATGGCCTCGTTCACCAACCTCGCGCTGTCGGCTTCGCAACTCGGCACCCGCTACCTGAACAGCATCTACACGGTCAGTCGCGAGGTCCGCGATCCCGACACGGGCCTGGTCACGGTGGCGGCCGACTACAGCCAGCTCGGCGAGCTGCTGATCGTGGTGACGGTGATGTCGCTGGCGATCCCGCTGCTGGCGATCGGGCTGATGCAGTTGGCACGCTTGCGCAGCGGCTGAGGCAGGCATGAGCATCGACTACGGCTGGCTTCACGACACGGTACGCAGGCGCTTCGAATCGGACGCGGCCATGGAGGCCTTCCTGCCCACGGCGCTCGCTCCGGAGGAACTCCGGCGCAAGGGCGACGATCGCTATCTCTCGGCCATGACACGCCGGGTGTTCCAGGCCGGCATGCAGCATTCGGTGGTCGATGCCAGGTGGACCGCCTTCGAAGAGGCCTTCGGGGGTTTCGAGCCCGAGGCGATGGCCTTGCTCGGACCGGAGCGGATCGACGCCTGCATGAAGAACGACCGGATCATCCGCGATCGCGCCCGGCTCCTGAGCATCCCGAGGAACGCCCGCTTCATCCTGGAGGTGCGCCGTGAACAGGGCGGCAGCTTCGGCGCATTCGTTGCGGACTGGCCGAGTGCCGACATCATCGGCTTGTGGCGCCTGCTCGCCAGGCGTGGCGCTCGCCTGGGCGGGCGCTCGGCTGCCGGCTTCCTGCGCCTGGTCGAGAAGGACACCTTCCTGCTGACCAGCGATGTGGTCGCGCGCCTGGTGGCTGCCGACCTGATCGAACGGGAGCCCACCAGCCAGCGCGCCCTGCGTATCGTGCAGGATGCCTTCAATGAACTGCAGCGGGATTCGGGCAGGCCCCTGTGCCAGCTGTCGGCCATGTTGGCGCTGAGCATCAATCCGGATTTCTAGCTCCGGGGCGGGTCGGCAAGGTTCGGGGTGCCGCCAGTGATATCGACGGCGCTTCTTGATTTCACGGCCGCTATCAACCAGCATTAGCCTTACGCAAGTAAGGCGATGTATGTGAAATGGAACCCGTCGAGTCGAAGATCACGTCGAAAGGCCAGATTTCGGTCCCGGCGGCCGTGCGCAAGCGACTTGACCTCGGACCTGGCACGCGCATCGAGTGGGTCGAGAAGGACGGGGAGATCGTGGTGCGCCGCGCTTCGCGGTTTACGTCTCAGGAGATCCACGAGGCTGTCTTCCGAACGGAGAGGCCGGTCGTTTCCGTCGAGGAGATGGACGAGGGGATCAAGGCCCGCATGAAAAAGAAGCATGCGAGCCGTTGATACGAATGTCGTCGTTCGGCTCATCGCCCGCGACGATGAGAAGCAGACGCGACGCGCGGAAAGCTTCATTGCCGATGGCGCATGGGTTTCCTGGCTGGTGCTCGCGGAGAGTGTCCGGGTTCTCGAATCAGTCTACGAACTCACGAAGGTGCAACTGTGCACCGCGATATCCATGTTGCTCGAGCACCGGCAACTCGTGGTTCAGGACACGGACGTCGTTCGGTTGGCACTGGATGGCTACAAGGCAACTGGCGGTGTCGGCTTCACCGACTGCCTGGCCGTCGAAATCGCGAGAAGGAACGGGCATGGTCCGATGGGAACATTCGACAGGAAACTGTCGAGACTCCCTGGCGCGGAAGCGGTGTGATCAGCCTTCGCGATTGACCAGGACGATGCCGGCGGCGATCAACGCGAGCCCGATGCCCAGGGCGGGGGTGATCGGTTCGCCGAGCAGCAGGTGGGCGAAGACGACGCCGGCGATCGGGGTGATGAAGGTGAAGGCGTGCAGCGTCGTCGCCCGATAGCGTGACACCAGCCAGAACCAGGCGAGATACGACGAACCCGCGATGATGATGGTCGTGTAGGCGAGCGCGATCCACACGGTGGGCGTCGGCGCGAACAGGCCCGGCTCGCCGACCAGGGTGGATGCCGCCATCAGCATCACCGCCGAGACACCGAGCTGGTAGAGGAGGTTCTTCTCCGGCAATGCGCCGCGCAGCCGGGTGGTCTTGATCACGATCGTGGTCGCCCCCCAGAAGAAGGCGCCGAGCACGCACAGCAGGTCGCCGGCGAGGCCGACGGCATCGGGCGCGGTGATGCGGTCGGCGAAGGTCGCGATCACGCCGGCGAAGGCGGCCAGCAGTCCGATCGATCTTGCCGGCGTAAGCCGGTCGTTGGGCACCAGCCAGTGGGCGAGCCCGGCGACGAAGAAGGGCGCGCAATAGATCAGCAAGGTGGCGCGGGCCACTTCCGTGAAGTTCATCCCGATGTAGATGCAGATGAACTCGGCGCCGAACAGGATGCCGACGACGATGCCGGCGGGCAGGGTGCCGTCGCGCCGAAACACCGGGATGCCGCGCAACCAGATCCAGGCGAGCAACAGCAGGGTGGCGCCGATCGAACGCAGGCCGGCATGGAAGATCGGCGAGATACCGGCGTTGGCGAGCTTGATGGCGACCTGGCCGAGGCCCCAGAAGCAGCACAGCAGGGCGGCAAGCGCGGCCGCCGACACGGGCATCGGCCGCGCATCGTCGATCATGGCCGGCGTCGCGCGCGCCGCATCCGTGTCCGTCACCGCCATCGTGTTCTCCGCATCGCACCCGGTGCGGCATTCGCGTCCCGGACCTTGCCGGTCGCCCCTTCCGCCCGAGGGTCGATGCTAGCCGATGCCGATGCCGATGCCGATGCCGATGCCGATGCCGATGCCGATGCCGATGCCGATGCCGGTGCCGATGCCGGTGCCGATGCCGGTGCCGGTGACCGTGGCGCCGCCGGTGCAGCGCCCTCTGCCATACTCGCGGCTTTCGCTTGAGGAAAAGGCATGTCCGGCGCGCCCGGCTCGAGTTCGGCCGGCAGCGGCGCCCTGTTCGCCCTGGCCGCGACCCTGATCTGGGGCATCCAGTTCCCGGTGGCCAAGGCGAGTTTCGCATGGGTGGACGCCTTTCACGGCACCCTGTTCCGCTACTCGGGGCCGATGCTGATCCTGGTGTGCGTGCTGCTCTGGCGCGAGGGGCGCGGCGCGCTGCGCATGGACCGCCGCCTGGGGCGCGCCGGCCTGCTCGGCGTGATCGGCATGTGCTGCTCGCCGTCCCTGGTCTTCGGCGGGCTCACCTTCACGCGCCCCGAAGTGGTCGCGGTCATCGTCGCGACCCAGCCCGCCACGACGGCGCTGGCCGGCTGGCTGGTCTACGGCAGGCGACCCGGCGGGTTCACGCTGGGCTGCGTCGCCTTCGCCTTTCTCGGGGCGATCACGGTCATCACCCGCTGGAGCCCGGCGCTTGCGCCCGCCGGCACCGAACTCGTCGGCGTGCTGATGATCTTCGGCGGTTCGTTGTGCTGGGTCGCCTACACCCTCGGCACCCCGACCTTCATCGGCTGGTCGACCTTGCGCTTCACCACGGTGACCGTGACGGCCGGCGCCTTCGGCAACTTCACCCTGGTGGTGATCCTGTCGGCCATCGGCGTGGTCGATACACCGAGCGCGAGCCAATGGTGGTCGGCGACGCCCCACCTGCTGTTCCTGTCGTTCTTCGGGGTGCTGGTCTCGATGCTTTGCTGGAACCTGGGCACCGCCCGGATCGGCGCGCTCAACGCCATGCTGTTCGCCAACCTGATCCCGGTCGTCACCTTTGCGATCGGCTTCGCCCAGGGCTACAGGCCGCTTCCCGCCGAGGTCGTGGGCGCCACCATGGTCATCGCTGCCCTGGTCGCCAACAACCTCTATCTTCGAAAGACACGATAGCAAGCACTGACTGACGTCGATCGCGAGCGCCATCACCCGTTCGGGTGTCGCGAGTGGCCGACATCTCGCTGTCATACCGGCCGCCGTTCATCGGGATGCCGGCGCCGGCCGCACGCCCTGCGGCCGCGGGATGTCGAGCGCGGCGGATCATCGATCCTGTGTCCGCGCTGGCCGGCGCGAGGCCGCCGATTCCCCGGAGGTGTAGATGCGTCCCCTGTCAGCATTCGCCATGTTCCTCGCGCTCGCCGCGCCCTTCGTCGCGACGCCGGCCCAGACGCCCGAGCCCATGCTCGGCCACGGCATCGAGCTGCCCGTGGGCGCGACACCAGCCGGCATGCGGCCGGTCGCGACATTGCGGCCTTCCTCCAGGCTGCGCTTCGACCGCGGCGGCATGCGCGGCGGCGGCAGCGGGATCCGGGTGACGACGGTAGCCGATGGCGCTTTCGGGATGTTCGCGCCAGCGCCGGCGCCGGTCTCCCGGCTCGGACCGGCGACGGAGACGGCGGCCCCCGGTCGGCGGTGAGCCCGGCCCAGGGCCGGTTCACCCTCCGAGCGTTCTCGCGTGAGCCCGGCCTAGAATACGGGTGACGACCGCGAGCCGGTCGAGTCCGCGCGGCGGGAAACATCCCGGCGCGTCCGATCCAGTCAACGGGCGTCCGATGAGTACCGCACTCCAGAACGATATCTTCCTGCGCGCGCTGCGGCGCGAGCCCACCGAATACACGCCTGTCTGGCTGATGCGCCAGGCGGGTCGCTACCTGCCCGAATACCGCGCGACACGCGCCCGCGCAGGCAGCTTCCTCGATCTTTGCCGCAACGACGAACTCGCCTGCGAGGTCACGCTGCAGCCGCTCGAGCGCTTCCCGTTCGATGCCGCCATCCTGTTTTCCGACATCCTCACCATCCCCGATGCAATGGGCCTCGGCCTGTACTTCTCCGAAGGCGAGGGGCCGCGCTTCGAACGGCCGATCGTCGACGAGGCCGGTGTCGCGCAACTGGCCGCGCCCGATCCCGAGGATGAACTCGCCTACGTCATGCGGGCGGTGCGCACCATCCGCGGGGCACTCGCCGGCCGCGTGCCCCTGATCGGCTTTTCGGGCAGCCCCTGGACGCTCGCCTGCTACATGGTCGAGGGCGGCGGCTCGCCCGACTACCGGCGCATCCGGACCATGCTCTATCGCCGGCCGGATCTCCTCGCCCGCATCCTCGAGGTCAATGCCGATGCGGTGGCCTCGTACCTCGCCGCGCAGGTTGCCGCCGGCGCGCAGGCCCTCATGATCTTCGACACCTGGGGCGGCCTGCTGGCCGACGGCCTGTTCCAGTCCTGGTCGCTGGCCCCGATCCGGCGGGTGATCGAGCGCCTGCGCCAGGGGGCCGACCCTGCCGCGCAGGTGCCGATAATCGTCTTCACCAAGGGTGGCGGCCAGTGGCTCGACGATCTCGCCGGTATCGGCGCCGATGCGCTCGGACTCGACTGGACGACCAATCTCGACGGCGCGCGCGCGCGCGTGGGCGACCGGGTCGCCTTGCAGGGCAACCTCGATCCGATGAGCCTGATGGCCGATCCCGACCAGGTCCGCGGCCAGGTGCGGCGGGTCCTCGACAGCTATGGCCGCCCGGCGCGCGGCCACGGCCATGTCTTCAACCTGGGCCACGGGATTTCGCAGTTCACCGCGCCCGAGGCGGTCGCGGCGCTGGTCGACGAAGTCCACACCTACAGCGCCGCCCAGCGTTCGGCGGGCGGTCCGGGCTGAGCCCGCCCCGCGCCATGAACCGCCGTCCTGCTCCGGTGCCGGCGGCTCTCGGGGCGACCCCGAGTCTTCGGATCGGCGGCCGATTCCGAGGACTTGTACACACTGGACCGGCACGAAGGCATGTGCCGCGGCGGGCCGGGTCGATTTCGGACCTGTTTCGCCAAGTGCTTGATCAGAAACAGGATTTTAAGCGCACATTTTTTCGGCACATCCCTTGACGAGCACCTGTGTCTTGTGTTTCGCCGCGAGCGGCCGGCTTTTTCCACAATGTTGTCCACAGCCCGTGTGCATGGTTCGGGATAGGTCTTTAGTGTCGTGCCGTTAATGTCCGAACTTGAAGTGATTTGTCATTGACATGGCCAGCGCCAGCGATCGGCAGGGCCCGGCCCGCGCGTCCGGGGCGGCTGCGATCGCACGGCTGAAGTACGCCCGGGTAGCGCTCGATGTACCGATAGCACCCTGGTTCGACTACCAGGTGCCGGCGGATCTCGAGGAACGGATCGGGCGGGGCGACTGGGTGCTGGTGCCCTGGGGGCGCGGTCGCAAGGTCGGCATCGTGCTCGGGTTTGCCGACGCCCCGGAGATCGCCGCCGACAAGGTCCGCCCGATCGCCGGGCGCATCGACGAGGCGCCCCCGGCGCCACCGGCCTGGCTCGAACTGGGCGAGTTCGCCGCCCGCTACTACCATCGCCATCCCGGCGAGGTGATGCTGCCCGCGATTCCCAGGCTCCTGCGCACGCCCCCCGGATCCCGGCAGCGCAAGCAGTCGGCCTTCGAGCGGGCGCGCCGGCGCTTCGTGGCGCCGGGCGACGCCGGAGCCCGGGCGACGCGTCGACCGCCCTCGCCGGAAGCGGCGATGATCCCGGACCTGCGGCCCGCCCAGGCCGAGGCGCTGGCGGCGCTGGAGGGCGCTGGGGGCTTCGGCGTCTTCCTGCTCCACGGCGTGACCGGCAGCGGCAAGACCGAGGTCTATCTGCGTTTCATCGCCGATCGGCTCGCCACCGATCCGGCGGCCCGGGTCCTCGTCCTGGTCCCCGAGATCGCCTTGACGCCACAACTCAGCGAACGGATCCGCGCGCGATTTCCCGGCGAGCCGATCGCGATCCTGCACAGCGGCCTGGCCGAGGGCGAGCGCGCGGCGAACTGGCTGGCCGTCGCCGATGGGCGCGCCCGCATCCTGGTCGGGACACGGCTGGCGGTGCTCGCGCCGATCCCGGGGCTCGCCGGCATCGTCGTCGACGAGGAGCACGATCCTTCCTACAAGCAGCAGGAGGGGGTCCATTACTCGGCGCGCGACCTGGCCGTCATGCTCGCGAGCCAGCGACGGATTCCGGTGGTGCTCGGCTCGGCGACGCCCTCGGCCGAAACCTGGCAGGCGGCGCGTGCCGGTCGCTATCGGCTGCTCTCGATGCCCGAGCGCGCCAGCGGCATGCCGGCGCCGCGGATCGAGATCCTTGCCATCGGTCGCGAGATGCCGCCCGACGGCCTGGCCGGTCCCGCGCGCGAGGCGATCGCCGAGGTCCTCGCGGACCAGGGCCAGGCGATGGTCTTCCTGAACCGGCGCGGCTACGCCCCGGTGCTCGCCTGTGGCCAGTGCGGCTGGCTTTCGCGCTGCGATGACTGCACGGCCTACCGGGTCCTGCACCGTGGGACGCCGACGGCGGGACGTTTCCGGCTCGTCTGCCACCATTGCGGCGGGGAGCAGGCGGTGCCGCGCAGCTGTCCTGACTGCGGGGATGCCGACCTGCGACCCCTCGGACGCGGTACCCAGCGCCTCGAGGAGGCGCTCGCGCAGAGCTTTCCCGACGCACGGATCGCCCGGCTCGATCGGGACGTTGCGCGGCGCCGCGGCGCCGCGGAAGCCATGCTCGATGCGGTCCACGGCGGCGAGGTCGATCTCCTCGTCGGCACCCAGATGCTCGCCAAGGGACACGACTTCCAGCGCTTGCGCCTCGTGGTCGTCGCCGATCCGGACGGCGCCCTGTTCGCCGCCGACTTCCGGGCGCCGGAGCGCCTGTTCGCGACCCTGGTGCAGGTCGCCGGCCGGGCCGGGCGGTTCGCCCGCGACGGGCGGGTGCTGGTCCAGACCCGTTTTCCCGGCGAACCGCTTTTCGCGGACCTGCTGGCACATGATTTCGCCGGCTTCGCCGACCGCCTGCTCGCCGAGAGGCGCGATGCGGGCCTGCCGCCTTTCAGTCACCAGGCCCTGCTGCGCGCCGAGGCGGTCACCGTCGACGACGCCCTCGGCTTCGCCGGCGCCGCGCGGGATGCCCTGCTGGAGATCCTCGGCGCCACGCCGGAACTGGCCGCCGGGGTGCGCTGCTTCGATCCGGTGCCGATGCCGCTGGCCCGCCTCGCCGGCCGGGATCGCGCCCAGCTGCTCGTCGAATCCGGCTCGCGGCCGCTTCTGCACCGCGCGCTGTCGTCCTGGCTGCCCAGGCTCGATTCCCGTTCCGGTCGCGCGCGCTGGCAACTCGAGATCGATCCCGTGGAGATCTGAGCGAGGGCGCGCGGTTTCACCCGCCAGGTTCCTGAAGTGAGCGCGCGCTACCGATATGTTCACGATTTTCCGAGCCCTTGACGATGTCGGAAAAACTCCTACCGGATTCGCCAGGCGCTGGCGGTTGTGCACATGCACAGGGGTGCCGTCATGGAATGTTCATACGGATGGCGCTTGCCAGGCATGGCGGACAAGTCCTTGATTTGAAACGGAAATATGTTTGCCTATAAATTAGGCAAGGGACTTTGTCGCCAGATTTGACGGCTTCCGGCGGCGGATGTTCACAGCTTTATCCACAGTTTCTGTGAAGAAGCAATGAAAGCGCTTCGGCAACAGTGTCTTAAGGCCTAGACTTAAAGTGTCGCCTCATGTTTTGCGGACAAGCTCAGGTTTGTGTGCGCTCGCATCGCTTGTTCGCCTCGCCAGACCGGGGAAGCGCTCCCGCGGCGTGGCGACGCCACGAGCCTCGCCGGACATCGGGCGGGTGGGCTTGCTAGAATCGCCGTCCCATGCGCGCCGACCTCTCCGTACTGAATCCTGCCCAGCGCGAGGCGGTCCGCTATCTCGACGGGCCTTGCCTCGTGATCGCCGGCGCCGGCAGCGGCAAGACCCGGGTCATCACCCACAAGATCCAGCATCTCATCGCCGCCGGCATGCAGCCGCGCGCGATCGGCGCGATCACCTTCACCAACAAGGCCGCGGGCGAGATGGCCGAGCGGCTCGAGCCGATGCTGCCGAAGCTGCGCACCGAGGATCGGCCGCTGGTCAGCACCTTCCATTCGCTCGGCGTACGGATACTGCGGGCCGATGGCGCCGCGCTCGGGCTCAAGCGCAATTTCTCGATTCTGGACGCCGATGACGCCGCCGGCATCGTGCTGCAGCTGCTGGGTACCACCGACCGCAAGATCGCCCGCCAGGCCATGGCGCGCATCTCCCTCTGGAAGAACGGCCTCGTCGATCCCGACGAGGCGGCCGCCGGCGCCGCCGACGCCACCGAGCATGCCGTGGCGCGCGCCTATCGTGACTATGCCGAGACGCTCGCCGCCTACCAGGCGGTCGACTTCGACGACCTGATCCGCCTGCCGCTGCGCCTGCTCGACGAACACGAGGAGGTCGCGGCGAAATGGCGCGAGCGACTGCGCTACCTGCTGGTCGACGAATACCAGGACACCAACGCATGCCAGTACGAGCTGCTCAAGCGTCTCGTCGGGCCGCGCGCCGCCTTCACCGCGGTCGGCGACGATGACCAGTCGATCTACGGCTGGCGCGGCGCCACGCTGGAGAACCTCGGCCGTCTGGGGACGGAATTCCCTCGCCTGAAGGTCATCAAGCTCGAGCAGAACTATCGCTCGAGCGTGACCATCCTCGCCGCCGCGAACCGGCTCATCGACCACAATCCGAAGCTGCACCCCAAGAAGCTCTGGTCCGAACTCGGCGTCGGCGACCCGATCCAGGTGGTGCCCTGTGACGACGACGAAGCCGAAGCCGAATCGGTGGTGATGCGCCTGCAGGCGATGAAGTTCGAACGCCGCGCATCCTTCGCCGACTTCGCGATCCTGTATCGGGGCAATCACCAGGCGCGGGCGATCGAGCAGGCCCTGCGCAAGGAGAGCATCCCCTATGCGCTGTCGGGCGGACAGAGCTTCTTCGAGCGGGCCGAGATCCGCGACCTGATCGCCTACCTGCGCCTGCTCGCCAACGAGGACGACGATCCGGCCTTCATCCGGGCGATCACCACGCCGCGGCGCGGTGTCGGCAGCGCCACGCTGTCCGCGCTCGGCGGCTATGCGGGCCAACGCGGGATCTCGATGTTCGAGGCACTGTTCGAAGCCGGCTTCGAAGCACGGATCGGGGCTCGCCAGCTCGCCGACCTGCGCGAATTCGGCGGCTTCATCAACCGGATGCAGGAGCGCGCCCCCCGGGAGCCGGCCGGCGAACTGATCGACCAGCTGCTGGGCGCCATCGGCTATCGCGACTTCCTCTACGACAACAACGACGAAAAGGTGGCGGCAAGCCGCTGGCAGAACGTCTGTGACTTCACCGACTGGATGAAGAAGCGGGCCGGGAACGACGACGCCGACCTGATCGCGCTGGCCCAGACGATCGCCCTGCTGACCCAGCTCGACGGCCGCCGCGAGGAGGGCGACGTGGTCCGGATGAGCACCATCCACGCCGCCAAGGGGCTCGAGTACCCGCATGTCTTCCTGGTCGGCTGCGAGGAGGGCGTGATGCCGCACCATGGCGGCCTGTCCGCCGACGAGGTGGCCGCCGAGGCCGAAGCGGCCAGCACCGGCGAGGGACCGTCCGACGAGAACCGTGCGCGCCGCATCGAGGAGGAGCGCCGGCTGATGTACGTCGCGGTGACGCGCGCCCAGCGCAGCCTCACCCTGACCTGGTGCCGCGCCCGCAAGCGCGGCCGCGACAAGCTCCTGCAGATACCGTCGCGCTTCATCGCCGAGATGCAGCTCGATGCGCGACCGGCGAGCAAGACGGTCAGTGCCGAGACGGCCCGTGGCAGGCTGGGCGCGCTGAAGGCCATGCTCGCCAGTCGCGGCTGAGGCGAAGCGATCCGTGCAGGCGGTCGCGCGGTGCATTAAGCTAACATCGGTCGATGTCCGCGACGGCCCGCTGCGACGGTCAGCGCGATCCCTCCCGTCGGCAATCGTTCGCGGTGCGCGCATCCTGGAGACTCCGACATGACCGAACCCGTGTTGCTCGTCGACCGCCCGCTCGACGGTTGCGCCGTGCTGACCCTCAATCGCCCCCAGGTGATGAACGCCCTGTCGGCCGAGCTTCGTCGCATGCTCGCCGAGACCGTCGCGCAGCTCGAGGCCGACCCTTCGGTGCGAGTTCTCGTGCTGACCGGCGCCGGCCGGGCCTTCTGCGCCGGGCTCGATCTCAAGGAGCTCGGTGCTGGCACCGCCGGCTCCGTCGTCGGCACCCGTGACGCCAGGGTCGATCCGGTGGCGGCCATCGGCACCTTCAGCGGACCGGTGATCGTCGCGGTCAACGGGCCCGCGATCACCGGCGGCTTCGAACTCGCGCTGGCGGGCGATGTCCTCATCGCCTCGAGCGCCGCCCGCTTCGCCGACACGCATGCGCGGGTCGGCGTGATGCCGGGCTGGGGCCTGTCGCAGAAGCTGTCGCGGATCATCGGCATCTCGCGCGCCAAGGAGCTTTCGTTCAGCGGCAACTTCCTCGACGCGCAGCGCGCCGAGCAATGGGGCCTCGTCAACCGGGTCGTGGAGCCGCAGGCGCTGATGCCGGCGGCGCTCGAACTGGCGGGCGACATGCTCTCGACCATCCCCGACATGCTGGTGCGCATGAAGCGGGTCATCGACGAAGGCTACGCCATGCCCTTCGGCGAGGCGCTGGTCCATGAATCACGCACCGCCGGCGAGTATCGCGACACGGTGCGCCCCGAGGACATCGAGCGCCGGCGTCGGGCGGTCATCGAGCGCGGCAAGGAGCAGCGTGGCTGAAGCCGGCCAGTCCCGTTCGCGGCCGCCGGTGCCCGGGGTCTTCAGGCCGGCCGGCTTCGCGGCAACATCCAGGAGACGACAGTCAATGATCCGGGGCCTCATCATCAGCCTGCTCGTCGGCGCGCTCACGGCCTGCAGCGGACCCGGGGCCGTCCGCATCGATGTGCCGGCGACGCCTGGCGCGATGTTCGACTTCCAGGACATGCGACCCGCCGAACAGCGCAGCGACCGAGGTCGATTCGATACCAGCGGTGATCGCATCACGCTCGGCGAGCGTGACCTCGAGCCGCCGCCGGCGGTCCTGTTTCGCTCCTGGTTCGCGCGCAAGCTGCCGCCGAGCTTCGCCGGCCGCACCGTGGTGCTCGAGAGCTTCGTGGTGATGGTGCCGGCGGCGATCGCCGAGCGCCCCAGCCCCGTCGAAGTGCGCATCGCGGGTTCCGTCGGAGGGGCGCGCTTCGCGGCGCAAGCCACCAGCGATATCGGCAACACGACGCGAGCCGACATCAACGCCACGATCGTCGAGGCGCTGAACACGTCGATCCGCGAAGCCACCATCCTGCTTGAGCAGGCCGACTGAAGCCGGGCGCCGCCCTGCCCTGCCGATGGACGCCGTCCGGTTGCGTCCGTCGGATTCGACGCTAATATTCGCCCGATGGTTTCCAGAAAAGCTAAAGGCAAGCTCTCGTTGCGCGACGCGCGTCCCGCCGAGGCCAGTGCGTTGCACGAACTCGCGACGCGCTCGCTCGCCTGGTGGGGCTACGACGAAGCCAGGCTCGCCGCCTGGCGGGCGCCGCCCGACATCGGCGAAACCTTCGTCGTCGAGTTCGCCGGCGAACTCGCCGGCTGGGCTGGCCTGCGACCCGGTGCCCGCAAGGGCGAATTCGAGCTTCCCGCGCTCTACGTCGACCCGGCCCTCATGCGCCGGGGCATCGGCTCGCTGCTGCTTGCCGAGGCCCGCCGCCGCGCGGTGCGGGCCAGCGCGCACCGGCTCGTGGCGATCGGCGATCCGAACGCGGAGCCGTTCTTTCGCGAAGCCGGCGGCAAGCCGATGGGGCGCAGCCCCGCCGCGGAGCTGCCCGGCGGCGAGAGCGCTCGCTTCGAGTATCCGCTGGGGCTGACCATACGGGTCGCCGAACGCGAGGATGCCGACGACATCAGCGAGCTCGTCGGCAGCCTCGCGACCGCCTTCCTGCGCGAGCCCGATGCCGACGAGGAGGCGCCGCTGCTGCGCAGCTTCACGCCGGAAGCGATCGCTCGCTACGTGACCGGCGAACAGTACCGCTACTACGTGGCCGACATCGGCGGGCGTATCGTCGGGGTTTCGGCGCTGCGCGACGACGACGACGTCTTCCATCTGTTCCACCTGTTCGTCGCTCCGGAATGGCAGGGCCTGGGCATTTCCACCCGTCTCTGGTCGGAAGTCCGCGACGCGGTGCTCGACGACGGCGACATACCCGCCGATGGCGCGTTCACCGTCAACTCCGCGCTCGGCGCCGTGCCGGTCTACGAACGCTTCGGTTTCGCGCCGGCCGGCCCGCGGGTCGAGAAGAACGGCATCGCCTTCGTCCCGATGCGGCTCGCGGCCAAGGCCGCGCGCTGACCCCCGCCCGCGGCACAACCCGCTTGTTGCCGCCGTTTCGCATATCGGGGATCATGGGGATCGCTTCCCATGCCGGCCGGCAATCGTCGTTCCCGCGTTGTCCGGATTCCGCGTATCCCTTCATCGGAAGAAGCGCCAGGCGCAGGCACAGGACTTGCCCATCCTCCCGGGATGAAGCGATGTAGGGCCGGGACGCGCCGATCCGGGCTCGCGACTTTCGCAGGGGTGTCCGGCGCGACAACGGCAAGAACAGATGGCGAAGACAGACAGACGTGAACGGATCGGACCGGACCTCAAGACGCAGGGTCTGCTGCTCCGACTGCAACGCGCGATGGCTCACGAGATGCGCACACCGCTGCACTCGATGTCGGGCTGGCTGCATGTCCTGGAGTCCCGCCTGCCGGTCGGCGAACCGATGGCCGCCCGCGCCCTCGCCGGTATCCGCCGTGCGATCGACCAGCAGGTCGAGCTGGCCGACATCCTCACCGCCACGGCGGTGAGCCTGGGCGGCGAGTCGTCGCCGAGTGTCGGGCAACAGGTCGATCGGCTCGCGGTCTGGCGCGAAGCGCTCGATGCCAGCGCGCACTGGGGCGGCTCGAGCGGTCGCGAGCTGTCCACCGTTGCCCCGCATGTTCCGATGGTCGAGGGTGATGCGGCGGCGCTCGGACGAGCATTCACCTGCCTGCTGGATTCCCTGGCCGGGATGCTGGTGCCGCCGATCTCGGTCACGGCGCGTTTCGTGGACGCCGGTGATTCCATGGTCCTGTTCATCGACGCCGACCATGAGCTGGGTGATCCGCTCGCCCTCGATGCCGGGAGCCGCGAACTGCCGCCCAAGGAATTCATCGGCCGGTTCCGGGCTCGCCAGCTCCTCGCCGAGCACGGCATCGGGCTCCTGCCGGATGCCACCGCAGGAGGCCTGCCGCATCATGCCGGCGCCGGTTCCACGACAGCGCGCGGCGACATCGCCGATGCCATCGACAGGGGCTCGATCGCCGAGCGCGCGCCCGGCGAATGTCGCCATGTGCTGGTGGTCGACGACCAGCCGGAGTTGCGCGAGGTCCTGAGCGCGCTGATCGAGCAGCGCGGCGACCGCGCGACGACCGCCGAATCCGCTGCCGACGCGATCGCCCGCATCGAGGCCGCCGACGAATTCGATATCGCCATCCTCGACATCGCCATGCCGGGCGAGGACGGCATCAGCCTGATCGGACGGATCCGGGCGCTCGAGCAGGAGCGGCACCTGCCGGCGATCGCCCTGACCGCGCACGCCAGCGCCGCCCTTCGACGCCAGGCCCTGTCGGCCGGCTTCGATGTCTTCCTCGCCAAGCCGGTCGATCCGGTGCTGTTGTTCGAGACGATCGATCGTCTCGCCGACGGCTGACCCGCAAGGCCGCCTCATGCCCGAACCGACGATACCCCCGCTGCCCGGGGGCCAGGACGCCGACGGATGCAGGATTCTCGTGGTCGATGACGACACCGATGCCCGGGAATCGCTCGGCATGCTGCTCGAGCTCGATGGCCACGAGGTCGCCTACGCCCGCGACGGTGCCGAGGCGATCCGCCGCGAACTCGAGTTCGAGCCGGCGCTGGTCCTCCTCGACCTCGGCCTGCCCGACATCGGCGGCGCGGATGTCGCCCGCCGCATGCGCGAGCGAGGATCGACCGCCCGTATCGTCGCCCTGAGCGGCGCGCCCGGCGACGACACGGCCGCCCTCTTCGACGCCCAGCTGACCAAGCCC
The DNA here is from genome assembly GCA_041676645.1 of Burkholderiaceae bacterium. Taxonomy (GTDB): domain Bacteria; phylum Pseudomonadota; class Gammaproteobacteria; order Burkholderiales; family Burkholderiaceae_E; genus JAMLIN01. Next base: position 34,125 of record JBAYRO010000008.1, on the reverse strand, counting down.
GCAAAGGTGGAAGACCTCACCGCTTACCTTCCCTGAACCCATGGCCTACATCCTGATCGTCGAGGACGACGACAATTCCGCGGAGATGCTGGCCGCGCTCGTGGCCGATGCCGGCCACACGGCAAGCATCGCCACCGATCTGCAACAGGCGCGCCAGCAGCTCGTGCTGCACAGTCCCGATCTCGTCCTGCTCGACCTGCATCTGCCCGATGGCAGCGGGCTCGACCTCTTCGCCGACGAGCGACTGCGGGGCGATGCCGACATCGTGCTGATCACCGGCCAGGCGAGCGTCGATACTTCCGTCCAGGCGCTGCGCCTGGGTGCCGCCGACTATCTCGTCAAGCCGATCAACCTCAAGCAGCTGCGCCGCGTGCTCGATCGGCTGACGGGTTCGCCCCGGCCGCATCGCCCGGCGCGCGCAGGGGCCGGCGCCGACGCGCCGCCCGGCGAGGGTTCCGATGTCGAGGGCTTCGGCAAGCTGCGCGGTCGCTCGGAGCCGATGCGTCGCATCTATGCGCAGATCCAGCGGGTCGCGCCGACGGCGGTCAACGTGCTGGTGGTCGGCGAAAGCGGTACCGGCAAGGAGATCGTCGCCGAGACCATCCACGATCAGAGCCGGCGCCGCAACGGCCCCTTCCTGGCGATCAACTGCGGGGCGATTTCCTCGCAGCTGATCGAGAGCGAGCTCTTCGGACACGAGAAGGGCAGCTTCACCGGCGCGGTGCGACAGCACCAGGGTTTCTTCGAACGCGCCGACGGCGGCACGCTTTTCCTCGATGAAATCACCGAGATGCCGCTCGACCTCCAGGTCAAGCTGCTGCGGGTGCTCGAGACGGGGCGCTTCGCACGGGTGGGTTCCGATTCGCTGCTCGAGACCGATGTGCGGATCATCGCGGCGACCAACCGGGTGCCGGCCGAAGCCGTCGCGGAGCAGAAGCTGCGCGAGGATCTCTACTATCGGCTCAACGTCTTCCAGATCCAGCTGCCGCCGCTGCGCGAGCGGGCCGCGGACATCGGCCTGCTCGCGCCCTTGTTCCTCGAGCAGCTCGGGCAGCGCGAAGGCGTCGAGCGCGAGCTCGATCCGGGTGCACTCGCCCAGCTGCAGCACCACGACTGGCCGGGCAATGTGCGCGAGCTGCGCAACATCGTGCATCGCGCCGCGATCATGAGCGACGGCCGGCGGATCATGTCGGTCGAGATACCGGGCGTGACGCTGCCCGATGCGGCGGCGTTGGCCGCCGGCGCGGCGACCGCCCACCCGGCCACCCACGATGCGTCCTCGGCGACGGCTCCGCCCGCTGCCGCCGTCCCGTCGGCAGCGGACAAGGACATGGTGTGCGTGCCGATCGGCACCTCGCTGGCCGCCATGGAGCGCCGCCTCATCGAGGCCAGCCTCGCCGCCAGCGGCGGGGTTCGCGAGAAGACGGCGTCCATGCTCGGGATCAGCGCCAAGACGCTCTACAATCGCCTGCGCCAGTACGAGCAGGAAGACCGGGACGCCGCGGCGGAAGATCCCGGGGATTGACTTCACCGCCGATCGAGATGGTGCCGGCGGAGATGGCGCCGGCGCATGCGCAAGGCACGCGAATTGCCAGCGCATGGTGCCAGCGCATCAGCGCAGTCGTTTCCTCCGGGAGCCTCATGTCCGAATTCCTTCCCTTCGCCCTCGTCCGTTCGATCCCGCCCTGCCGACTCGCCGGTATGCCGGCCGATGATCGACACGCGGCCCACCACTTCGCCTTGTCGGCCTGAGCGCAAGCGATGCGAGCGCCCGCCTGCACCCATTGCCACGCCCGTGTCGGCCCTGAAGAGCATCGCTGCCCGGCGTGCCATGCCCGGCTCGGCTTCGTGCCCGAGCTCGGCATGCTCTGCGCCTTCGAGGACCGTGGCGAGGCCGGCTGGCATCCGCTCGGTGTTCCCGGGCTCGGTGTTCGCCTGCCCTGCGGCAACTACGGCGAGCATCCGATCTGCCACTGGACCGTGCCGGCGGATGCATCGGACTGCCTATGTGAATCCTGTCGCTGCGTCGTGCGTACGCCGCGCCTGGTCGAATCGGCCGAGCGGCTGCGCTGGGCGCGCTTCGGGCGCGCCCGGCGCCGGCTGTTCACGGGCTTGCGCCAGCTCGGCATGCTCGATGCCAGGGGACGCTTGCCCGGCCTGCCCGAAGCCCTGTTCGACGTGGTCGACGATGCCTCGCAGCGCGAAGCCATCCGGGCCAATCCCGCCGGCCGGGTGCTGGTCGATCTCGCGCGCATCGACGCGCTGAGTGATCACGATCTCTTCGATGCGCTGCGCCGGGCGCTGGGCCTGCGGCTGTGCCTCGCTGCGGGCGGATCGATGGCGGCCTCAGCGGGCAGGGCTTTCGATGTCGACCTCGCCATCGCCGGCTGGGATGCCTGCTGGGCCGCGCTCGGCGCGGGGCCGGCCGTCGCGCCGCGGGAATGGCGGGGGGCGACGGCCCCGGATCCGGCAGCGGGACGACGCCAGCCCCCCGGCGCATTCGCCTGAAGGCCCGGCCCAAAGCAACCAGGCCCCGTGCCGTCAGCCGGCCGGGGCCTGTTCGTTGCGGGCGTGCGCCCGGTTCTTTCGAGGGTTCAGGCGGCGCGGTTGGACAGTCGCCGGATCTCGGCGGGAGGGATCTGCATCGCGTCGCGATACTTGCTCACGGTGCGTCGCGCCACCTGGATCCCGCGCTGCGCGAGCATCCGCGTCAGGCGGTGGTCCGAAAGCGGCTTGATATCGTCTTCGGCGCTGATCAGCTGGCGAATCATCGCCTTGACCGCGGTGGCCGAGCAGCGGTCGCCGCGAGCGGTGCCCACGCCCGAAGTGAAGAAGCGCTTGAAATCGATCACGCCCGATGGCGTGATCATGTACTTGTTGGCGGTGACCCGCGAGACGGTCGACTCGTGCAGGCCGAGCTCGTCGGCCACGTCGCGCAGCGTCATGGGCTTCATGCCGATGTCGCCGAACTCGAAGTAGTCGGCCTGGCGCTCGACGATCGCGGTGGCCACGCGCAGGACGGTCGACTGGCGTTGCTCGATGCTGCGCACCAGCCAGTGCGCTTCCTGCAGCTGCGCGTTCATCGCCTTGCTGGTCCGGCTGTCCTGCGCGCGAAGCATGTCGCAGTACATCTCGTTGACCCGCACCGCCGGCAGCGCGCCGTTGCGCTGGCGCACCTGCCAGCGACCACCGATCTTCAGGACCTGGACGTCGGGCACCACATAGGCCGGCGCATCGGAGGACATGGCCAGGCCGGGACGCGGCGTGAGGCGCCGGATCAGCACCGTCGCGGCGGCGAGGCTGTCCTCGTCGAGATCCAGCAGCTCGGCCAGTGCCGGAAAATCGTGCGCGGCAAAGGTCTCGAGATGCTCGTTGACGATCCGGGCCGCGGCGCCGCGGCCCGGCGTCGTCACCGGCAGGGCATCGATCTGCAGGGCCAGGCATTCCTGGACCGTGCGCGCCCCGACGCCGGCGGGCTCGAACTGCTGCACATGGCGCAGCGCAATCTCCAGCTCATCGATGCCGACCCGGTCCTTCGCGCTGCTGAGGTCTTCGGCGATCTCCTCGAGCGATCCCTCGAGATAACCGGTCTGCTCGATCGCATCGATGATCGCCCGCACCAGCATGGCATCGCGCTCGCCGAGATTCAGGCAACCGGCCTGGCGCAGGAGCATGTCACGCAGTTTCGGGGTGTCCGGCGCCAGCGCGATCGGATCGAAGTCGGGATCGGTGCCCGCGTGGCGCGAACTGCCTTCATGCCAGGGCTCGGCCATGGCCGAGGATTCCACACCGCCGAGTTCGCCGTTCTCGACGAGGCCGGCTTCGTGGTGACCATCGCTGGCCACGGCCGTGGAATCGGCTTCGCCGGCGGCATCGATGTCGTCGTCCGATTCCAGCAAGGGATTCGACGCAAGTGACTCACGAACCTGCTGCGCGAACTCCAGTGTCGACAACTGCAACATGCTGAGCGCGCGCTGCATGGCGGGCGACATGTTGGTCTGGCGGCTGGTCTGCAGGCTGATCCCGGATTGCATGGGGCTTGCTCCTGGTCTGGTTAAGGCTCTAAGCCAGTGACCCCTGGCGATAAGCAATAGCCATGCCAAGCCCTGATTCGGGTAGTGAGCGGAGCGTGCACATCGGCGGAGAACCGCATGCTGCGGGGTTTCCCGGATGTCGGAAAGCTCCTCGGGACGTTGATCAAGACGCGCCGGAACGTTTCCCGAAGCGTTCCTGACCGGGAAGAATTGCTGCTCGTGGCAAGGAAGGCTCGTGCCTGCGCTTCGGCGTCGGCCGCCCGCAAGGCGCGTGGCCACGAAAAAGAGCGGCGCCCTGGGGGCGCCGCAACGAGGTGGGATGGAGAGGGCGGTGAATCGACCGCCGGCCGTCAACTGCTTTCCGTATCAATACCGCTTGTTCTTCTCGGCCGATCTCTCGAGCTTGTCGCCACCGGCTTCGATGTCCTCGCCGAGGCCGGACATCGTGTTGCAGGCACTCAGGGCGAACATCGAGGCAATGGCGAGCATCAACAGGCGTGTCATGGACTTTCTCCGTTTCTGGGCTGGGATGCTGGTGATGCCTGCAATCGATATGCCCGGCATTCCGCCGGCGCAGCCGTTCCCGAGCGTCATCCGGGCATGAATGCTGCGCCGAGCCTGCGTTCCCACGCGGACGAGCGCGGCGCCGATGTCGCTGCCGAACACAGGAGATCCCATGTCCCCCACGAACAAGCATGAACGCTCGGACAAGCATCAGCCCTCGGCCAACTCCGCCCGGTCGGGCAATGCACCCGGGGCGGCAGAGGCGGAATCGCGGAGCAGAGAGGAGGCCCGCGACGACGCCGAGGCCTCGCGGGATGATCGTCCCGCCACCAGCGTGCCGGCGCAACGCGAGCGCTGGGAGAACGAAGGCGGCCAGCCCGGCGGGGTCATCTCCTCGACGGATACCAGTCGGCCGAGGAAGCCGGGCGACAAGCGCGGCGCCTGAGCGAAGCCCTCGGTCGAGCGCGCGAACCTCGGCCGAGCGCGCGAACTTCAGCGCGCACGAACTTCAGCGCGCACGAACTTCGGCGCGATCGGGGCGGTCCGCCCGCGTCAGGGCGAGCCGGGGGTATCGTCCGTGGGTCGGCGTGCGGATGTCGCGTCGATGGTGTCCGCCCGCCGGTCGGTCGGGACCAGGCCGAGCACCGCCGACGCGCCGCGATAGGCGCCGACCACGAGCACCGCTGCCCGCAGCGCCCGGCGCGCCAGGCGTATCGAGCGCTGGGGCCCGGCGACCAGGACCGTAGCGCCGAGCCCGATCACGAGTGCGGGGTGTTCGGCGACGATCCGTCCCAGCGAGGCCAGGGTGGACGGAGCTTGCCGAGAAGCGGCAAGCGGCTTCGCCTTGCCCGCAGGCAAGGATTCGGCGGCAACCGGTTCGGCCGGCTTGTCGGGGCGCAGGCGCTCACGCTGGCGCTGGATGCGCTCGCGCAGCAACCGGACTTCCATTGAATCAACCATGGGGTTGGGACCTCGTGGGCCGGCGCAGGCGCCGGCCGAGCCATTCGCGGTCGGCGGCCAGTTCGGAGCGCAAGGCGGCGAACCGCCGGTCCTTGCGCAGCTCGGCAAAGCGCCACATGCACAGGCCGATCAGGGCAAGGACTGCGTAGGCGCCTACCACCAGCCAGGCGACCATCGTCCGATGCTCGGTATCCCACCAGGTCACGACCAGCGCGAAGCCGGCGAAGGCGAGCACGAGCAGTGCGGCAACCGCGAGAATGACCAACCCGGCCAGCGACTGCATCAGCCGGCCGCGTTCGATCGCCCATTCGAGCCGGGCGAGCTCCCAGCGGCTGTTCCAGGCAACGGAGCCCTCGCGCAGCGCCCCGAACAGCGGGGCCAGCAGGCGGGAGCGCCATCGATTGCGGATTTCCCGGGCCATGGGGCGTGTCCTTTCAGCGCCGCGAGAGCAGCAGGCCGATCGCGAGCCCCGCGATGGCCGCCATCGACGCTACCTTCCAGGGTTCCTCATGGACATAGTCGTCGGCATTGTTCGCTGCCCGCGCGATTCGGTGCGAGGTCTGGCGGGAGGTCTCGCCGATCATCTCGTGCGCATGGGCAACACCGTCGCGCAGGCGCTCGAGCAGGGCCTCGAGTTCGGGATTCTTCGCGAGCACCCCGTCGCTGGCCAGTTCGTTGAGCTCGTTCCTGAGCCGGGCCCATTCTTCCTCGATCGAATCGATCGCCGCGCGGCCGGCGCGCCTGCCGTGTCGGCCGGATTCGGCGAGCGAGTCGCGAGCGTCGCGCAGATGGTCGGTGACATGGGCGGTTCTTGGCATGGTTTCCTCCGGGTCGATGTCCGCATGCCGCAGGGCGCGGCCGCGAATCGTCTCGCGCAGCAGGAAGCGTGCCTATCGAAACGTCGACTGAAACATCGACTGGAGGACGGCGGTATCGACCGCCGGCTCGGCCGTCCCGGAATCTGTCGCCTCGGCGAGCTCGCGAGGCTTCCCCAGCCTCGCGAGGAGGTCCTCGAAGCGCTGCCATTCGATGATCTCGAGCCTGCCGTCGGCATGCTCGACGAGGGCGGTGAGACTTTCCACCCAGTCGCCGTCATTGGCGTAGAGAATGCCCTCGATGGTGCGCAGTTCGGCGTGATGGATGTGTCCGCAGACCACGCCGTCCAGGCCGCGCGAGCGCGCCTCCCGGCTCACCGCCACCTCGAAGTCGTCGATGTAGCTGACCGCGCGCTTCACCTTCAGCTTCAGGTACTTCGAGAGCGACCAGTAGCCGAATCCCATGCGGGCCCGCAGCGAGTTGAGCCAGTGGTTGAGCTTGAGCGCGATGCCGTAGAGGTGGTCGCCGACGTGGGCCAGCCAGCGGGCGCACTGGATCACGCCGTCGAAGCGATCGCCGTGGATGATCCAGAGCTTGCGACCGTCCGCCGTCGTGTGGACCGCTTCGTCATGCACCTCGATGCCGCCGAAGACATTGCCGATGAAACGACGGGCGAACTCGTCATGGTTGCCCGGGATGAAGACCACCCGGGTGCCCTTGCGCGCCTTGCGCAGCAGTTTCTGCACGACGTCGTTGTGCGCCTGGGGCCAGTACCACTGGCGCCGCAACTGCCAGCCGTCGATGATGTCGCCGACCAGGTAGAGCTGCTCGCAGGAAGTGATGCGCAGGAAGTCCACCAGGGCCTGTGCCTGGCAGCCCGGTGTGCCGAGGTGCAGGTCGGAGATCCAGATCGTGCGATAGTGGATCGCTGCGTCGTCGTCCGGCGTGGCGTTCACGTCGGCGCTTGCGTGATGCGGTCCTTGCGCTGTGCTCATGTCGCCGCCGAGGATCGCCGGCGCCGGTGACATCTTCATGTCGGCCCGCCCGGTCGTGGCGTCGGGCGCAACACACGGCCGCGCGCAGCCGCCCGTCATCGATTCGTTATCGAACGGCGGCAGCATCGCCGCATGCCGATTGAACGGGTCAGGATGATGTCCGGCTGGTCGGGAGCGGCGCGGCCGGCGGTATTGCGGCTGGCGATCGTCACCGAGACATGGCCGCCGGAAGTGAACGGCGTCGCCATGTCTCTCGCCCGGCTGGTCGACGGCCTCGGGGGCAGGGGCCACGGGATCGAACTGGTCCGGCCGCGGCCACGCCCGCCCGCGTCCGAGGCACGTATCCCCGACCAGGCCGGCGATGCCGCGGTGGACGGCGAACTGCTGGTGCGCGCCCTGCCGGTGCCCCGCTACCCGGACCTGCAGATGGGCCTGCCGAGCGGGCGCCGGCTGGCCGCGCGCTGGCGCGAGCAGCCGCCCGACCTCGTGCACATCGCTACCGAGGGGCCGCTGGGCTGGTCGGCGCTGCGTGCCGCGCGGGCGTTGCGCCTGCCCGTCTCGTCGGAGTTCCGCACGAATTTCCACGAATACAGCCATCACTATGGCGTCGGCTGGCTGCGGCGGCCGATCCGCGGCTACCTGCGCTGGTTCCACAACAGCGCCGACTGCACGATGGTGCCGACCGAGAAACTGCGATCGTCGCTGGCGCTCGCCGGCTTCGGAAACGTCGAGACGGTATCGCGCGGCGTCGATGCCCGGTTGTTCTCGCCCAGCCGGCGCAGCCGGGAACTGCGCCGACAATGGGGCGTGGACGACGACGGCTGCGTGATGATCATGGTGGGTCGGATCGCGCCCGAGAAGAACGCCGGTCTCGTGGTGCGCGCCTTCGAGGCGATGCGGGAGGTCCGCCCCGGGCTGCGGCTGGTCGTCGTCGGTGACGGACCGGCTCGCGAGGCCCTCTCCAGGGCATGTCCCGAGGCGATGTTCGTGGGTGCTCGCTACGGTGAAGATCTAGCGACTCACTATGCTTCGGCGGATATCTTCGGGTTCGCGAGCCTCACCGAGACCTTCGGCAACGTGACCCTGGAGGCGATGGCCAGTGGCCTTGCGGTGCTGGCCTACGATCACGCGGCCGCCGGCGAACTGATCGACACTGGTCGCGAGGGCCTGCTGGCGCCGGCGGGCGACGAAGCGGCCTTCCTGCGCCTGGCCCGCCAGCTGGCCGCCGATCCCGCCGGCATCGGCCCGATGGGCCGGCGTGCCCGCGCCCGCGCGCTCGGGCACGACTGGGGCCGGATCGTCGAGCAGGTGGAAGGGCGGATGATCGAACTGGTCGAGGCCCATGCGGCGGCTCGCGCCGGCGCCGGGCTCGGCGGCTACGCCTGCTGATCCGTCCCGGACCGATACGGGGTAGGGTGCTCGCGATCCGGCGTGCCGAGCACGCCGTGCCGCACGAGCGCGGCGCCTGACCGGCTTGCCCCGGAATGAGGCGGAATTCGCAACATCGGCCCGAGGTCGGCGTTTCGAGCGGCCGCACTCTGCGCTAGAGTGCGCCCATGTACGAATCCGAGTTCCCGGGCAGCCGGATCGGCACCGCCGCGGGCGAGCGGGCCGTGGTCACGCCCGGCGCCGCGCGCTGGGCGGACGCGCCCGTGGCCGGGGTCGAGCGGATGATCCTCGACTCCGAGGGCGACGGGATCGGCGCTCGCCTGACCGGTTTCATGCGCTTCGCGCCGGGCAGCGGCTATCCCGAGCATGAGCACGCGGCGGGCGAGGAGATCCTCGTGCTTGCCGGCACGCTGTCGGACGAGCATGGCAGCCACCACGCCGGGACCTATGTGCGCAATGCGCCGGGCAGCCGCCATGAGCCGCATTCCCCCGGTGGCTGCACCCTGTTCATCAAGCTGCGCCAGTTCCCGGCGGACGATCGCGGCAGCCACCTGGTCGACACCCGCCGACTGCAATGGTCGCGCGGGCGCGCCGCCCAGGCGAGCGTGATGCCCCTGCATGCCTTCGGTGCCGAGCGCACCCGGCTGGTCCACTGGCGCTCCGGCGTCGGCGGCGCGCCGGTCCGGCATCCGGGTGGCGCGGAACTGCTGGTGCTCGCCGGTGATTTCGCCGACGAGCATGGCCGGTATCCGCCCGGTACCTGGATGCGCCTGCCCGACGGCTGCTGGCATCGTCCACGCGCCGGCCGGCGCGGCGTGCTGATCTGGATCAAGACCGGACACCTGCCGGCATCCGCAAGGGCCATCGGCGCCATCGACCGGACGGCGGAAGCCGCGGCATGACGCCAGATCCGGCACGCCTGGCTGCGGCCGCCCGCAGCCACCGACTGCGTTTCGAGGATGTCGAATGCTTCTGGCGCGAATGGGGCGCCGGCCCGCCGGTGGTGCTCGTGCACGGCGGCACCGGTTCCTGGCTGCACTGGGTGCGCAACATCGACGGCCTGGCCGCATCGTACCGGGTGCTGGTTCCGGACATGGCGGGCTTCGGCGATTCGTCCGACGCTCCGGCGGGATTCGGCGCCGCCGGCCAGGCGCGACTGCTCCGGGCGGGTCTGCGCGAACTGGTCGGCACGGCCGCGCGCCCGGCGCTCGTCGGCTTTTCCTTCGGGGCGATCGTCAGCGGACTGGTGGCGGCCGAAGTCCCGGTGCGCGGGCTGATGCTCGTCGGAGCGGTGGGGCTGGACATCGATCGCGGCCCGCCGCTGCCGATGCGCGCCTGGAAGCATCTGGACGATGCGCAGGCGGTGGATCGGGCGCATCGCCACAATCTCTGCACCCTGATGCTGGCCCACGATGAATCGGTCGATGCGCTCGCCATGGCGGTCCAGCGCCACAATGCCGGGGCGGCGCGCTTCTACAGCAAGCGCAGTTCGCATTCCGCGGCGCTGGCCGAGGCGCTGCCCCGGGTGGCCGCCCCGGTCGGCGGGATCTGGGGCAGCGAGGACGTGACCGCCGCCCGCGATCCGCTGCGGGTGGCCGCCCGGCTGTCAGCACTGCGCCCGGACGCCTCGCTCGATATCATTCGCGGCGCGGGCCACTGGGTGCAGTTCGAGGCATCGTCGTCCTTCGATGCCGCCTGCCTGCGCTGGCTCGCCGGCCTGGCCGGCACCACCCGCTCGCAATGAATCCGCATAGACGCAGGGGCGATCGATGAACACACCAGGGCCGACACCGCCGGGCCATCCCGACGACAGGGCGGGGGAAGCCGCCGGCGAGAGCTTCGCCGCCTACCTCAGCTTCGAGCGCGATGAATGGGCCGCCTTGCGCTCGAACACCCCGCTCACGCTCTCCCAGCAGGATCTGGTCGCACTCCAGGGTTTCAACGAGAAGGTGTCGATGACCGATGTCGTCGAGATCTACCTGCCGCTGTCGCGCCTGCTCAACCTGCATATCCGCTCGGCGCGCAGCCTGAACGGCGTGAAGGACGAGTTCCTCGGCCGGCTGGCCGGCGCGCGTCCCTACGTGATCGGCATCGCCGGCAGCGTCGCCGTCGGCAAGAGCACCTTCGCGCGCATCCTGCAGGCGCTCCTCGCCCGCTGGCCCGACCATCCGCGTGTCGCGCTGGTCACCACCGACGGCTTCCTGCATCCGAACCGGGTGCTCGAGGAGCGTGGCCTGATGCAGCGCAAGGGCTTTCCCGAAAGCTACGACCGGCGCCGGATGCTGCAGTTCCTCGCCGACATCAAGGCCGGTCACCGGCAGGTGAGCGCCCCGATCTATTCCCACCAGGCCTACGACATCGTGCCCGGCGCCGCGCAGGTGGTCGAGCAGCCCGACATCCTGATCTTCGAGGGGCTCAATGTCCTGCAGGTCGACGCGCTCGACAGCCTGAGCCCGCCGGCCGCGATCGTTTCCGACTTCTTCGATTTCTCGCTGTATGTCGACGCCGCGATCGAGCATATCGAGCCCTGGTACATCAACCGCTTCCTCGCGCTGCAGGGCAGCGTCTTCCAGGATCCGGCTTCCTATTTCCACCATTACCGGGACCTGACCGAGGACCAGGCGCGCGAGGTTGCCCACAACATCTGGACCAGCATCAACCTGGCGAACCTGCGCGAGAACATCCTGCCCACCCGCGAACGTGCCAACGTGGTGCTGCGCAAGCGCGCCGACCACACGATCGGTGAAATCCGGCTCCGCCAGATCTGAGCGGCGCCGCGACGGTCGCCCGCTGCTCGCGCTCTCGGTCACCCTCGGCGCCCAGCTGCTGGTCACGATCGCCCTGACGGTGCCGGCGGTGCTGGCGCCGGAGGTTGCGCCGCTGCTCGGGCTGCCGGCAGCGCGCGTGGGCCTGTTCGTCGGCCTGTGCTACCTCTGCGCGATGAGCTCCGGCCTGGTGGCCGGCAGCCGGATCGCCGGCATCGGCCCCGTGCGCATCAGCCAGTGGGCGATCGTCGCCGCTGGCCTGGGGCTGATCGCGGTGGCGATCGGGGGCCTGTGGATGTTGCTGCCGGCGGCGATCGCGATCGGCGCAGCCTACGGACTCACCAATCCCGCCGCCGCGATCGTGCTCGGCGAGCATGCGCCGATCGAGCGCCGGGGACTGTTCTTCTCGATCAAGCAGACCGCGGTGCCGCTGGGCATCGCCGTGACCGGGGTGCTGGCGCCCGCCCTGCTCGCCCTGCTGGGCTGGCGCGGTGCGGTGGCCGCCATCGGCGCGGGGTGCATCGCGGGCGCTTTCGCCCTGGGCCGCACCCGGCGCGACTTCGACCGGCCCCAGCCCCTGCCGCCGCGACCTGCCCAGGCCTGGCGGATCGTCGTCGACCCGCTGATGGCCGGCTTGCGCGACCCTGCCTTGCGCCGACTCGGCACCGTGTCCTTCGCCTACGCCCTGACCCAGGTCTGCTTCCTGACCTTCCTCGTCTCCTTCCTCAGCGTCGAGCATGCCTTCGCGCTCGCGCTGGCCGCCGGCGTACTGGCCGCCGCCCAGATCACCAGCGTGTTCTCGCGGATCTTCTTCGGCTACGTGGCCGATCGCTGGATAGCGCCGGCCCGCCTGCTGCCGCTGCTCGGCATCGGCATGGCGGGCGCCTGCGTCCTGCTGGGTCGTCTGCCGGCCGACGCCGCCCTTCCCGCCACGCTTGCCGCCGCGATGCTTTGCGCGCTGACCGCCGTGGGCTGGAACGGGGTGTTCTTCGCGGAACTCGCGCGGGTGGCGCCGCCCGGCGGGCTCGCCGCCGCCACCGGCACCACCCAGTTCATGACCTTCTGCGGCGGCATGACCGGCCCGGTCGTGTTTTCCGAAGTCATCAACCAGGGTGCCGCCTACGGCGCCACCTTCCAGGGCCTTGCGCTCATCCCCCTGGCGGCGGCACTGCTCGCCTGGCGGGCCGTGCGCGGCGAGGCGCCGACCGCGGGACCATAGGAACCTTCAGGCACACCCTTTGCAGAGTCGAGTTCATCATCGGTCACGCACCGGTGGAACGCATCTCATGTCAGAGGAGAAAGCATCATGTTCTATTGGGCCGCAGTATTTCTCGTCATCGGTCTGGTCGCCCTCCTGTTCGGATTCGGGGGGATCGCCGGCATGTCCATGAACATCGCATGGATCCTGTTCGTGGTCGGCCTGATCGTGGCCGTCCTCTTCATGATTCTCGGCCGAAGACCGCGGGTCTGATGCCGGCGCCTGCCTGACAGGAAATTTCGGCAGGCGCGTCCCCCTCGAGGTTCCCCCGATTGCCGGTTTGCCGGCCCGAACGGCCGATTTCCCCGTGAAATCGGCCGTTTGGCCTGTATGGCCCGAATCTTGCGGTGGCCACGCCGAAGCGTGCGGGGTTCGGAATGGCGCACGCATGACTTTCATCGGAGCTTCTCCCCTGCGATGATCCCAGGCGACATGAAAGAAAGTGGACTCGGTGGATCCTGACAACGCGGCGACGGCAAGGCCGGGGATGCCGGTGCAATCCCGGGAACCCCTGCCGACCTGGGGCAGTCGCCTGATGTCCCCGGTCGAACGGGTGTCGACCGGCTCGGCCTGGATCGTGCTCGCGATCGCCCTGCTCGTCTCCTTCCTGGTCTGGAGCTGGGCCAACCGCCAGGCGGTCGCTTCCCTGGATGCCAGCATGCAGGCCGCATCGAAGGACATGGCCTCGTCGATCGCACAGGGCGTGGATTCCTACGAACTCATCCTGCGCGGCGCAGCCGGACTGTTCCGCGCCGAAACCCCGCCCAGTCGGTCCCAGTGGTCGGCCTATGCCGCCGACCTCGAACTGGGCAGCAACCTGCCCGGCGTCCAGGCGCTTTCCTTCGCGGTCCGGCTCGAGGAAGCCGATCGCGCCGCCCACGAAGAGGCGGTCCGGGACGACGGCTTCGAGAAGTACTCGATCGCGCCGCCCGGCGAGCGGGCCGAGATGGCGCCCGTCATCTACATCGAACCCTTCGAGGGCAGCAACCTGCGCGCCTTCGGTTTCGACATGCTGGCCGATCCCGGTCGCAGCGAGGCGCTGGTCGAGGCGGTGAGGACCGGTACGACCGTGCTGACCGGGCCGATCCGCCTGCTTCAGCAGGCCGACGTCCGGAGTGATCGCGGCGTCATCATCGCCTACCCGGTCTATCGCAGCGGCATGCCGGTTCGCACCGAGCCCGAGCGCGCCGAGGCCGTGCAGGGCTGGATCCTCGGCACTCTCGACATGCGCGAGTTCCTGCGGGTTGCGCTGAGAGGCGATCCCGGCCAGCTCGGGGTCAGCCTGTTCGATCTCGGCGACGAGGGCGCGCGCTCACTTCTGTTTCGCCCGGCCATCGGCGATACGGTCCCGGAAGGATCGGTGGCGCTGGAGTTCGAAGTCGGCAATCGTTCCTGGCTCCTGGAGCTCGACCCGGCGGCCTTCGCGGCCGAGCGCGAGCGCCTGGGCACGACGCCGATGCTGGTGCTTGCCTTCGGCCTGGTCGCCAGCCTGCTCCTGTTTACCCTGGTCTGGAGCATGGCGACCACGCGCGACCGGGCGCTCGCCATCGCGCGCGACATCACCCGCCAGCTCACGGCGGTCAACAATGAACTGGAGTCCCGGGTCGAGGCCCGGACCTCGCTGCTGCAGCGGGTCAACGAACGACTGGAGCGCCAGGTCGCCAAGCGGCGCAGTGCCGTACGGGCGCGTCGTGCCGCGCTGTGGCGCGAACGCGAACTCAATGCGCGCCTGCAGGCCATCTCCGACTTCGCCGCCGAGATGACCGCGCCGGAGCCGATCGATGACAAGCTGCATACCCTGTCGGCGGCGGTGCGCGAGTTGCTCGACGGCGCGGCCGCCCGGGTGCGCTACGCCCTGACCGCGGACGGGGAGATGCGCGAGGGCGGCGATGGGCGCGAGGAATGGTGGCACGGACGGGCCGGCCAGGGGCAGGTCGAGGCGGCCCGTCTCGAGGCGCCCATCCTCGACGCCGATGCCGTCGAGCGGGGCAGGATCACGGTCCTGCGTCGGGAGGATCGACCGTTCTCCCGCGACGACGAGCTGGTGCTCGAGCATTTCGCCTTGCTCGCGGGAGCCGCGCTGTCGGTGCGCGAGAGCTTCGAATCCCAGCTGCTCGCACGGCGCCTCGCGGAGCAGTCCAGCCGCATCAAGGACCAGTTGCTGTCGGTGGTGTCGCATGAGCTGCGCACGCCCTTGTCGGCCATGAAGGGCTGGGTGCATGTGCTCGGCCAGGCCGAGGCGCGCGACTCGGCCGATTCGGCTCGTCGCCAGGCCGTCGAGGCGCTGGGCCGCAGCGTCGATGCCCAGCGCGCGATGGTCGAGGACCTGATCGATACGGCGGCGGTCATCTCCGGCACCTTCGAGCTCGAGATCGCCGAGTGCGATCTCGGCGAGCTGATGCGCGCCGCCCATGCGCGAGTGGGCCCGGTCGCGCTCGCCAAGCGGGTCGGCCTGACGGTGGCCGGCGACGCCCGGGTCGGGTCGATCGAGGCCGATCCGGTCCGCATGGGCCAGGTTTTCGATCACCTGCTCGAGAATGCGGTCAAGTTCACCCCCCCGGGTGGAGTGATCCACATGGAGGCCTTCGCCGACGGCGACACGATCCGGCTGACGGTGGCCGACAGTGGCGAAGGCTTCGATGCCGAATCCCTGTCGCACATGTTCGAGCGGTTCTGGACCGCCGACCCCACCACCACCCGCCGCATCGGCGGGCTGGGTGTCGGTCTGTCGCTCGTGCGCGCCATCATCGAGGCGCACGGCGGACGGGTGCGGGCCGAAAGCCCTGGGCTCGGCCAGGGGGCGCGCCTCGTGATCAGCCTGCCGCGCCGATCGGAGCCGGAATACCGCTTGTGGCCTGACGCCGTTCAGTAGCGGGTGCCCGCGGTAAAGCCGCGCTGCTGGCCAGCCGGAAGTTCGAGCGCCGTTGGCGACATGCCGTCGGCGGCGCGCAGCGCATTGCGCATGCCGCTGGTCTCGACCGCCAGCACGTCGACATCGCCCTCGGTCTGGGGGAAGGCGAGCGCGATCCGCTCGCCGTTGGCGATGGACGCCATCAGCGCGGGCGAGGGCGCCAGGGTTGCGAGGGTACGGGTCGGGCTGCCCGGGCTGGGGCTCCCGGTGACCCGCTGGCATGCGCTCTCGACCATCGCGATGGTCGTCGCGCTGTTGGCCATGATCGGATAGACGGAACCCGGGTCGCAGCCCTTGCGCGGTTCGATGAACAGCACGCAGCTGCCTTCGGTGCAGATCGCCCCGAAGGCGCCGGCGTCGTTGCGGGTCACCAGTTCGACGCTTTCGCCGCCTTCATGCTGGCGGACCGACCAGCCGTCGCTCTCCATGACCGGTGGTGTATCGGGCTCGGTAGCCCGGGCGCCGCTCGCCCACGCCAGGCTGGCGGCGACGGCGCCCATGCAGAGCCGGGCGACGAGGGGCGGGGGAATGGGAAACATTGCAGGACCTCCGTGGGAGGGTAGTACCCTGGTCTTGCAATGGCTGTGCCTGCGGCCGGGCGCGCCCGGTGCCGCTATCGGCTCGTGGACCCGCCGGGACCGGCCATGCCGGCCACCGCCTGCCGCTGCTCGACATCGAATCGGACAGGGGCGTCGCTGAACTGCGTGTAGGCGGTGTAGCACGCGATGAGGAGGAAGTAGACGAGGAATTTTTCGGTGGTCACGAGGGCTCCGGTAGGTCCGCGCCTTGCGGCGCCCACGCGGCGAGGCGCCGGCGTGTGCCGAAACGGAAGGCAATCGGCGTGCCCGGGGTCGTGCGCCGCCGCGCGCGATCAACGCGAAGCCGCGCGCTACCGGGTTCCGGTGGTGGTCGGGTCCGTGCGGCCGACCAGCGCAAGCAAGCGCTGTGGATCGGCCGGTTTGACCAGGACCGCGTCGAAGAGCCCCGTCTCGAAGTCCTCGGTGGGCGCTTCGCCGGTAATGCAGAGCAGTCGCGGCGGGCGCTCGCTCCGGGCGCGGATCTCGCGCGCCAGGCTGGTGCCATCGATGTCCGGCAGGTTCTGGTCGATCGTCACGACGTCGGCGTCGTAGCTCGCCAGGACCGCCAGCGCGGTGGCGCCATCGCGGGCCTTGCGAGCCTGGTGGCCGAAAGTCCGCATCAGCATCGCGAGCGCGACCGCGGAATCGGCATCGTCGTCGACGACCAGTATCCGCCGCGATGCCTTCGTTGCCTCGTCGCGCGGATCGACGCCGAGCGCTTCGGTCGATTGCGCGGGCGCACTCTCATCGATGAGCGGCAGGCGCAGCGTGAAGCAGCTGCCCCGTCCCTTGCCTTCGCTGGTGACTTCGATGCTGCCGGCGTGCGACTCCACCAGGCGGCGGGCCAGCCACAGGCCCAGCCCCAGCCCGGCCCGGGACGCCTCGGCATCGTCGGCCGGCGCGGTGAAGGCATCGAAGATCGTGCGCTGCATCTTGCGACTCAGGCCGGGGCCATGGTCACGCACCTCGATCAGCGCATGCCTGCCGTCCCGTCGGACGACGAGTTCGACGGGTCGCGGGGAGCGGGCGTGCCGGATCGCGTTGGTCAGGAGGTTGGTGAGGATCTGCGTCATGCGAATGGGATCGGCCATGACCCGCATGGTCTCGTCGGTGCAGCTCACCTCGATCCCCTGTCCGGCCCGCTCGAGGGCGCCGGCATTGGCATCGAGCGCGTCGCGCACGATGTCGACCATTCGCAGGGGACGGCGTCGCAACTCCAGCCGGTTGTTGCGGATCCGCGTGATGTCGACGATGTCCTCGACGAGGGCTCCCATCTGCCGGATCTGCCGGCGCATGACGTCGAACAGCTCGGCCGGAGGATCGGCGCCTTCGAGACGAGCGCCGTCTATCGACGCGACGCCGTACTCGAAGGCCGCAAGCGGTTCGCGCAGCTCATGGCCGAGCATGGCGATGAATGCGTCCTTGCGCTGGTCCGCCGATACCAGCGCCTGGTTGTCGCGCGTGAGCATCATGGCGCGACGGCTGACCCGCACGCTGCGTTCGACGAGGATGTCGAGCACGGCGCGTCGCAGTTCGCCGGCGGCATCGCGCTCATCGCTGGTCCAGGGTGTCGTCTCGCCCGGGCGGAACCACATCACGAAATCCGCCGAGATCCGTGACAGGCGGATCGCGAGCAGGCCGCCGGCGCTTTCGCCGTGGGGCGCGATCGGGGCGAAGAGCGCGCCGAGCTTCTCGGTCGCGAATACCGCCGGACGGCCGGTGAGCCATTGGGCGAGCTCGCGGACGACCGCATCGGGAGGCGTGCGCCCATGGCATTCGACGGTCGCGCCGACGCAGATCGCCAGCCCCGTCGCCGACAAGCCCTGCATGAGCACATCGGCATGCCGGGACAGCACCGGCATGAACTCGTCGCTGCTGCCCAGGGCCGCGACCGGATTCGCGAGGTGCCCGCGGATGTGGTCGCGATGCCGTCGGCGGACGGCGGCCTCGTGGGCGGCGATCCGGTGCGACAGGGCCCGCGCCAGGGCAACGAGGGCAATGCGACGGGTCGCCGGAATTCGCCTGGGTGCATCGATGGCGTGGCACACGATCATGCCCCAGGCCATGCCGGCATTGGACAGCGCCAGCATGGTCGCGGAGCGGGCGCGCACCGCGCGCAGGTATCTCTCCTGGCAGGCCAGTGCTCCCCGGGCAAGGACGGACGCGAGCGCCGCCGGAGGGTCGACGGCCAGCGCCGGCGGCAGTTCGACGGGCACCGGCTCGGCATCGATATCGGCGATCATCCGGATCCATTGCGAACCGAACATCCGGTTCCAGCATTGCGGGTCGTCGTCGACGGCAAACGCCTCCGCCTGGCCGGGCGCCGCGGGCAGGCCGGATTCGGCGAGCAGTTCGGCGTTTCCGTCGGCGGTGAAGCGATGGACGCTGACCCGGTCGAAGCCGCTCGTCCTGCGCAGTGCGTCGGCCGCCGCCGCCAGCTCGGCGACGAGATCGCCCTGGTCTTCGGGCCGGATCCTCGGGCCGTCCGCGAGGAGCGGGTCGAGCCAGGCCGCCGGCACGGCGTCCTGCGGTTCGTCCGCGACGGGCGCCTCGATCTCCAGCAGGAGATGGCCGGCTACCCCATGGGCCAGGCCGAAGCCCAGCGCTGTGCCATCCGCCCGCACGACGAGGCCGATCGAGACCGGACGCGCAAGCGAATCCGCCGCGAGCGCGGCCCGCAGGCGCAGCAGCGAATCGCTGTCGAGGAGGGCTTCGACGGGCGTGTCGACCAGGCTGGCATCCGGGCGCAGGCCCGACCAGTCGGCGGCATTGGCGCTGGCGCCGACGACCCGGGCGCCGGACGGATCCAGTACCAGGAGCATGGCGTGGGGCTGGATCGCGCCGGCGTCAGCCGTCACTGCGCTTGCCGGGCTACCTGCATGCTCTTCAGGCACAGTCTGCTCCGGTGTCGCCAGGTCGGCACATGAATGCAGCCGGCGATCCCCCGCCGGATCCAGTGCAAGCATACTCCCTTGCGCCGTCGACCGCCCGTCGGCGGCAGGCTCAGGCGCCGTGGAAGCGGACGAACTCCTCGAGCGGGGCGCGGGTGGTGACCAGCGAGTTCACCGGATGCTCCGGATTCCGGTAGCCGATCGACATGCCGGCGAAGAGCATTCGCTCGGCGGGGATGTCGATGAAGCGCCCGATCGTCTCCGGATAGCGTGACCAGCATTCCTGGGGGCAGCTGTCCAGGCCCTCCTCGCGCAGCATCAGCATGACCGACTGCAGGAACATGCCGAGATCCGACCACTGCGGCGCGCCCATCTGGCGATGCACCGTGCAGAACAGGGCGAGCGGGGCGCCGAAGAACTCGTAGTTGCGGGCGAACCAGCGCAGGCGCGCCGGCTTGTCGTCGCGGGGAATGTCGAGCAACCCGTACATGTCCTCGCCGCATTCGAAGCGCCGCTCCCGGTAGGGGGAGGACAGCGGCGAGGGGTAGACCGCGTACTCGACCTGCTCCTGGGCGCCGGCGGCGATCTGCTCGCGCATGATCGCGCGCAGCTCGTCGAGCCGCTCGCCGCCCACCACGTCGATATGCCAGGGCTGCAGGTTGCCGCCCGACGGGGCCCGCGACGCCGTGGCAAGCACGCGCCGGATGGTTTCGCCGGGAACGGGAGTGGGCAGGAAATCGCGGATCGATACGCGGCTTGCGAGCGCCTCGCTGACTTTCATCGGTATGGACTCCAGGGTCGTGCGCCGCTGCGGCTGACGCGGACAGGAGGTCAGAGCTTAGCCGAAAGCGCCGGCGGCCGGGATCGGTGGCCCGTATCCAGCGCGAGGCTGGACAGTTGGCGCCGGGCCCGGACAATGCGGACGGATGATCGATGACAACACTCCGATTCTCGTCGGCTGCGGCGAGATCACCGACACCGACACGCCGGCGAGCGCCGGCCGGCCGCCCTACGACCTGATCGCGGCGGCGGCCCGCCAGGCGATCGCCGATACCGGTCGCCCGGCCATTGCCGGCTCGATCGACACCCTGGCGATGCTGCGCTCCTTCGCCGATACCTCGCACCGCTTTGCGAGCCCGCTGGGAGGATCGAGCAATCCGCCGGCGAGCATCGCCCGGCGCCTCGGGATCGATCCGGCGCGGCTCGTCTACACCTGGAACGGCGGCAACATGCCGCAGTATCTCGTCAACGCCTACGCCGAGCGCATCGCCGCCGGCGACATGCGCGCCGCCCTGATCGTCGGCGGCGAAGCCCTGCGCACCCAGCAGGGGGTCGAGCGCGCCGGCCTGCCGGTGGACTGGCGCGAGGATCCGGGCGGTGATCCCGAACTGATCGGGGACCCCCGCCGCGGCTGGAGCGATCACGAGGAGGCCCACGGCCTGCGGGCGGCGATCGTCTTCTATCCGCTGATCGAACACGCCATCCGAAGCGCCCGCGGCGCCGCCATGCCGGCGCACCTGCGCTCGATGGCCCGGCTGTTCGCCCGCTTCACGGCCGTCGCCGCCGCCAATCCGCTGGCCACCCGCCGGGCGGGCTACGATGCCGAGCGCCTCGCCCTGATCGACAGCGAGAATCGCTGGATCGGCCATCCGTACCCGAAGTTGATGAATGCGAACGCTTACATCGACCAGGCGGCAGCCCTGCTCATGACCTCCGTCGGCCACGCCCGCGAACTCGGCATCGCGCCGGGGCGCTGGATCTACCTGCATGGCTGCGCCGATGCGCACGACCACTGGTACGTCAGCGAACGGCCCGAGCTGCATCGCTCCCACGCGGTCCGCGAGGCATCGCGCGAGGCTCTCGCGATGGCGGGCCGCGGTATCGACCGGATCGATCTCTTCGACCTGTACAGCTGCTTTCCCTCGGCGGTCGAGATCGGCTGCGCGGAGCTCGGCATCGCCGAGGACGATCCGCGCGGACTCACCCTGACCGGCGGGCTGCCCTACTTCGGTGGGCCGGGCAACAACTACGTCACCCATTCGATCGCCGCCATGATACGGGCGCTGCGGGCCGCGCCGGGGCGCTTCGGCCTGGTCACCGCCAACGGCAACTACGTGACCAAGCATTCCTTCGGGGTGTACTCGACCGAGCCGGTGCATGGGCCCTGGCGGCGCGGCGATCCGGCCATCCTGCAGGCCAGGCTCGACGCCCTGCCGAAGGAGCGCATCGAGGAGCAGGCGCGGGGTGCCGCCCGGATCGAGACCTATACGGTGATGCATGGCCGTGACGGCCCCGCCGAAGGCGTCATGTTCGGCAGGCTCGAGGCCGGTGGCGCACGCTTCGTCGCGCGACTGCCCGACGATCCCGCGGTGCTCGCCGAAGTCCGGGACACCGAATCCCTCGGCCGGCCGGGCATGGTGCAGCATGTCGACGGCATCAACCGTTTCGTGCCGGCGCCGCGCTAGCGGCGACACGCGTCGATCACCGGATCAACCAACAAGGAGAGACAGTCATGCAGGACATGAAGGACAAGGTGGTACTCGTCACCGGCGGTGGCACCGGGCTGGGCGCGGCGACCACGCTCGGCTTCGCGCGACGCGGCGCCAACGTCGTTGTCAATTACGCGAGCAGCGCCGATGCCGCCGCTTCGGTGGTGAAGGAATGCGAAGCCCTGGGCGTTCGCGCGATCGCGGTGCAGGCCGATGTCGGCGAGGATGCCGACTGTCGCAAGCTGGTGGAGCGCGCGGTGTCGGAGTTCGGCCGGCTCGACACGCTCATCAACAATGCCGGCACCACCAAGTTCGCCGACCAGTCCAGCCTCGACGGACTCGAGATGGATGACTTCCTGTCGATCTACCGGATCAACGTGGTCGGCGTCTACCAGATGGTGCGGGCGGCCCGCGCCGCGCTCGAAGCCAGCGGTGCCGGGGCGGTGGTCAACATCTCCTCGATCGCCGGTGTGATGGGCATCGGCTCCTCGATGGCCTACGCGGCATCCAAGGGCGCGCTCAACACGCTGACCCTGAGCCTCGCGCGCAGCCTCGCCCCGAAGATCCGGGTCAATGCGGTCTGCCCCGGCTACATCGGCTCGGACTGGTTCGCCAAGCGGCTCGGCGCCGAGAAGGCCGCGAAGGTCGAGGAGAACGCGGCCAACAGCGCGCCGCTCAAGTTCGCCGCACAACCGGAGCACATCGCCGAGTCGGTGCTGTTCTTCGGGGGGCCGCAGTCGAGCCATGTCACCGGCGAGTTCATGATCGCCGATGCCGGCCTGCACCTGGGTGCCGCGCCCCTGCGCGCGCGCTGACCCGCTGCGTACGCTGACCCGGGATGGCTGCGGCAGGCCGCGGACTCGCCCTGTTCGACACGCCGGTCGGGCGCTGCGCGCTCGCCTGGACCGAACGCGGCATCGCGGCGCTGCAGCTGCCCGAGCGTGACGACGCCACCACCCTGGCCCGGGCAGCCCGCCGGGCGCCGGGTGCGAGCCCCTGCGAGCCCCCGGCGGTGATGGCCGCCGCGATCGCGCGGGTGCAGCGCCTGCTCGGCGGTGCCCGGGACGACGACCTCGCCGACCTGCCGCTCGATACCGAAGGCATCCCCGAATTCCATCGTCGCGCCCAGGCGGCGGCGCGCCGCATCGGCCCCGGACGCACGATGACCTACGGCGAACTCGCCTTGGCGCTCGGCGAGCCGGGCGCGGCGCGCGCCGTCGGCCAGGCGATGGGCGCCAATCCCTACCCGGTGATCGTGCCCTGCCACCGGGTGCTCGCCGCCGGCGATGCCGAGGGCGGTTTCTCGGCTTTCGGCGGCGTCGTCACCAAGCGCCGCCTGCTCGAGATCGAGGGCGCGCTGGCGCCCGAATCGCTGCCGCTGTTCGGCGGCCCCTCGGTCTGAGTCCGTCCGGGGAATCCGGCGACAGGTACAGGACCAGGTCCATGCGATCCCGTCATCTGGACGAACGGCTTCCTTGCGTATCGAAAGAACTTAGTCTAGACTAGACTAGGTCTGATCCAACCAGGAAAGGAGCCATGGCGACTGTAAATATCTACGATGCAAAAACCCGCCTTTCCCAACTGGTGGACAAGGCCGTCTCGGGAGAGGACGTCGTGGTCAGTCGCCACGGAAAGCCATTGGTGCGAATCACCAGGCTGGATGCACCGAAGCGACGCATCGAGTTTGGCTTGCTCGAAGGGAAGCTGACCATTCCGGAAGACTTCGACGCGCCATTGTCCGATGAGGTGCTAGCGGGCTTCGAGGGACGCTGATGCGCTTGCTCCTGGACACCCACATCTTCCTGTGGGCGGTGGCAGGGTCGCCGCTGCTGAAACCAGCCGCACGACGCTTCATCGAGAGTGCCGATGAAGTCTACGTGTCGGCAGCTTCGATATGGGAGGTCGCCATCAAGGCGCGACTCGGGAAAATCGAGGCAGACGTCGAGGAGTTGACTGTTGCTATCGACGCCAGCGGGTTTCTGGAGCTTCCAGTCAGTGCGGCGCACGCTGCCGGGATTGCACGCCTTGACCTTCACCACAATGACCCGTTCGACCGACTACTGGTTGCGCAGGCGCTGGCCGAGCCGCTCAAGCTCCTGACAGCCGACGCAGTGCTGGCGAAATACAGCGACCTTGTTCTTCCTGTTGGAGACATGGATCGCTCCTGACACGCTCGGAACGCGTGCCTCTCCTGTGGCCGCGCCGAGACGCCCCGCGATTGACTGTCGCCGTCGGCTCGGCGATGATCTGCCCGCCATGACCACTGCATTCGGCCCCAAACGCAAACCGGCCGCGCCCAAGCGGGCGCGCGCATCCGCTCGCGACAAGGCCACGGTCCGGTAAGCATCCACACCCGAGTTTCCAAACCCCCGGCAGCCCTGCGCGGCGCCGGGGGGTTTTGCTTTCCGGCTCCGCACCCGGCCTCGCCATTCGCAAGGAGCCGCAACATGAGCACTCTCTCCGGATCCCTGGTGGCGCTCGTCACCCCTTTCGCCGACGGACGCCTCGACGAGGCGGCGCTGCGTCGCCTCGTCGACTGGCACATCGAGCAGGGTACCGACGGCCTCGTCCCGGTGGGTACCACCGGCGAATCCCCGACCCTCCATGCCGCGGAGCACCAGCGGGTGGTCGAGCTGGTCGTCGAACAGGCGGCGGGGCGCATTCCGGTGGTGGCCGGCGCCGGTTCGAACAACACCGTCGAAGCACTGGAGTTCGACCGCCACGCCGCGCAGTGCGGCGCCGACGCGGTGCTGCATGTGACCGCTTACTACAACCGGCCCAGCCAGCGCGGCATCGTCGCGCACTTCGAGGCGCTCGACGCCCAGGGTGGGCCGCCGATCATCGTCTACAACATCCCGGCGCGGGCGGTCGTCGACATCACGGTCGAGACCATGGCGCGCCTGGCGACCCTGGGCCGGGTGGTCGGCGTGAAGGACGCCACCGGCGACTTCGCGCGGGCCACGCGCGAGGGCCTGCGCATCGGCGAGCACTTCATCCGCCTGTGTGGCGACGACTCCGCCGCGGTCGCCTACAACGCCGCCGGTGGCAGCGGCTGCATCTCGGTCACCGCCAACGTGGCGCCGGCGCTGTGCGCGCAACTGCAGCGTGCCTGCGCCGACGGCGACTATCGCCGGGCCGGCGAGATCCAGCGTCGCCTGATGCCGCTGCACGATGCCCTGTTCCTCGAGCCGAGCCCGGCCGGCGTCAAGTACGCGGCTTCGTTGCTCGGGCTTTGCAGCGCGGATTGCCGCCTGCCCATGGTCGAGCTGGCGCAGCCCACCCGCCAGGCGATACGCGACGCGATGGCCGGCGCCGGCCTGCTTTGAGGCGGGCCCGCTTCACGACGGGTGTTGCGGGGTCGACTGCCGGCCCGGCGTCGCATCCGGCGCCGCTGCCGGCGGCTGGCGCCGGCGCCAGGGCCCCAGCGCGAGCCCGCCGGCGATGGTGATGCCGTAGACGACCATCGCCACCGCCATCGTCGCGAAGGCTGCCCGTGGCGAGGGATCGGCCATCGAGCCGATGAGGATCGCGCCGATCGCCATGATCGCCACCCGCAGCAGGGTGCCCGCCACCGGCACCGCCAGCGAGTCGAGGCCCTGGCTCGCGAAGTACAGGCACAGGCCGAGACCGAAGAAGGCATAGCAGGGGCCGACGATGCGCAGGTAGGCGGCGCAGGCCGCCGCAACCGCCGGATCGTCGGTGAACAGGCCGAACCAGAATTGCGGCTGCCAGGCGAGCAGCAGGCCGATCGCGCCGACGAACACCGCCGTCGCGAAGGCGCCGCCCCAGGCGATGCGCACCGCCCGTTCGCGCTGCCCGGCGCCGACGAAGGCGCCGCAGATCGCGATCAGGGTGCCGCCCATGCCGAAGATCACCGGAATCATCAGGAGCTCGAGCCGCAGGCCGACACCGTAGCCGGCCAGCCAGTCGGTGCCCATGCGCGCGATCAGGCCGGTGGCGATCATCGAATAGAGGATCGTCAGCACCGACTGGCTCGAGGCCATCGCGCCCATGCGCGCCAGCGGTCGCAGCATCGCGGCCGAAGGCATGCGCCAGGCCTGCAGCCGCGGCGGATGCGCACGGCGCCCGATCAGCAGCAGCAGGTAGAGCAGGCCGCAGGCGTAGGCGAGCACGATCGCGATGGCCGCGCCGGCGAGCCCCAGCGCCGGCACGGGCCCGCGCCCCGGGATCAGGACCGCGGCGGCCACGAAATGACAGCTGGTGACGACGAGCATGCCGGCCAGCTGGGCGCGCATCTCGCCGGCGCCACGCAGGCAGGCGCCGAGCTGGTTGAACAGCCACAGCACGACGATGCCGGCGAACACGATCCGCGAATACTCGAGCGCGCCCGCAAGGATCTCGCCGCGTCCGCCGAGCAGGTGAAAGAGCGCTTCGCCGCCAGCGAGCATCGCAGCGCCGAAGGCCGTGCCCACGACGAAGGCGATCATCCAGGCGGCGTTGACCACCTCCTGGGCGCGGTCGGGGCGGCCGGCGCCCAGCGCCCGGGCGAACGCGCCGCTGACGGCGCCGCCGATCGCGCCCGAAGCCAGCATGTTCGCGAGCATGTACGCGGGGAACACGAGCGCGACCGCGGCCAGCGCATGGGTGCCCAGCGCGCCCAGCCAGTAGGCCTCGACGAGCAGGATCAGCGACTGCACCAGGGTGCTCGCGACCGAGGGTGGCACGAGTCGCGCCATGGTGCGCAGGGGTGGAGTCGTCAGGATCGGATTGCTCATGCGAAGAAGGCCAGGCAGACCGCGATGGATGCGCCGATGCCGGCGACATCGGCCACCAGCGCACAGCCGACCGCATGGCGGGCGCGTCGGATGCCGACCGCGCCGAAATAGACCGCGAGCACGTAGAAGGTGGTCTCGGTGCTGCCCTGCATGGTCGCCGCGAGCAGGGCCTGGAAGCTGTCGACGCCGAAGTGCTGCATCGTCTCGATCAGCAGCGCCCGCGCCGCGCTGCCCGAGAAGGGCTTGGCCAGGGCGACCGGCATCGCGTCGACGATGCGCGGATCCAGGCTCAGCCATTCGAAGCCGATGCGCAGCGCGCCCAGGATCAGGTCGAGCGCGCCCGATGCGCGCAGCGCGCCGATCGCCGCGAGCATGGCGACGAGATAGGGCAGCAGGTCGCGCGCGATGCCGAAGCCGTCCTTCGCACCGTCGATGAAGTGTTCGTAGACCGGCACCCGGCGCCAGGCGCCGGCGGCGAGGATCGCGAGCACGAGGCCGAACATGACGAGATTGCCGGCCAGCGACGAGGCCGCCGCAACCGCCGCGGCCGTCATGCCGGCGAGCAGGAGCATGATCGATCCCAGCGCCAGCGCGATGCCTCCCAGCCAGGCGAGCACCACCGGATCGCGCAGTCGCAGGCGCTGCATCCATGCCACCGCCAGCAGGCCGGCGAAGGTCGACGCCGCGGTCGCGAGCAGGATCGGCACGAAGACCAGCGTCGGCTCGGATGCGCCCTGCTGGAGCCGGTACATGAAGATCGTCACCGGCAGCACCGTCAGCGACGAACTGTTGAGCACCAGGAAGAGGATCTGGGCGTCGGTGGCGGTGTCCGGTCGCGGATTGAGCTTCTGCAGCTCGCCCATGGCGCGCAGTCCGATCGGCGTCGCGGCATTGTCCAGGCCGATCGCATTGGCGGCGAAGTTCATGGTCACCAGGCCGAGCGCGGGATGGCCGCGCGGCACGCCGGGCATCAGGCGGGCGAAGAGCGGGCCGAGCAGGCGGGCGGCGCCATCGACCAGGCCCGCGCCCTCGGCGATGCGCAGGAAGCCCAGCCAGAGCGTGAGGGTGCCGAAGAGCAGCACCATCACCTCGACCGACAGCTTCGCCATTGCGAACATGCTGTCGACGATGGCGGCGAAGCCGCTCGGGTCGCCGGCCAGGATCCAGCGGCCGAAGGCCGCCAGGCCGGCGATGGCGAACATGCCGAACCAGATCGCGTTCAGCATCGGAAGGAAGGCTCAGCCGCGGGCATGCGGCATGATAGGGGGTTCGGCCCGCCTACGCGGCGTAGATCGCCTCGATCTCGGCGGCGTAGGCCTCGTAAATGCTGGCCCGGCGCACCTTCATCGTGGCCGTCACTTCGCCGTCGTCGTGGTCGAGCTCCTTGGTCAGCAGGTGGAAGCGGCGGATCTGCGAGACCTGGGCGAGCTGCGCATTGCCGCGCGCGATCTCGGCATCGATCAGCTCGCGCACTTCCGGCGCCTCGACCAGCGAACGGAAGTGGGTGAACGCGATACGCCGCGACTCGGCCCACTTGCCGACGGTTTCGTAGTCGATCTGCACCAGCGCCGAGACGAACTTGCGCCTCTCGGCGACGACGATGCATTCCTTGATGAAGGGGCTGGCCTTCATGGTGTTCTCGATCTCCGACGGCGTCAGGTTCTTGCCGCCGGCGGTGATCATGATGTCCTTGAGGCGGTCGACGATGCGTAGCTGGCCATCCTCCTCGCGCACCACGTCGCCGGTGTGCAGCCAGCCCTCGCGCACCGTGGCCGCGGTGGCCTCCGGGCTCTTGTAGTAGCCGGCGAACACCATGCCGCCACGCACCAGCAGCTCGCCGGTGTCCGGGTCGATCCGGTGCTCGACGCCGAGCACGGGCTCGCCGACCGTGCCCAGGCGAACCCGGTCGGGATGCTGTCCGGTGACGATTCCGGTCGATTCGGTCATCCCGTAGACCTCGACCAGCGGCACGCCGATGGTGCGGAAGAACGCGATGATCGGCGGCGGGATCGACGCCGCCCCGGTCAGCGCGACGCGCGTGCGGCGCAGGCCGATGAAGTTCTGCAGCGGACGGAACATGAGCAGCCAGGCCAGGCCGAAGCGCAGCCGCTCGCCCAGGCTGCGCTGCCGGGGGGATTTCTCGGCGAAGGGCGCGCAGCTCGCTACCAGCGCCTCGAAGAGCCGGCGTCGCATGCCGCCGGTCTCCTGCATCTGGATATGGATGGCGGCGTGCAGCTTCTCCCAGATGCGCGGAACGCCGAGGAACATCGTCGGCGCAACCTCGCGCAGGTCCTCCTGGACCGTGCGGATCGATTCGCCGAAGTTGACCTGCGAGCCGAGGTAGAGCGGCACGAAGGTCGTGAGTATCTGCTCGGCCACATGGCACAGCGGCAGGTAGGAGAGGTGGGTGGCGCCCGGCGCCAGCCCCAGGCGATCGATCGTCCCGGGCACGACCGCGCGGATGTTCGCGTAGCTGATCATCGCGCCCTTGGGCTTGCCGGTGGAGCCCGAGGTATAGATCATCAGCGCGATGTCGTCCGGGACCTGCGCCGCCAGGGTTTCGTCGACCAGGTCCGGGTTCGCGCGCCGGTGCTCCCGCCCGCGGGCCTCGAGCTCCTCGAAGGGGACCACGAGATCGCCGTGGGCGGCCACCGTGACCCGCAGGCCCTTCTGCTCGATGACGACGATGCGGCGCAGCCGGGGCAACTGGTCGAGCGCCTCGAGGATCTTGTCGGTCTGCTCCTGGTCCTCGCAGACCACCACCTCGACATCGGCGTGCGCGAGCACATAGGCGACCTCGCCGCTGGGGCTGGTCGGGTAGACGCCGACCGTGATGCCGTCGACCAGGCCGGCGCCCATCTGCGTGAGCACCCATTCGATCCGGTTCTCCGACAGCACGCCGACATGGCCGCCGGCCGACAGGCCGGCCGCGCGCAGCCCGTGGCCGATGTCGGCCGAGCGCTCGTAGTACTCGCGCCAGCCGATGGGAGTCCAGATCCCGAAGTCCTTCTGGCGGATCGCGATGGCCTCGGGCGTTCGCTGCGCCCGGTCGCGCAGCATCTGCGCCATGGTCATCTCGGGAAGCGGGTTCATGGCCGGTGGCAGCTCCGTGGTCACGACAGCCAGCGCTTGCGGCGCTTGTAGTGCTTGATGTCGCGAAAGCCCTTCGATTCACCGGCGCCCCCGGTGCCGAGGTAGAACTCGCGCACATCCGGATCGGCGGCCAGGCGCTCGGCGCTGCCGTCGATGACGATCTTGCCCATCTCCATGATGTAGCCGTAGTGGGCCACGGCCAGCGCGACCGACGCGTTCTGCTCGACCAGCAGCATCGACACCCCCTGCTCCGTGTTGATCCGCGCGATGATCGAGAAGATGTCCTCGACCAGCATCGGCGACAGGCCCAGCGAGGGCTCGTCGAGCAGGATCAGCTTGGGCTGCGCGACGAGCGCGCGGCCGATCGCCAGCATCTGCTGCTCGCCGCCCGACAGGTAGCCGGCGATACCCTTGCGGCGCTCGTGCAGGCGCGGGAAATACTCGTAGACGAGCTCGAAGCGCTCCCGGGCGCCGCGCTGGCCGCTGGCCGCATAGGTTGCCGCGATCAGGTTCTCCTCGACGCTCAGGTCCTGGAAGATCCGGCGTCCCTCCATCACGTGAAACAGCCCCGAGCGAACCAGCTGGTGCGGCGCCTGCTGCCGGGTGTCCCGGCCGTCGAAGCTGACCGCGCCCCGGGTCATCTCGCCATCCTCGAGCGCCAGCAGGTTCGACACCGCCTTGAGCGTGGTCGACTTGCCGGCGCCGTTGGATCCGAGCAGCGCCACGATCCCGCCGCGCGGAACCCGCAGCGACAGGCCCCGCAGCACCTGCACGGCGCGGTTGTAGATGACCTCGATGTTGTTGATCTCGAGGACGGTGTCCTGCGTCATGAAGACTCCGGCAACGAAGTTCGCCGTCGGAACCGGTGGACGGGCGTGCGGCCCGTCCACCGGTTCACTGGTCGAGCGAGATCCAGTCGGAGGCCGGCAGCATCTTCTGCTGCTCCAGGTCGGCCCGGTAGATGCGCCCGACCGGGATCGAATTGCCCTTGATCGAGATCGGCACCCCGATGATGCCGCCGGTGTCGAAGTTCTCGATCGAGTTCAGCGCGGCCTTCAGGTTGTCGCCGTTGAGCTCCTTGCCGGCCGCAAGCGTGCGCTTGACCGCCTCGGTGAACAGCATGGTGGTCAGGAAGCCCTGCGTGTAGGCCGTGCTCTGGTACTCGGGGCGCATCTCGCGGATCTTCTCGAGCATCGGCACATCGCCTTCGGTCTCGTAGTAGTAGCGGAAGGGCATCACGCCCATGAAGCCTTCGGCCGCCTCGCCCATCTTCATGACCATCGAGTTGTCCATGGTCCAGAAGGTGCCCATCCAGTGGCTCTTCATTCCCATCTTGCGGCCCTGGATGATGAACTCGGGGATCGGCGCCAGCACATAGCCATGGAAGATCGTGTAGTCGGGTGCGGCGCGGCGCAGCTTGATGACCTCGGTCGAGACGTCGACGCTGCCGGGCGGCGTCATGATCTCGCCGCTCACGCTGAGCCCGAGCGATTTCGCCAGCTCGCGGCTCGATTCGATCGGGTCGCGGCCGAACTCGGTGTCCGAATAGACGAAGGCCACCTTGGCGCCCGGTTTCTCGTCGGCGATGTAGCGCAGCAGGATGCCGAACATCTCGGTGTAGTCGGGCCCGACCAGGAACTGGTGGGGGAACTTCTCCGGATCGTTGATCTCCGACGCGAACGAGGCGCCCGCCATCAGGATCGTGCCCATGCGATCGAGCTCGGAGTTGAT
The DNA here is from genome assembly GCA_041676645.1 of Burkholderiaceae bacterium. GTDB lineage: Bacteria > Pseudomonadota > Gammaproteobacteria > Burkholderiales > Burkholderiaceae_E > JAMLIN01. The sequence goes on along the minus strand of JBAYRO010000008.1, from coordinate 2,975 downwards.
CGTCTTGGCGAAGCCGGTCGAATCCCCGTAGTACAGGTTGACCTCGTTCTGGCTCGTGATCTTCTTGAAGGCGGCGACCGAGGCGTCGACCTTGTAGCCGGTGTCCTCGGGCACGTAGCGCAGCTTGCGGCCATCGATGCCGCCGGCATCGTTGACGATCTTCACGTAGTCCTGGATGCCGTCGTGGATGCCCAGGCCGGCGAAGGCGAACACCCCGGACATCGGGATCGAACCGCCGATCACGATGTCCTTGTCCTGCGCCTGCGCGGCGCCCCCGGCCAGCGCCAGGCAGGCGGTGGCCATCAATGCGCCCAGGGTGGCGCGTCGCGATTTCGAAATGATCATGTTCTCCTCCTCGATGGGTTCCGGCCCGGCGTCGATGCCGTGGCCGGGCTCAGGTCCGGAACGGGTACAGGTGAAAGAATCGGCGAATGCGGCGCCAGATCTCGGCAAGACCATGCGGCTCGAAGATCAGGAAGCCGACGATCAGTGCGCCGAAGACCATCGTGCGCACCGGCGAGAGCGCGACGGTGGCGTTCTCGAAAGGCAGCCAGTCGACGACGAACTTGAGCAGCTCGGGCACCAGGGTCATGAAGATCGCCCCGAGGATGCTGCCCAGGATCGTGCCCATGCCGCCGACGATGATCGCGGCCAGGAAGAAGATCGACATCAGCAACGGGAAGCTCTCCGGCGTGACCACCCGGAAGAAGTAGGCCCACAGCCCGCCGGCGACGCCGGCATAGAAGGAGGACAGCCCGAAGGACAGCAGCTTGTAGCGCAGCAGCGGGATGCCGAGCACATCGGCCGAGATGTCGCGGTCGCGGATCGCGATGAAGGCGCGCCCGATCCTCGTGCGGAACAGGTTCGCGGCGCCGGCGACCATCAGCACGGTGAGCGGCAGGATCAGCCAGTAGATCCGGAAGGAAGTGTCGAGCGCCACGCCGAAGAACCGCGCCGGCGGCACCGACAGGCCCGCCGTGCCGCCGGTGACCGCGGTCCAGTTGGCGAACACGAAGTGCGCGATGAACGAGGCCGCGATCGTCGCGATGGCCAGGTACAGGCCCTTGACCCGCAGCGACGGAATCCCGACGATCGCGCCGCCGGCCATGGCGACGACGCCGGCGGCGACCAGGTTGAGCAGCGCCGGCGTGCCGAACCGGGCTTCGAGCGCCGCCACCGTGTAGGCGCCCATGCCCATGAACGCGGCCTGCCCGAGGCTGACCAGGCCGGTGTAGCCGGTGAGGATGTTCAGCCCGGTGGCGCTCGCCACATTGATCGCGACCAGGCAGGCCATGTACAGCCAGTATTCGTTGACCAGGAACGGGAAGGCGACGAGCAGCAACCCGAGCAGCGCCAGCCAGGTCCACTGCGTGCGCGTATCGAACAGCGCCTGGTCGGCGGCATACGTCTGGGGTGCGGTACCGATGCGCATCGATCAGGGCCTTTCCATCAGAGCCTTTCTATCTCGGCCGTGCCGAACAGCCCGTAGGGCCGCACCATCAGGATCAGCACCAGCAGGATGAAGGTGACCAGGAGTTCGTACTCGCCGCCCAGGTAGGCGCTGGCCCAGGCTTCCACCAGCCCGATGAACAGCCCGCCGATCAGCGCGCCGAGCACGCTGTCGAGCCCGCCGAATATGACCACGACCAGCACCGACAGGCCGAATACGCCCATCACCGGCGAGATGCCGCCGATCGCGCCGACCACGATGCCGGCGACTGCGGCCAGGGCGCCCGCAAAGGTCCAGGACAGCGAGAACACCCGCGGCACATTGATGCCCATCGAGTAGGCGGCGGCCTGGTCGGAAGCGGTGGCGCGCAGAGCGATGCCGCCGCGCCAGAAGCGGAAGATGAGCAATACCGCGGCGACCAGCAGGGCCGCGACAAGAAAGCCGTAGAAGACTTTCGAGGCGATGAAGGCCTCGCCGATCATCACCGGATCGTCCGGCAGGAATTCGGGCAGGCGTTGCGGGTTCGCCCCCCAGACCAGCTCGACCAGGCCGACGAGGATCGACGCCAGCCCGACCGTGACCATGAACACCGAGATCGGCGATTCGCCGAGCATCGGCCGGATCATGGTCCGCTCGACCAGGGCGCCGAGCAGGCCGCCGGCGATCACCGCGCCGAGGATGGCCAGCCAGATGGGCAGGGCCATGCCGGCGGCGAACGCGAAGAAGACATAGGCGCCGATCATCAGCATCTCGCCGATCGCCAGGTTGACGACGCGGGTGGCCTTGTAGATCAGCACGAAGCACAGGCCGGTCAGCGCGTACAGGCCGCCGGTGCCGATGCCCGCCAGCGAGATCTCGAACAGGAACAGCCAGTCGAAGTTCATGCCACGGCTTCCCCGCGCGCCCCGCGCAGCCGCCGGCGCAGGGCCTCGTGGTCGCCCGATCCGAGATAGGCGCGGATCACCTCCGGGTTGCGCTGCACCTCTTCCGGCGTGCCGTCGGCGATGACCTGTCCGAAGTTCAGCACGACGACATGGTCGGACAGGTCCATGACCATGCCCATGTCGTGCTCGACCATCAACACGGTGACGCCCCATTCGGCCCGTACGTCGAGGATGAAGCGCGCCATGTCCTCGGTTTCCTCGCGATTCATCCCGGCGACCGGTTCATCGAGCATCAGGACCTTCGGCTGCATCGCCAGGGCCCGGGCCATCTCGACGCGCTTCTGCAGGCCGTAGGGCAGGGCGGCGACCGGCGCATGCCGGATATGGTCGATCTCGAGGAAGTCGATGATCCGGTGCTCGATGTCGGTGCGCAGCGCGATCTCCTCGCGGCGGGCGCGACCGAAATACAGCAGCGCATCGAAGATGTTGGTGCGCAGGTGCGCATGACGCCCGAGCTTGATGTTGTCGAGCACCGACATGCCACGGAACAGGGCGATGTTCTGGAAGCTGCGCGCCAGGCCCAGGGCGGCCCGCTTCGGCGCGGGCATGTGCGTGATGTCGCGCCCTTCGAAGCGGATCGT
>JBAYRO010000007.1:0-70745 GCA_041676645.1 Burkholderiaceae bacterium | reverse complement strand
GCATGAGCCCGAGCGCACGGCCGCCCGAAGCCGGGCTCGGCCCCCGCGCGCTCGATCGACTCCGGACCGTCTTCGGCTATCCCGCCTTCCGCGGCGAGCAGGCGGCGATCATCGAGCATGTCGCCGGCGGCGGCGATGCCCTGGTCCTCATGCCCACCGGCGGCGGCAAGTCGCTGTGCTACCAGATTCCCGCGCTGCTGCGCGATGGCGTCGCCGTGGTGGTGTCGCCCCTGATCGCCCTGATGCAGGACCAGGTCGATGCCCTGGCCGCCATCGGGGTACGCGCCGCCTGCCTGAACAGCCAGCTCACGGCGGCCCAGGCGGCCAGCGTCGAGGCCCAGGTGCGCTCGGGCGAGATCGACCTCGTCTACGTCGCGCCGGAAAGACTGCTCACCGAACGCTGCCTGGCCCTGCTGGGCGGGAGCCGCATCGCGCTCTTCGCGATCGACGAAGCCCACTGCGTCTCGCAATGGGGCCACGACTTCCGGCCCGAATACGCGATGCTCTCGGTGCTGCACGAACGCTTCCCGACCGTGCCGCGGATCGCGCTGACCGCGACCGCCGATCCGACCACCCGCGCCGAGATCGTCTCGGCGCTGGCGCTGGCCGATGCCCGGATCTTCGTCTCGAGCTTCGACCGGCCCAACATCACCTACCGGATCGTCGACCGTGGCGAAGCCCGCCGCCAGCTGGTCGACTTCATCTCGCAGCGCCATGCCGGCAGCTCCGGCATCGTCTACTGCCTGTCGCGAGCGAAGGTCGACCAGGTGGCCGCTCATCTGGACGGCGCCGGGATCCGCGCCCTGCCCTACCACGCCGGCATGGCCAATGCGCAGCGCGCCGCCAACCAGCAGCGCTTCCTGCGCGAGGACGGCATCGTGATGGTTGCCACCATCGCCTTCGGCATGGGCATCGACAAGCCCGATGTGCGCTTCGTGGCGCATCTCGACATGCCGCGCTCGATCGAGGGCTACTACCAGGAAACCGGCCGCGCCGGCCGCGACGGCGAGCCGGCCGAAGCCTGGATGGCCTACGGCCTGTCCGACGTGGTGCAGCAGCGCCGCATGATCGACCAGTCCGAGGGCAGCGAGGCGCATCGCCGGGTATCGGGCGCCCGGCTCGACGCCATGCTCGCGCTGGCCGAGACCGCCGGCTGCCGGCGCGCCCGCCTGCTCGCCTACTTCGGGGAAGAGCATCCGCCGCAGTGGCGATGCGGGAACTGCGACAACTGCCTCGAACCGCCGGCGACCTACGACGCCACCGTCGACGTGCAGAAGCTGCTCTCGTGCATCTACCGCACCGGCCAGCGCTTCGGCGCGCAGTACCTGCTCAATGTGCTGCGCGGCAGGGGCGATGAACGCATCAGCCGCTTCGGCCATGATCGGCTCGGGGTGTTCGGCGTCGGCGCCGATGTCGACGAACGCCAGTGGCGAGCCGTCATCCGCCAGTGCATCGCGATGGACCTGATCGAGGTCGACTTCGAGGCCTACGGCGCCCTGCGCCTCGCGCCGGACGCGCGCGCCGTCCTGCGCGGCGAGCGGGCGGTCCATCTGCGCCGGATCGCGGCGCGACCGGCACGGGGCAAGGGCAAGGCCGGGCGCGCCACGACCGCCGGCGCTCGACCCGTCGGCGACCCGAGCGCCACCCTGGCGCCGGCCGATGCCGCGCTGTTCGAGCAACTGCGCGCATGGCGGGCCGAGACCGCCCGGGAACGCGGCAATGTACCGGCATACGTGGTCTTCCCGGACCGGACCTTGCGCACCATTGCCGAGACCCGGCCCGCCGACATGGCGGCGGTCGCGGCGATCCCGGGCATCGGCGAGAAGAAGCTCGCCGAATGGGGCGAGACGCTGCTGCGCATCGTGGCGGCCGCGCGAGGATAGCGCGGTGGCCGTGACGGCTGGCCAGAAGTCCGAGGGCTCGAACGGCACCTCGGTCAACGCCTTGCTCCGGCAATACCTGGAGAGCTATGCCGGCCGGCAGGAGCGTACCGTAGCCATGCGGCGTTTCCTCGAGCGCGCTGCCGCCACCGATGCCCGCAGTTCCGGCCCCTGGACGCGGGAAGAGCTGCATGAACGACAGGGCGTTCATCGATACCAACGTCATCTCTGATTTGCGCAGGCCCCGGGAAGCACCGATACTCGGACCAATTCACGACAAGAACAGGAGACAGCACCATGGCGATCCGGATCGAACCGAGTGGCCAGAACATCGGCGCGAACGTGCGCGGTGTGGATTTCAGCAAACCGATCGACGACGCCACCGCGGCCGCGGTCCGCGCCGCCTGGCTCGAGCACCAGGTGCTCGGCTTCCCCGACCAGCAGCTCGAGCTCGATCACCTCGAGGCGATTCCGCCGCGCTTTGGCCGCTTCGGCGATGATCCCTACATCGCACCCCTGCCCGGGCGGCGCCATGTGATCGCGGTGCAACGCGAAGCCGACGAGAAGAGCGCCCTGTTCGCCGAAAGCTGGCACTCGGACTGGAGCTTCCTGCCCGATCCGCCCAGCGGCACGGCGCTCTATGGCGTGGAGATCCCGCCGGTGGGTGGCGACACCCTCTTCGCCGACCAGTACGGCGCCTACGAGGCCCTGCCGGCGGCCATGCGCGCCCGGCTCGACGGCCTCGTCGCGATCCATTCGGCGCGCCGCGGCTATTCGCTCAAGGGACGATACGGTGACGGCGATGCCGGCGACCGCTCGATGACGATTCGTCCGGACGACAGCGCGCTCGCCACCCATCGGCATCCCGTGGTGCGGGCGCACCCGGAAACCGGCCGCAAGGCCCTCTTCGTCAGCCAGGCCTACACGATCGGCATCGACGGCATGCCCGCCGACGAGGCCGAAGCCCTGCTCGCCGAGTTGTTCGCCCACCAGGTCGAGGACCGCTTCGTCTACCGGCACCGCTGGTCGCCGGGACTGCTGACGCTATGGGACAACCGCTGCGTGCTGCACCGGGCCACCGGCGGCTACGAAGGCCACCGGCGCCTGCTCTACCGGGTCACGATCGCCGAGCCGACGACCCAGCCGCAGGCACAGCCGGCCTGATCCCGTAGTGCTCAGGATGCCTCGGCGCGTCCGCCTATCGGGCCTGGCAAGAATTGACAAACGTACTTGATTCAGTACCATTGGCGCTGTTTCAGTACCTGACATGATGTGCCATGAACAACACCCTTACCGCTGCCGAGATCAAGCGCCGCGGCATGGCCGCCATCGAAGAGGGCTTGCAGCGTGGCCCGGTCCATATCCTCAAGCGCAATCGACCGGCGGCGGTCGTGTTGTCCGAGGAGGAGTACCAACGCCTTGCCGGGGGACAGCCGCGGCAGGCCGGCCCCGGCATGACAGCACTGCAATGGCTTCTGGCCCAGCCCTCCACCGGTGCGCGGGACAAGACGGACATCGACACCGGGCTGGCCGAAGAGCGCGCCTGGTGAAGTGATCGTCTTTTTCGACGCGAGCGCGCTGATATACCTGCTCGAAGGCCGGGAACCGTTCGCCAGTCGAGTGCGCGCCAAGCTGGCCGCGATTGCGCAGGCGCACCCCCGCGCCAGTGCGGCCGTCAGTCGCCTGTCGTGGCTGGAATGTCGCGTAGGGCCGATGAAGGCCGACGACAACGCCACGCTGGCCCTGTTCGATGGCTTTTTCGGCCGACCGGATCTACTGTGGGTGGAGCTGACTCGCGACGTGGTGGAGCTGGCCGCAAGCATCCGCGTGCGACACGGACTGCGCACGCCTGATGCCCTGCAGGCCGCGAGTTGCCTGCAGCTGGGATCGCGACACCTGCTGCTGACGGGCGATGCGGCGTTCCAGCGGGTGCACGGGCTGAACGTCGTCGTGCTGGCCTGAATACATCGCTTCAGCGCACCACCGCGGCAGCATCCCCCGCTTGCCTGTCGGCCACCTCGCCGATGCGCCAGGCCGTCTCGCCGGCCGCCTCGAGATGGGCGATCGCCCGGTCGGCATCCGCAGCCGCCACGACCAGCACCATGCCGATGCCGCAGTTGAACACCCGGTGCATCTCGGCGTCGGCGATCTGCCCCTGCTGGCGCAGCCAGTCGAACAGCGGCGGCATCGGCCAGGCCCCGGCGCGCATCTCGGCCCGGCAGGCATCGGGCAGCACGCGCGGCACGTTCTCCACCAGGCCTCCGCCGGTGATGTGCGCCATCGCCTTGACGGGCATTTCCGCAAGCAGCCCCAGCACCGGCTTGACGTAGATGCGGGTCGGCGCCATGAGGACGTCCTCGAAGGGCCGGCCATGGAAATCCTCCCGCAGAGCGGCGCGGGCGGCGTCGGCCTCGAGGGGTCCGTAAACCCGCTCGAGGACCCGGCGGATCAGGGAATAGCCGTTGGAATGGGCGCCGCTGCTCGCCAGGCCGATGAGGGCGTCGCCGGGGGCGATGGCGCTGCCGTCGATGATCGCCGACTTCTCGACCACGCCGACCGCGAAGCCGGCGAGGTCGTACTCGCCATCGGGATACATGCCGGGCATCTCGGCGGTTTCGCCACCGATCAGGGCGCAGCCCGCCTGCTCGCAGCCAGCGGCGATGCCGCCGACCACCGCCGCCGCGACATCGACGTCGAGCCGTCCGCAGGCGAAGTAGTCAAGGAAGAACAGGGGTTCGGCGCCCTGGACGAGGATGTCGTTGACGCTCATCCCGACCAGGTCGATCCCGACCGTATCGTGCCGCCCCAGGACGAAGGCGAGCCGCAGCTTGGTGCCGACCCCGTCGGTGCCCGAGACCAGCACCGGCTCGCGAAAGCGCCGCGGCACTTCGAACAGGGCGCCGAAGCCGCCGATGCCCGCCAGCACGCCATCGCGCATCGTCCTGCGGGCGAGCGGGCCGATCCGGGCGACGAGCTCATCGCCGGCATCGATATCGACGCCGGCCTCCTTGTAGGAGAGGGGGGAATTCATCTTGGGGGTGTCCCGATACAATCGTGTCCTCGCCATTCTAGTGCCAGCCTGCGCGGGCGCCCCACGCCCGGGATCCCGGCTCCTTCCATGCAACGCCTGCCGCGCCCATGAGGCAACTGCCACTCGACCTGCACCAGCGGCCGGCGCCGAGCCTCTCGAACTTCGTCACCGGCGACAACGCCGAGGTGGTCGCGCTCGCCCACCTCCTGGCGCGCGGCGACCGACGGACCCGCTTCGTCTACCTCTGGGGGCCGGCCGGGGCCGGTCGCAGCCACCTGCTGCAGGCGCTCGCGCCATGGGGATGCCTCGTCCCGCCCGACGGCGAGATGCCGGCGACCGTGGCCGACGGCGAGTTGCTGCTGGTGGACGACTGCCAGCGGCTCGACGCTGCCGGGCAGCAGGCCCTGTTCGGCCTGTACAACCAGATCCAGGCCGGCATCGCCGCCACCCTGGTGGTGACCGGCGATGCGCCGCCGCTGGCGATGCGCCTGCGCGAGGACCTGCGCACCCGGCTCGGCTGGGGCCTGGTCCTGCAGATGCGCCTGCTCGACGACCACCACAAGGCGGCCGCCCTCGAACAGCACGCCGCCAGCCGCGGGGTCGCTCTCGGGCGCGACCTGGTTCCCTACCTGCTGGCCCACCACGACCGCGACATCCGCAGCCTGATCGCACTCTTCGATGCCCTGGACCGCTACGGCTTCGAGCGCAAGCGCCAGCTGAGCCTGCACCTGTTGCGTGAATTCGAAGCCGACTCGCCCCCCTTGCCGGGCGGACCGGCCGCGGACTGATAAAATCGCCCTCCAACCATGAACCTCGCCCTCTTCGACCTCGACCACACGCTGCTGCCGATCGACAGCGACTATGAATGGTCGCGCTTCCTGGTAGCCGCCGGCAAAGTCGATTCGGTCAGCTTCGCTCGCGAGAACGACCGCTTCTACCGCGAATACCAGGCCGGTACCCTCGACATCGCCGAGTTCCTGGCCTTTCAGCTCGGGCCGCTCGCGGCCCTGCCGCGCGACGAACTCGACCGGCTGCAGGAACGCTTCATGGAAACGGTCGTGCTGCCCGCGATCCGGCCCGTGGCGCGCGAGCTCGTCGAGGGCCACCAGCGGGCCGGCGACCTCTGCGCGATCGTCACCGCGACCAATGAATTCGTCACCCGCCCGATCGCGCGGGCCTTCGGCGTCGAGCATCTCATCGGGGTGCGGGTCGAGGAGATCGATGGTCGCATCACCGGCCGCACCGCCGGCACGCCCTCGTTTCGCGAAGGCAAGGTCGTCCGGGTCCATGAATGGCTCGCGAGCCTGGGACGCGAATGGGACAGCTTCCCGGATTCGGTCTTCTACAGCGACTCGATCAACGACCTCGCCCTGCTCGAGCGGGTGAGCCGGCCGGTCGCCACCAATCCGGACGCGCGGCTGGCGACGATCGCCCGCGAGCGCGGCTGGCCGATACGGCGCCTGTTCGAATGATCCGCAAGCTGATCGGTCGCCTGCTGGGCCGAGCGCCCGCGCAGACTCCGCAGATGCGATCGCATGCGCGCCGCTACCGGGGCGCCGACCTGGGACTGTCGCGCGCCTCGATGTCGAGCGCCGCCCAGCGTACCTGCGAGGGCCTGCACAAGGCGGGTTTCAAGGCCTATGTGGTGGGCGGGGGCGTGCGCGATTCCCTGCTCGGCCTCAAGCCCAAGGACTTCGACGTCGCGACCAACGCCACCCCGCAGGAAGTCCATCGCATCTTCCGGCGCTCGCGGCTGATCGGCCGGCGCTTCCAGATCGTGCATGTGCTCTACGGGCGCGAGGTCATCGAGGTCTCGACCTTCCGCGCGGCGCAGGTCGACGCCGAGACCGACGACCACGGCCGGGTCCTGCGCGACAACGTCTGGGGCACCCTCGAAGAGGACGCGGCGCGGCGCGACTTTTCCGTGAACGCGCTCTACTACGACCCGATCGCCGACCAGGTGCTCGACTTCCACGACGGCGTGCGCGACATCAAGGCCAGGGTCATCCGCATGATCGGCGATCCGGCAACGCGCTTTCGCGAGGATCCGGTGCGGCTGCTGCGGGTGGCGCGTTTCGCCGCCAAGCTCGGCTTCACCATCGAGGAGCGCACCCGCGCCCCGATGCGCGAGCTCGCCGGGCTGATCTCGAACGTGCCCAGTGCGCGCCTGTTCGACGAGATGCTCAAGCTCCTGCTCTCGGGCCATGCCATGGCGAGCCTGCACCAGTTGCGCGCCGAAGGGCTGCAGCACGGGCTGCTGCCCTTGCTCGACCTGATCCTCGAGCAGCCCGATGGCGAACGCTTCATCTCGATCGCCCTTGCCAAGACCGACGCCCGCATCGCCGAGGGCCGCAGCGTGAGCCCGGGCTTCCTCTTCGCCACGCTGCTCTGGGAACGGGTCAACGCCTTGTGGCTTCGTCATCGGCAAGCGGGTCAGAACCCCATTCCGGCATTGAACCTCGCGATCGACGAAGTGCTCGACGCCCAGGCCGGCAAGCTCGCGATCCACAAGCGCTTCGTTGCCGACATGCGCGAGATCTGGAGCCTGCAGCCGCGCTTCGAACGACGCAGCGGCCAGGCGCCGTTTCGACTCGTCGAGCACATGAGGCTGCGCGCCGCCTACGACTTCCTGCTGCTGCGCGTCGAGACCGACGAAGCGCCGGCCGAGCTCGGCCAGTGGTGGACCGACTTCATCGCTGCCGACGGGCCGGGCCGGGCGACGCTGGTCGAGGCCGCGCCGCGCTCCGGCACGGCGCGCAAGCGTCGCCGCCGGCCCCGGCCCCGACGCGAGGGCGGCCAGGACGGACCGGCACCCCGACCCGACGGCGCCAGCGCCTGAGATGGCCGGCCAGCGGCCCGCCTCGCCACCAGCCGGCGGCACCGGGCCCCGGCCGCCGGTGCGTGCGGCGATCGGCCTGGGCGCGAACCTGGGCGATGCTCCCGGCCGCCTGCGCGATGCCCTCCTGCGGATCGATGCGCTTGCCGGGACCCGGCTGCTGGCGAGTTCGCGCCTCTGGCGCAGCGCGCCCGTCGAGGCGAACGGTCCCGATTTCCACAATGCGGTGGCGCTCGTCGAAACCGGGCTGGATGCCTTCACCCTGCTCGCCGGCCTGCAGCGGATCGAAGCCGAAGCCGGGCGCGAGCGGCCCTACCGCAACGCCCCTCGGACGCTCGACCTCGACCTGCTGCTCTACGGACAGGGCCGCATCGACGCCCCGCCGCGCCTGGTGGTTCCGCATCCACGCATGGCCGAGCGCGCCTTCGTGCTGCGCCCGCTGCTCGAAGTCGCGCCCGATGCGACAATCCCGGGCGTCGGCCCGGCCGCGGACCGCCTCGGCGCCCTGGCGGGACAGCGTGCCGACCCGGTGCCCGGATCCCGGGAGCCCGCCTGCAGGCCCCGACCCCCGACCCGATGATGTCCGAATCCGCCAGCCAATCGCCGCAGCCCCTGCCGCCCTCGCCCTTCGAGCGCTTTCGCCACATCGTCGTCGAAGGGCCTATCGGCGCCGGCAAGACCTCGCTCGCGCGCCGCTTCATCGATGCCTATGGCGCCCACCCCGTGCTGGAGGATGCCGGCGCCAATCCCTTCCTCGAGCGCTTCTACCGGGAAGGCCAGCGCCATGCGCTGCCGGCACAACTGTTCTTCCTGTTCCAGCGCACCGAGCAGCTGCGCTCGCTCGCCCAGCGCGATCTTTTTACCGAATCCGTCGTGGGCGACTTCCTGCTGGCAAAGGATCCGTTGTTCGCGCGCCTGACGCTCGACGACGACGAACTGCGCCTGTACCGGACCATCTACGACAACCTGAGCCCGCATGCGCCGCATCCGGACCTGGTGATCTACCTGCAGGCCAGCCCCGACACCCTGGTCGCGCGCGTGCAGCGCCGCGGCCTGCCGATGGAGGCGGGAATCGCCGAACCCTACCTGCGCGGGCTGGCCGACGCGTACAGTCGCTTCTTTCACCACTACGAGGACGCACCGGTGCTGATCGTCAATACCGAGCGGCTCAATCCGGCCGAGCGCGACGAGGATTTCGCGATGCTGGTGCACAGGCTGCTCGAAATGCGCGGACGGCGCAGCTTCTTCAACCTCGGACACTGAAAGCCATGGAAGTCATCAACCGCATCGATGCCCTGCGCGAACGCCTGCGCGACTGCGCCGGCACCGTGCTCGTCCCGACCATGGGCAACCTGCACGAGGGCCACCTGTCGCTGGTGCGCCGAGCCGTCGAATGCGGCCGCCCGGTGGTCGCGAGCGTCTTCGTCAACCGCCTGCAGTTCGCCCCCCACGAGGACTTCGACACCTATCCGCGGACCTTCGAAGAGGACTGCGAGCAGCTCGCCAGGGCGGGCTGCGACGTGGTGTTCGCCCCCGACGACGGCGAGATGTATCCGGAAGCACAGGCCTACCGGGTGCAGACGCCGGCGGGCCTGGGCGACATCCTCGAGGGCGAGTTCCGGCCCGGCTTCTTCGAGGGGGTGTGCACCGTGGTGCTCAAGCTGTTCAACTGCGTGGCGCCGCACACCGCGATCTTCGGCAAGAAGGACTACCAGCAGCTGATGATCATCCGGCGCATGGTGCGCCAGTTCAACCTGCCGATCCACATCGAGGCGGGCGAGATCGTGCGCGAGCGCGACGGCCTCGCGATGAGCTCGCGCAACCGCTATCTCGGCCGCGAGGAGCGGGCCGAGGCGGCCAGCCTCTACAAGCTGCTCGCGGCGGCGGTCGAACGGGTGGAAGCGGGCGAGCGCGATTTCGCGGCGATCGAGGCGGACGCGATGGCCACCCTGGTCGAGCGCGGCTGGCAGCCCGACTACATCGCGATCCGGCGCCGCGACGATCTCGGCGTACCGGACGCGGATGCCCCCGAGGACACAGCCCTGGTCGCCCTGGCCGCCGCGAAGCTCGGATCGACGCGCCTGATCGACAACATCGAGATCGCCTGAAACACGGAAACGGAAATGGGGTCAGACACCATTTCCATCGGAAATGGTGTCTGACCCCATTTCCTCTGACCCCATTTCCGCGTAGCCCTGCGGGTTGCCCTGCTGCCATCGCCAGCCGTCGGCGCACATCGCGTCGATTCCCAGGTTCGCGCGCCAGCCGAGGAGCTCGGCGGCATGCGCGGGGTCGGCATAGCATTCGGCGATGTCGCCGGCCCGCCGCTCGACGATCCGGTAGGGCACCTGCCGGCCACTGGCGCGCTCGAAGGCGGTGATCATCTCGAGGACCGAGCAGCCGAGCCCGGTTCCGAGGTTGACGGTGAAGGCGCCGGCCCCCTTGCGGGCATGCTCGAGCGCGGCCAGGTGCCCGCGGGCGAGGTCGACGACATGGATGTAGTCGCGCACGCCGGTGCCGTCGCGGGTCGGGTAGTCGCCACCGAAGACCGACAGGGATTCGCGCCGGCCGACCGCGACCTGGGCCACGAAGGGCATGAGGTTGTTGGGGATGCCCCGCGGATCCTCGCCGATCAGGCCGCTCGGATGGGCTCCGGCCGGATTGAAATAGCGCAGGATACCGATCGACCAGCGCGGATCGGCGGCGGCGAGATCGCGCAGGATGAACTCGATCATCCACTTGGTGCGGCCATAGGGATTGGTCGGCCCGGTCGGCGCCTCCTCGCGGATCGGCACCGACTCCGGGTCGCCATAGACGGTCGCCGACGAGCTGAACACGAAATTGCGCACCCCGGCTTCGCCGAGGCATTCGAGCAGGGTCGTCGTGCCCGCGATGTTGCAGTCGTAGTAGGCCAGGGGCTTCTCGACCGATTCGCCGACCGCCTTGAGGCCGGCGAAATGCATGGTGGCGTCGAAGCGCTCGCGCGCGAGCAGCTCGCGCAGCAGGGCCGCGTCGCGAATATCACCGACCACCAGGGGCACGCGAACGCCGGTGATACGCTCGATGCGCTCGAGCGAGCGCGGCGAGGCGTTCGACAGATTGTCGAGCACCACGACCTCATGGCCGGCGCCGACCAGCTCGACCACGGTATGCGAGCCGATGTAGCCGGCGCCGCCGGTGACCAGCACCTTGCAGGCAGAATGAAGGCGGGGGGAATGTTCCCTGTCGTCCAAGGCAGCTCCCGATGGGTAAACGCAAGATCGATCGATCCACAGTGTCGCACGAGCCACCCGGGCAGCCGGGCCTGCCGGTCGGCGCGTGCGCCACGCCCGTCGGGCGTTTCCGGTATTTCATCGCTCTTCTCCCCGATGCTGGCGCCGCCGGCGCCCTCGCGCGGCTCGCTGACGGGATCGCCGCCGATGCCGGGGGCTGGCCGCTGGCCGCCGACGACATCCACCTGACGCTGGCCTTCATCGGCGCCCGCGAAGCCGGTTTCGGCAGGCGCCTCGAGAACGCCGTCGCAGGGATCGGTGACGGCCCCGCCTGGCCGCCGCTCCCGCTCACCCGGCTCGGCCGCTTCGGCGGCGGCGGGCGGCCGGCACTGCTCTGGGCCGGACCCGATGCGACGCCCGGCTGGCTGGCGAGGCTCGCCGACGAACTGCGCCAGGCGCTGCGGGCGATGCCCTGCGAATTCGATGAACGGCCCCTCGTCCCGCATCTTTCGCTGGTACGCAATGCGCGGCCGCAGGCCGCGCCCGCGCCGCTGCTCGAGCCGCCGCTGCGAGTCGACGCCTGGCGTCTCGCCGTCGGCCGCAACCGCCCGCCCGGAGGGCCGCTGCGCTATTCCTGGAGCGGGCCGGCCGACCGTCATGAAACGGTCAAAGCTTTGTCATAATCTGAAAGCCCGTACCACCACGAGGCTTGCCGTGTCCGCGAGGATACTCATCGTCGAAGACGAACCCGCCATCCGGGAACTGGTCGCAGTGAACCTTCGCCATGCTGGCTACCTTGCCCGCGAATCGGGCGACGCCGACAGCGCAACATCGATGATCGATGCCGAGCGCCCGGACCTGATCCTGCTCGACTGGATGCTGCCGGGCATCTCGGGCGTCGATTTCATCCGCCGGCTGCGCGAACGGGCCAGCACCCGCGACATCCCGATCATCATGCTGACCGCCCGCGCCCAGGAGGGCGACAAGCTGCAAGGCTTCGAGTCCGGCGCCGACGACTACGTCACCAAGCCGTTCTCGCCGCGCGAATTGCTGGCCCGGGTCCGCGCGATCCTGCGCCGTTCGGCGCCCGAGGTGTCCGAGGATCCGGTCGAGGTCGCCGGCCTGCGCATCGAGCCGGCCACCCATCGCGCCTTCGCCGGCGATGCCGAGGTCGGCCTCAGTCCGACCGAGTTCAAGCTGCTGTACTACTTCCTGCGCAACCCCGACCGGGTGCTGTCGCGCTCGAAGCTGCTCGACAAGGTCTGGGGCGACACGGTCTACATCGAGGAACGCACCGTCGATGTGCATATCCGCCGGCTGCGGCTGGCGCTGCGCCCGAGCGGCCACGACCGGCTGATCGAGACGGTGCGCGGCGGCGGCTACCGGCTCGCCCCTGCATGATGAATGCCACGGCGTTCGGCATTCCCGTGCTCGTCGCCCTCATCGGCGCGGCACTGTATCGCGCCGGCATGCCGCTGGCCGCCGCGACCTGGCTGGGCGCCTGGGTGATCCTGCTCGGCTTCTATCATGGCTATTTCCTGGGTCGCCTGAACCACTGGTCGGGCCTGCCCAAGATGCGCGACGTACCGATCGGCTTCGCCGGCTGGCGACGCCCGATGGACAAGCTCGCCCGCTTCATGCGGCTCGAATCCGAGGAGCGTGCGGAGCTGTCCGACGAGCTCGAGCAGCTGCGCGCGGCGGTCGATCGGCTGCCCGACGGGCTGATGCTGCTCGATCGCTTCAATCATGTCGAATGGGCCAACGTGACGGCCCGCGACCTGCACAGCGTCTTCGGCAACCGCCGGCCGGTTCACCATTTCCTGAACCAACCCGAGTTCATCGACTATCTCGATGCGGGCCAGTACGCCGCGTCCCTGCGGCTGGCCCTGCCGAACCGGCCCGGACGGACGTTCGAGATCCGGCTGCACGCCAGCGACGACGCCAAGAAGCTCCTGATCATCCGCGACATCACCGACCAGGCGCGGCTCGACACCATGCGCAGCGACTTCGTCGCCAATGTGTCGCACGAGATCCGCACCCCGATCACCGTGATCGGCGGCTTCGCCGAAACCATGCTGGAGCTCGACCTCGATCCCGACGAAAGGCGCCGTCACCTCGAATCGATCGCCAAGCACAGCCGGACGATGCAGCGCCTCGTCGAGGACCTGCTCACCCTGTCCTCGCTCGAATCCGCGATCGACAAGCCGGCCGACGAATCGATCGCGCTGGAGCCGCTCTGCGACAGCCTGATCGCCGATGCCGGGGCCTTGTCCGGCGGCCGGCACACGATCGAGTCCAGCATCCCGCCGGGTCTGCGCCTGCTCGGCGTGAGCTCCGAGATCGAGAGCGCGATCCGCAACCTGCTCAGCAATGCGGTGCGCTATACCCCGGAAGGCGGCCGCATCTCCCTCGAATGGCTCGAGCAGCGCGGCCGCGGCGCGATCTCGGTGGTCGATACCGGCATCGGCATCCCCGCCGATCATCTGCCGCGGCTGACCGAGCGCTTCTACCGGGTCGACCGGGCGCGGTCGCGCGTCACCGGGGGAACCGGCCTGGGCCTGGCGATCGTCAAGCACATCGCCAACCGCCACGGCGCCGAGCTGCTGATCGAGAGCCGGGCCGGCAAGGGCAGTCGCTTCAGCCTGCGCTTCGGCGCGGGCCGGATCATCCGGCCCGAAAGCGCGCCGCAGGCCCCGGCGAGCGGGCCGGAAGGCGCCGCCCAGGGCGTCCGCTGAGGACGCAAGCCCTCATGCGGGCTTGCGTTCGCTTTCACGGCAAGGCAGGCGCCCCGACGCGGTGATGCGATCGAGTGTGAAACCGTCAGCTGGGCTGGTGGCGGACGTCCGAGCCTTCCACCACATGCACCACGTATTCGGCGATGTTCTTCGCATGGTCACCGGCCCGTTCGATCGACTGCACGACGAAGATCATCGCCAGCGCCTGCGAGACGATGCCCGGACTGCCGGTGATGCGATCCATCAACTCGCTGATCAGGGCGTCGCGCAGCTGGTCGACCGCCCGATCCCGCGCCGCCACCGCCGTCGCCGCGGTGGTGTCGTGACGGATGTAGGCCTCGAGCGCATCACGCAGCATCTCGATGACGATTGCCGTCATCTCCTCGATCCGGTCCGTGGCGATGGGCAGGCCGCCGCTCGCTTCGAATGCGCGGGCCTTGAGCGCGATCTTCTTGGCCTCGTCACCGATCCGCTCGAGGTCGTCGTTGATGTGCAGGACGGCGATGATCTCGCGCAGATCCACCGCGATCGGCTGGCGCCGGGCGATCGTCTGGTTGCAGCGCAGGTCGGTCTCGAGGTGCAGCTGGTTGACCACGCCCTCGTCGGTGAGGACCTGTGCGAGCAGCCGCAGGTCGCGGTTGCGGACCGCATCGACCGCGCGGATCAGCTGGCGCTCGACCAGGCCGCCCATCGTGGTGACGGCGCTGCGCAGGTTGTCGATGTCGGCATCGAAGGGGCGGTAGGTATGTTCCATGGAGTGCTTCCGGTCCGATTCCGTTGGGTGGCTCAACCGAAGCGACCGGTGATGTAGTCCTCGGTCGCCTTCTTGGTGGGCTTGATGAAGATCTCGTCGGTGCGGCCGAATTCGATCAGCTCACCAAGATACATGTAGGTCGTGAAATCGGATATGCGCGCCGCCTGCTGCATGTTGTGGGTGACGATCGCGATCGTGTAGTCGTTCTTGAGCTCGTTCATGAGCTCTTCGATCTTGGCGGTCGAGATGGGGTCGAGCGCGCTGGTCGGCTCGTCGAGCAGCAGCACCTCGGGCTTGACCGCCACCATGCGGGCGATGCAAAGACGCTGCTGCTGCCCACCCGACAGGCTCAGGCCGCTCTGCTGCAGCTTGTCCTTCACCTCTTCCCAGAGCGCCGCCTTGCGCAAGGCCCATTCGACCCGATCCTCCATCGCCCGGCCCCTGAGCGGTTCGTAGAGCCGCACCCCGAAGGCGATGTTCTCGAAGATGGTCATGGGAAACGGCGTCGGCTTCTGGAACACCATGCCGACCTTCGCCCGCAACATGTTCACGTCCTGGCGCGGATCGAGGATGTTCCTGCCGTTGAGGAGGATCTGCCCTTCGGCACGCTGGCCCGGATAGAGGTCGAACATGCGGTTGAAGGTCCGCAGCAGGGTCGACTTCCCGCAGCCCGACGGGCCGATGAAGGCGGTGACCTTGTTGCGCGCGATGTCCATGGTGACCTTCTTCAGGCCCTGGAACTTGCCGTAGTAGAAGTCGAGGTCGCGCACCTGCATGACCGCGTCGGTCACCAGCGGTGCGATCGATTCCCTGCTCTCGAGGACGGTGGATTGCATGTCGGGTCCTGTCATCCGGTATCAGTTGCGGGGGGCGTCGCGGAACATGGTCCGGGCCACGATGTTGATCGCCAGCACGATCATGGCGATGAGCGCGGCGCCGCCCCAGGCAAGGCGCTGCCAGTCCTCGTAGGGACTGAGCGCGAAGTTGTAGATCACCACCGGCAGGCTGGCCATCGGCTTGCTCATGTCGGCATTGAAGAACTGATTGGACAGCGAGGTGAACAGCAACGGCGCCGTCTCGCCGAAGATCCGGGCGATCGCCAGCAGCACACCGGTGATCACGCCGCCGCGCACCGCCCGCAGGGTCACCGCGAGATTGACCTTCCAGCGCGGGGTGCCCAGGGCGAAGGCGGCCTCGCGCAGGCTTCCGGGCACCAGGCTCAGCATGTTCTCGGTGGTGCGCACCACCACCGGAATCGCGATGAGGGACAGTGCGATCGAGCCCGCCCAGCCCGAGAACTGGCGGGTGGTGGCGACCGCGATCGCGAAGACGAACAGGCCGATGACGATCGAGGGCGCCGACAGCATGATGTCGGTGACGAAGCGGGTCACCTGGGCGAAGCGCGACTTTGCGCCGAATTCGGCGAGATAGATGCCCGCCAGGATGCCGATCGGGGTCGACACCAGGGTCGCGAAGCCGACCATCATGAGGCTGCCGACGATGGCATTGGCCATGCCGCCGCCCGGCGTTCCGGGCGCCGGCGTCGAATTGGTGAAGAAGGCCCAGTTCAGGGCCGCGAAACCCTCGGAGACGAGGGTCCAGAGGATCCAGCCGAGCGCGAACAGGCCGATCACCATGGCGCTCGCCGACAGGCCGAGGCCGATCGCATTGGAGACGCGGCGACGGCGATAGAGAGGACTCGACTCGCGGGGAATGGCGTCCATCAGGATCTCCTCAGAGGCCGGCGCGACGCCGGCTGCGCTCGGTCAGCCACTTGGCCAGGCCCAGCACGATGAAGGTGATCACGAACAGCAGCAGCCCGAGCGCGTAGAGCGCCGGAATGTGCAGGGTCGGATCGGCTTCGGCGAACTCGTTGGCCAGGGTGGAGGCGATCGAGTTGCCGGGCGCGAACAGGCTCGCCGACAGGCGGTTGGCATTGCCGATCACGAAGGTGACCGCCATGGTCTCGCCCAGCGCCCGGCCCAGGCCCAGCATGATGCCGCCGATCACGCCGACCCGGGCGAAGGGCAGCACGATCCGGCGCACCACCTCCCAGGTGGTGCAGCCGATGCCGTAGGCCGATTCCTTGAGCACACCGGGGACCGTTTCGAAGACATCGCGCATGACCGAGGCGATGAAGGGAATCACCATCAGGGCCAGCACGAGGCCGGCGGTCAGCATGCCGACACCCAGCGGCGGGCCCGAGAACAGCGCCAGCCCGGTGGCGCCGAGCAGCGGCTGGACATGGTCCTGGAGCAGCGGCGCCAGGATGAACAGGCCCCAGATCCCGTAAATGATCGAGGGCACGCCGGCGAGCAGTTCGATGGCGGTGCCCAGGGGCCGGCGCAACCTGAGGGGACAGATCTCGGTGAGGAAGACGGCGATGCCGAAGCTGATCGGCACCGCGATCAGCAAGGCGATGAAAGAGGACACGAGGGTGCCGTAGATCGCGATGACCGCGCCGTAGACCTCGCGTGCCGGGCTCCAGGTGGTGCCCACGAAGAACCCGGCGCCGAATTCCCGAAACGCCGGCCAGGCCTCGATGAAGAGCGACACCAGCAGTCCGGCGAGGACCAGCAGCACGAACAGCGCGAAGCTGAAGGTGACGCCAAGGAAGATACGGTCCTGGATGGCGAAGCGGCGCACCCTCGCCGCCAGCCGTTCGGCGGCCAGGGCGTCCGGACCCGGCTCGGCCTTCTCGGCCGCATGTCCCCGGACTGCATGCGCAGCCTGCTCGGCGGTGGCGCTCATCGGAGTTTCCTTCCCCATCGTAGTCCCTGGAATCACGAACAAGGGCCGGAGAGGGCCTGCATGGCCCTCTCCGGCCGGGACGACTCGCGGTCGCCCGAAAGACTCAGTTCGCGGCCATCACCGTCTTGCCCGAACTGTCCTTGATGTCGGCCCACGAGGCTTCGACCTGCTCGACCACCGACTTGGGCATCGGGACATAGTCGAGATCGAGGGCCATCTGGTCGCCGTTGGCGAAGGACCAGCGGAAGAACTTCAGGGCTTCCGCCGAAGCGGCCGCGTCATCGGCCTGCCGGTGCATGAGGATAAAGCTCGCCGAGACGATCGGCCATGCCTGCGGATCATCCTGGTTCGACAGGCCGATGCCAAAGCCCGGCCTGGCGCTCCAGTCGGCGCCTGCCGCCGCAGCCGCGAAGCTCTCGGCGCTCGGCTGGACGGCGTTGCCGGCCTTGTTGATGAGCGAGACATGGGTCATGTCGTTCTGCTTGGCATAGGCGTACTCGACGTAGCCGATCGAACCGCCGAGCTTGGAAACGTTGGCGGCGACACCCGCGTTGCCCTTGCCGCCGACACCGGATGCCCAGTCGACGGTCTTGCCGGCGCCGACCTTGTCCGCGAACGGCGGATCGATCTCGGCCAGGTAGTAGGTGAAGCCGGCGGTGGTGCCCGAGGAGTCCGAGCGGTAAACCAGCGTGATCGCCTGCGAAGGCAGCGTGACACCCTTGTTCAGCGCGGCGATCGCCGCGTCGTCCCAGCGGCTGATGTCGCCCGAGAAGATCTTCGAGAGCGTGGGGCCATCGAGCTTCATCTCGCCCGGCGCGACGCCCTGAAGATTGACCACCGGCACGATGCCGCCGATCACGGCCGGAAACTGGACCAGGCCGGCCTTGTCGAGTTCGTCGCCGGGAATCGGGTCGTCGGAGGCACCGAAGTCGACCGTCTTGGCGGTGATCTGCCTCACGCCGCCGCCCGAGCCGATCGCCTGGTAGTTCAGCGCATTGCCGGTGGCGGCGCGG
The DNA here is from genome assembly GCA_041676645.1 of Burkholderiaceae bacterium. Taxonomy (GTDB): domain Bacteria; phylum Pseudomonadota; class Gammaproteobacteria; order Burkholderiales; family Burkholderiaceae_E; genus JAMLIN01. Next base: position 52,533 of record JBAYRO010000007.1, on the reverse strand, counting down.
TAGGCCTCGGCCCACTTGGCGTAGATCGGAGCCGGGAAGCTGGCGCCGGCGCCGGTGATTTCGGCAGCCTGGGCTGAGAACCCGACGCCGAATGCCACCGCACCGATCGCCAGGAATCTTGGGAGAAGTCTCATCGTGAATCGTCCGCTTGGGTTGGTTGACGAATGAAAGGACTGTAGGGGCGCTCCGTGACGGTTATGTGACGATCCGGTGACGATGCCGCGTCCCCGGCACCCCCGGACGGTGCGCGAAAACCCGCAAGGCCACGCTATGATCGTGGCCATCACCCGCCGCGGCGCCGGGACGTCCCATGCCGGAGGCCGGTCCGCCCGCCTGGCATACGAGAATCGACAAGGAGAGGTCATGAAGACACGAATCACCGAACTGTTCGGCATCGAGCACCCCATCATCCAGGGGGGCATGCACTACGTGGGTTATGCCGAGCTCGCCTCGGCGGTGTCCAATGCCGGCGGCCTGGGCATACTCACCGCCCTGACCCAGCCCACGCCCGAGGACCTCGCCCGCGAGATCGCGCGCTGCCGCGAAATGACCGACAAGCCGTTCGGGGTCAACCTGACCTTCCTGCCCTCCTTCCAGTCGCCGCCTTATCCGGAGTACATCGCCGCGATCATCGAGGGCGGCGTCAAGGCGGTCGAGACGGCCGGACGCAGTCCCGAGCAATGGATGCCGATGCTCAAGGACGCCGGCATCAAGGTCATCCACAAGTGTACTTCGGTGCGTCACTCGCTCAAGGCCGAGCGGATCGGCTGCGATGCGGTCAGCGTCGATGGCTTCGAGTGCGGCGGCCACCCCGGCGAGGACGACATCCCCAACTTCATCCTCCTGCCCCGGGCGGCGGAGGAGCTGAAGATTCCCTTCGTCGCCTCGGGCGGGATGGCCGATGGCCGCAGCCTGGTCGCGGCGCTGGCCCTCGGGGCGGAGGGCATGAACATGGGCACCCGCTTCATGGCCACGAAGGAGGCTCCCATCCACGACAATGTCAAGCAGGCCCTGGTCGAGGCGGACGAGCTCCAGACCCGGCTGGTGATGCGCCCGCTGCGCAATACCGAGCGCGTGCTCACCAACGCCGCGGTCGAGGAGATCCTGCGCATCGAGGGCGAGAAGGGCGGCGCGACCACCATCGAGGACATCCGCCACCTGGTGACCGGCGGCCAGAACCGCAAGGTCCTCAAGGAAGGCGACATGGATGCGGCCGCCTGGAGCTGCGGGATGGTCTGCGGCCTGATCCACGACGTGCCCACCGTCAGGGAGCTGATCGACCGGATCATGGCCGAGGCCGATACCATCATCCGCAAGCGCCTCGAGGGCTTCCTGGCCTGAAGCCCGGGGCCCCGGCAGCGGCCCCGCCCGGCGCGGCCGCTGCCGCCAGCACGCTTGCCTTCCGCTCAATCACGCAGTACTGTGCGCATAGCACTGCTTGAAGACCTGTGACAAGGCGCGGGGGAGGAGCCAGCGTGGACGATCGACCCTTCGTGGTGGCCGGCGGCGGCATCGGCGGACTGGCCAGCGCCCTCGGCCTGGCCCGCGCCGGCCGGCGCAGCATCGTGCTCGAACAGGCGAGCCGCTTCGGCGAGATCGGCGCCGGCATCCAGCTCGGCCCCAACGCCTTCCACTGCTTCGACTACCTCGGCTTCGGCGACGCGGCCCGCGCCGGCGCGGTGTACATCGACCAGCTCCGGCTGATGGATGCGCTCGGCGGCGAGGAGATCTGCCACATACCGCTGGATGCACCGTTTCGGGAGCGCTTCGGCAATCCCTACGCCGTGGTCCACCGGGCCGACCTGCACGGAGCCATGCTGGCCGCCTGCGAGGCGAGCGAGCTGGTCGAGTTGCGCACCCATGCCCGGGTCATCGGCTACCGGCAGGACGGCAGCAGCGCAACGGCCCTGCTCGCCGATGGCGGCAAGGTCGAAGGCTGCGCCCTGGTCGGCGCCGACGGGATCAACTCGCCGATACGGGCGCAGCTGGTCGGCGACGGACCGCCCCGGGTATCCGGCCACACCACCTATCGCTCGGTGATTCCGACGGAGAAGATGCCCGAGGACCTGCGCTGGAACGCCGCCACCCTCTGGGCCGGCCCGAAGTGCCACATCGTGCATTACCCGCTCAAGGGCTGGCAGGTCTTCAATCTCGTCGTCACCTACCACAACGATGTCAAGGAGGCGGTCGCCGGCAAGCCGGTCGATCGCGAGGAAGTCAGCCGCGGCTTCGAGCACATCCATCCGCGCGCCCGCCAGGTGATCGAGCATGGCGCCGACTGGAAGCTCTGGGTCCTGTGCGACCGCGACCCCATCCTCGGCTGGATCGATGGCCGGGTGGCGCTGCTGGGCGATGCCGCCCACCCGATGCTGCAGTACTTCGCGCAGGGCGCCTGCATGGCGATGGAGGACGCGGTGTGCCTGTCGCACATGGTCGCCAGCCACGACTCGCTCGACGACGCCCTGGCCGCCTACTGCGCCCACCGCACGGTGCGCACCGGCCGGGTCCAGATGAGTTCGCGCGCAATCGGCGAATACATCTACCACCCGGCCGGCGCCATGGCCGCGGTGCGCGATTCGGTGATGCGCGCCAAGTCGCCGCAGGATTGGTACGACACCCTCGCCTGGCTCTACGGCGGCAACGGCATCGATGATGCGCCCGCCCGCCACTCCAGCTGACCCACCCTCGAGATACCGGGAGCACGCCATGCAGACCGCGACCGATCCGACCCGCCCGGCCGACGAGGCCGCCCGCAAGGACTTCTACCGCCGCATCGACCGTCTCGACATGACGCCGTTGTGGTCGGTGCTCGGCGCCCTGATCACGCCGACGCCGGCAAGCGCCTGCCAGCCGCATCTCTGGCGCTACGACGAACTCCGGCCCTACCTGCTCGAGGCCGGCGGGCTGATCAGCGCCCGTGAAGCCGAACGGCGGGTGCTGATCCTCGAGAACCCCGGCCTGCGCGGCCAGAGCCGGATCACCACCAGCCTCTACGCCGGCCTGCAGCTCGTCATGCCCGGCGAGATCGCGCCGGCGCACCGCCACAGCCAGTCGGCGCTGCGCTTCGTGGTCGATGGCTCGGGGGCGTACACCAGCGTCGACGGCGAGCGCACGACGATGGAGGAAGGCGATTTCGTGGTCACGCCGCCCGGCGCCTGGCACGACCACGGCAATCCGTCGGACCGCCCGATGATCTGGCTCGACGGGCTCGACATCCCGATGGTGCAGTTCTTCGACGCCTCCTTCTTCGAACGCCACCCTGACGAGGAGCAGCCCCTGACCCGCCAGCCCGGCGACAGCCTCGCCCGCTACGGCGCCAACATGCTGCCGGTGGACTACATGGACCACCGGCCGGTGTCGCCGATCTTCAGCTATCCCTACGACCGCTCGCGCGAGGCGCTCGAGCGCATGCGCCGCCAGGACGAATGGGATCCCTGCCACGGCCTGAAGCTGCGCTACATCGACCCGAAATCGGGCGGCTTCGCGATGCCGACCATCGCCCCCTTCCTGCAGTTGCTGCCGGCGGGCTTTCGCACGACCGGCTACCGGGCCACCGATGCCACGGTATTCACCCCGGTCGAAGGCAGGGGCCGCAGCCACATCGACGGCCAGGTTCTCGAATGGGGACCGCGCGACGTCTTCGTGGTGCCGAGCTGGCGCACCGTGCGCCACGAGGCCGATGCCGATGCGGTCCTCTTCAGCTTCTCGGACCGAGGCGTGCAACAGCGACTCGGCCTGTTCCGCGAGGAACGATTCGCCGACTGAAGCCATGCGCACGAACTTCGATCCGCCGAGCCCGGCCCCCGCGTGCGGGTCGGCGGCCGCCGATTCCACGAGCGGGCCGGCGGCCTTCGCGAGCATGCCCGGCCACCTGCTGCGGCGCTGCCAGCAGATCGCCGTGGGGATCTTCCTCGACGAATGCCGCGACTATGAACTGACCCCCCTGCAGTTCGCCGCGCTGGCGACGCTGGCCCGCCACGGGCCATCCGACCAGGCGAGCCTCGGTCGGCGCGCCGCGCTCGACCGGACGACCGCCGCGCTGGTGCTGCGCAAGCTGCAGGAGCGCGGACTGGTGGAGCGCCTGGTCGGCGGCCGCGACCGGCGCTCCAAGCACGTCGGGCTCAGTCCCGCCGGCGAGGCGCTGCTCGCGGCCGTCACCGAGTCGGTGGAGCGGACGCAACAGCGGATCCTCGCGCCGCTGGCGCCACACGAGCAGGAACTTCTGCTCCAGCTGCTCGCCCGGCTCGCCGACGCCAACAACACCCAGAGCCGGGCGCCCTTGCGCGAGGCCTGAACAGCGCCACTGCCACGCCGGCCGCCGGCGAGGGCGGATCGCGCGCGCTCCGTTTACACTCAGCGGGCCGATCGACCTTCCGCGCCCGCGTCCCGGGCCGATTCGACAGCCGTCCATGCAAGCCATCGCCGATCGCCTGGGCCTCGATTTCATCGTGGAGCCCTGGTTCATCCAGATCCTGCTGATCATCCTGCTGACGGTCGTCGTGGGCGTCGCGGCCGGGTTCCTGCTGCGCCTGACCGGGCGCATCGTGACGCGCGCCGGCGGCCATTGGGGCGAGATTCTCGTCAAGTGCGCCCGCCGTCCCTTGCAGGTACTGGTGCTGGCGGTCGGCATCTCCCAGGTCCTGCTGCTCCTCCAGACCCAGACCGCGGCGCCGCTGGCCGAATCCGTCCATGCGCTGCGCAAGGTGGCGACGATCCTGTGCATCGCCTGGTTCTCGGCCCACTTCATCCGCGAATTCAGCGCGAGCGCGCTGCGGGCCCGGCTCGCCCGCGGCGAGACGCCCGACATCACCACCCTGGATGCGCTGTCCAAGCTCGCCCGGCTGGCCGTGGTCATCGTCGCCGTCCTGATGACCATGCAGGTCTTCGGCCTGTCGATCACCAGCCTGCTCGCCCTGGGTGGCATCGGCGGCATCGCCGTCGGCTTCGCCGCCCGCGACGTCCTGGCCAACTTCCTCGGCGGCCTGACGATCTATCTCGACCGGCCCTTTTCGGTCGGCGACTGGATCCGTTCCCCGGACAAGGAGATCGAAGGCTTCGTCGAGCAGATCAACTGGCGCCATACCCGGGTCCGCGCCTTCAACAAGAACCCGATCTACGTGCCCAATGCGCTGTTCACCACCGTAGTGGTCGAGAACCCCTCCCGGATGACGCACCGGCGGCTGACCGAGAGGATCGCGATCCGCTATGCCGACCTGCCGAAGATGGCCGCGATCGTCGATGACATCAAGGCGATGCTGACGGCCCACGAAGGCATAGACACCACCCAGACGATGATCGTCGCGTTCAACAAGTACGATGTCTCGGGCCTCGAGATCTACATCTACTGCTTTGCGAACACGGTCGTCTGGGTGCGCTTCCATGAAATCAAGCACGATGTCCTTCTGCGCATCGGCCAGATCATCACCGGGCACGGCGCCGAGGTCGCACTGCCGACCCGCACGGTGCACCTGCCGCAGGAGCCCGGATGGTCGGGCATGCCGCCCGATGCCGACGGCGTACCCGACGACGCCTGCGCGCCCGGCGCACCCGCAACACCGCATCCGACGGGGGAGATGGCGCATGCCCGCTAGTCCCGCCAGTACCGACATCCTCGCCATTACCATCGATCTCGACGATACGCTCTGGCCGGTCCGACCGACCCTCATCGCCGCCGAGGCGCGCCTCGCGCGATGGCTGGCGGAGAACGCGCCGGCCACCGCGACGGGCTTCGACCCGCGGCGCCGGTCGAGCCTGCGCGCGCGGTTGCTCGAGCGCCATCCGGATCGGGCCCACGACCCGAGCTTCATGCGCCGCGAAAGCCTGCGCCTCGCAATGGCCGAGGCGGGCGAGGATCCGCGGCTGGCCGAGGCCGCCTTCGAGGTCTTCCTCGCGGCTCGCCAGATGGTCGAACCCTACGAGGATGTCGAGGCGGTGCTTTGCCAGTGGGCGGAACGCTATCGTCTCGTCGCGCTGTCCAACGGCAACGCCGACATCGCCCGGATTCCCTGCGGGCGCCATTTCAGCGCCGCCATCAGCGCGCACGAGATCGGCTTCGCAAAGCCCGATCCGCGGATATTCGCCGCCGCCTGCGAAGCCGCGGGCGCCCTTCCCGGGCACTGCCTGCATGTCGGCGACGACTGGCACCTGGACATCGCGGCGGCACACGCCGCGGGCATGCACACGGCCTGGGTGCGCCGGCCCGAGTTCGACGACAGGCCCGTGCCGGAGGAATCCCGGATGCATCGCGGGCCGGTGTTCGACAGCCTGCGGGCCGTCGACGACTGGCTGCATGCGGATCCGCCGGGAAGGCCGGCGGCAAGGAGCCGCTCCTGAACGAGGATGACTGCAGACCGATGAGGACCCACCGATGACGCAGGGCACGACCCCCAACACTTCCCTTGCGGCCGCCGACGAGCCGATGTGCCCGCAGCGCTGGTTCGAGGACTTCCATATCGGCGAGCGCTTCGTGCTGCCCTCGCGCACGATCACCGATGCGCTGTTCGCCGCCTTCTCGCTCGCGAGCGGCGACAACCATCCTTCGCACTACGACATCGAGTACTGTCGGGCGCGCGGCATGCCGCACATGCAGGCGCACGGCTTCCAGATCCTCATCCAGACCGCCGCCGGCGCCGGCCTGTTCCCGCACATGACCGAGGATTCGATGAAGGGCTTCATCGAACAGGACAGCCGCTTCCTCGCACCGGTATTCGTGGGCGACACCCTGCGCTCGGCGCTCGAGGTCAGCGAACTGGTGCCGCAGCGGACCACCGGCGTCATCGGCCTGCGCTCGACGGTCCACAACCAGCACGGCGTACTCGTGATGGAAGGTCGCCAGCGCTATCTGCTGCGCAAGCGTCCGACCGCCTGAGCCGCGTGCCGGGAACGGCAGGCGACAGGGGCCGACCGACGCCGTAGGCTATACTGCAGCCCTTCTCCCTGGGGAGTAGCCGCCGTCGCGACGCGATGGCGCTGCGTCAACATGCTTGCCGGCCATGCGTCGGTATGGCGCAGCGGGGGCCGCGCAGCGGCCGATTGGCGAGACCACGGACGATGTGCCGCGACCACCGGGTCCAGCGGCGGCGCATCGTCCTGGTCATCGATCGCCGGACCCGCGTACGACTCCCTGTCCATGGACGCCTTCCTTGCCTCGACCGGCCTGGTCGCCCTCGCCGAGATCGGCGACAAGACGCAGTTGCTGTCCTTGCTGCTGGCGGCACGCTTTCGCCGCCCCTGGCCGATCATCGCCGGCATCCTGGTCGCGACGCTCGCCAACCACGCCGCGGCCAGCGCGCTCGGCACCTGGCTCACCAGCCTGGCCAGCCCGCAGGTCCTGCGCTGGGGCCTGGGCCTGTCGTTCCTCGCGATGGCGGCCTGGATGCTGGTACCCGACCGGGCGGAGCTCGACGAGAGCCGCGCCTGCGGCTGCTTCGGTGTCTTCGGCACCGCCCTAATCGCCTTCTTCCTGGCCGAGATGGGCGACAAGACCCAGGTCGCCACCATCGCCCTGGCGGCGCGCTTCGGCGACTTCATGCCGGTACTGCTGGGCACCACCGCCGGCATGATGCTCGCCAACGTCCCGGCGGTCCTCGCCGGCGACCGCTTCGGCCAGCAACTGCCGGTACGCATGGTGCACGCCGTTGCCGCGGCGATCTTCGCCGCCATCGGAATCGCGCTGATCCTGGGCAACGCAGTCGGCTGACCGGAGCCGTCCGGGCAGGCACCAGGACTAGAATCGGGCCAGCAGCCCCGACAACAGACAAGGAGACAGGATCATGCTCGACAGGGTCGACCGAATGCTGATGGCGGTGAATTCGCGCGAGCGGGCGAGCGCGACCTTCGGACGGCTCCTCGGCGCCGAACCGGCGCGCGAGGCCCGCAGCGACTGGCTCGCCGCCGATTGCGCGATCATGTCGATCGGCGAGAGCGAGATCGAGCTGTGCGAACCGAACGGGCCGGGTCCGGTGCGCGAGCACCTCGATCGCTGGGGCGAGGGCCTGCTGGCCGCCGGCTACAGCACGCCCTCGCCGCAGGCGCTCGCCGAGCGGCTCGATCGTGTCGGCGCCGCATACATTCGCGAGGGCGAGCGCCTGTACCTGCCGGGCACCACGACCGCCGGACTGCCGATGGCGATCTCGGCATCGGCGGTCCGCCCGCGCATCGGGCCGGTGAGCTTCTTCTACGAAGCCACCAACAGCCTCGAATCCGACTGGCGCGAAGTCATGGCCCGCTATGTCGAGATGTTCGGCATCGATCCGCAGCACTTTTCACCGATCGGCAGTCGCCGCTTCGGCTACGAAGGCACGCTGACCCTGTTCGACCCCGACCGGCTCGACCGCATCGAACTGTCCCAGACCTTCGCCGACCAGCCGGGCGCGATGCGTCGCTTCGTCGAGCGCCGCGGTGGCGACTCCTTCTACATGTGCTACATCGAGACCCACGACTTCGATGCGCTCAAGGCGAGACTGCTCGAGGCTGGCGCGACGCTCACGCCGCGCGGCGGGCCGATCGGGCAGGAACGCGACGGCTGCTGGGTCCATCCGAAGAGCCTGCACGGGATGCTGCTCGGCATCTCGCGGGAGACGGTGGCCTGGGAATGGTCGGGCCGTCCCGATCGCGTGCGGCCACCACGAGACTGAAGTCGAACGGGCGGCATCGCGCGACCGCGACACGCCTGGCCTCGCCTCGGCCGACCGCATCCTCGCGGCGGCCGCCGACGGCGGCCTGGCGCTCGCGTGGGTGCTCGAGACCCATGTCCATGCCGATCACCTCAGCGCAGCCGCGTACCTGAAGCAGCGCACCGGCGCCGCCGTCGGGATCGGGGAACACACGCCGAAGGTGCAGGCGAGCTTTCGCCCGGTCTTCGACCTCGGCGACGTATCCGTTGACGGCAGCGAGTTCGACCGCCTGTTTCGCGACGGCGACACCGTCGGGCTCGGCCAGCTCGGGATCGAAGTGATGCACACGCCCGGCCATACGCCGGCCTGCGTGTGCTATCGCGTCGGCGACGCGGTTTTCGTCGGCGACACCCTCTTCATGCCGGACTACGGCACCGCGCGCACCGACTTCCCGCCGATGCCGGCCTGGATGCCGCCCCCTGATCCACCCAAACCGGCATGCCACCCGGGCCCTCCCTGTCAGTGCTAATATAGAACCCACTTGGCACCCGGTCCCGAGGCCATCGCACGAGGTGAGACATGAGCACGAGCCAGGCGCCCGCAAGCGCACCGACCCCCCGCAATGCCACGGTCGCCGTCATCGGCGCCGGTGACTTCATCGGCGCCGCGATCGCCCGCAGGTTCGCCGCCGAGGGCTACATCGTCTTCATCGGGCGCCGGCAGGGCGAGAAGCTCGAGCCTCTGAAGGCGGAGATCGAAGCCGCTGGCGGCCGCGTCTTCGGCCGCTCGCTCGATGCCCGCGACGAGGACGACATGGTCGCGTTCCTGGCAGAAGCCGAGGCCAAGGCGCCGCTCGAAGCCTGCATCTTCAATATCGGGGCCAACGTCAACTTCCCGATCCTCGAAACCACTGCACGAGTGTTCCGCAAGGTCTGGGAAATGGCCTGCTTCGCCGGCTTCCTCGCCGGGCGCGAGGCCGCGCGTCACATGCTGCCGCGTGGCCGCGGCTCGATCTTCTTCACCGGGGCGACCGCCGGCATGCGCGGCGGCGTCGGCTTCGTCGCCTTCGCCAGCGCCAAGTTCGGCCTGCGTGCGCTGGCGCAATCGATGGCGCGCGAGCTCGGCCCCCAGGGCATCCACGTCGCCCACCTGGTCATCGATGCCGGCGTCGACACCGCCTGGGTGCGCGAACGCATCCGCGCCAAGGGTGGCGACGAAGCGATCGCGAATCTCCAGCCCGACCAGCTGATGCGCCCCGAGGCCGTGGCGGAAACCTACTGGATGCTGCACCAGCAGCCGCGCGACGCCTGGACCTTCGAGCTCGAGATCCGGCCCTTCGGCGAGAAATGGTGAGGCAGCCGTCGTGATGGCGCAGGCCGCAAGGCTGCGCCGCGACCGACCGGCATGACGACGGAAGCGGACCATGCAATGGAGCGAACTCGAAGCGCAACCCTGCTCGGTGGCGCGCACGCTGGCGGTGATCGGTGAGCGCTGGACCCTGCTGGTGCTGCGCGACTGCTTCCTGAAGATCCGGCGATTCGAGGACTTCCAGGTGCGCCTGGGCATCGGTCGACCGATCCTCGCCGACCGCCTGAACAGGCTGGTGGCGCACGGCGTGCTGGCGAAGGTCGCCTACCAGCAGCGCCCGGTCCGCCATGAGTACCGGCTGACACCGAAGGGCCTGGACCTCTATCCGGTAGTGATGTCCATCGTGCACTGGGGCGACGTGCACATGGCCGGGACCGGTGGCCGGCCGCTGCTGCACCGGCACGTCGGCTGCGACCATCTCTTCGATCCGGTCATGACGTGCTCCGAATGCGGCGAGGCGCTGCAGGCGCGCGACGTCGTCGTCGAACCCGGACCGGGAGCGCCGGCAACCGGGCTCAAATCCTGAGCGTTTCCCCGTCGGCCGGGATCGCGACACGCTCGACCAGGCCGTTCTCGATCAGGAATTCCCGCAGTTCCCGGCGCGAAAGCACCGCATGGTTGACCGCCTCCAGGTGCGTGGCGACGATCTGCGCCGCAGGCGCGGCGAGGCAGACCTCGCGTACATCCTGTCGGCCCATGATGATCGGACCGACGCCGTTGATCCGGGCATCGCCACAGTTCAGGATGATGACTTCCGGAACATGCTTTTCGATGCTTTCGCGCACATGCTCGTTCCAGACCGTGTCCCCGGCCAGGTAAAGCGTCTTCTCGCCCGGCGCGCGGAACACGACCCCACAGACTTCGCCCAGCCTCGGGCCGATCTTCGCCATCGCATCATCGCTGCCATGCTGGCCCGGCGTCTTCGCCAGGTCGACGCCCCCGAAGCGGCTGCCGTCGATGAGCCGTACGTCCCGGAAGCCCGCAGCGGCGATTCTTTCGCGGTCGGCCTCGTCCTGGGCGAAGACCGGCAGGTCCTTGGGGATCGCCTCGACCGCGGCGTGGTCCCAGTGATCGCGATGCGTATGCGTCACGATCACCGCGTCGACCCGCAACACCTCCTCCAGTGGCATCGGCAGCGGCACCAGGGGATTGCGCAAGTGCTCATTGGGCGTTGCCGGAAACGGGGGCTGCTCCCCCTGCCCGGCCAGCATGGGATCGACCAGGAATCTCGTGCCGGCGAGTTCCACGATCAGCGTCGCGTTGCGTATCTGTGTGATGTCCATCAGGCAGCCCTCGATCTGTCCGCCCCCAGTCTAGCCGTGGATTCCTGAACGGAAGCCGTGTTTAATCTCGCAATGGCTGCGCGAAAACGCACGGATGCACGAACCCTCGGGAACTGGGACCGACTCAAGACCGTCCTTGCCGTCCACCGCGGTGGAACGCTTTCGGCCGCCGGAAGGTTGCTCGGGACCGATCACACGACGATCGCCCGGCAACTGCGTGCGTTCGAGCGCGAACTCGGCGGCGAACTCTTCGAACGCGGACCCGACGGCCTGTTTCCCACGCCGCTGGGCGAAGAAGTCACGTCGGCGGCGCAGCGGGTCGAGGACGAGATCAACCGCCTGCTGCGCCGGCTCGATGGCGCAGCGCGCGGACCCACGGGCACCGTCCGCCTGACCGCCACGCCGCATCTGGTGGCCTCGCTGCTCGCGCCGGCCGTGCGTGGATTCCTGAAAAGCTTCCCGGAACTGCGAATCGAGCTCATCGGGGAGAATCGCCGCCTCGACCTGTCGGGGCGCGAAGCCGATCTCGCGATTCGAATGGCGCCTCCCGAAACACCGGGGCTGGTCGCGAAACGTCTCGGCGAAATCGGCTTCGCCTGTTACGCCGCAGTGCGCGACCGACGCCCATTCGAAACCCAGGTATTCCTGGCCTATGGGGACGACTTCGGCAACGCGCCCTTGCAACATCACCTGGCCAGGCTCGTGCCGGCCGACAGGATCGTCTTGCGCTCGAACACGATGCAGGCGCTGATTGCCGCCGCGCGGGACGGGCTCGGCTGCGGCTTGCTACCGTGCTTCACTGCGGAATCCGATCCCTTGCTGCGCCGCGTAGCCGTCCCGCGCGCCATGCCACCCCTGCCCGTCTGGCTCGTCTACCACGAGGATCTCAGGCGCAGTCCCCGGGTGCGCGCCGGGGTCGAATTCGTCACGCAAGTGATGGCCGAGAATCGCGAACGGCTGGTACCGGCCGGCTTCCCGGCTCCCTGACCCCCGGATCAGCCCTCCTCGCACCACTGGGCCGCCGTCATCTGGCGCACGCCCTGCAAGGCCATCTCCGCGAGCAGGGCTTCGGCCTCGGTCTCGAATCCGGCCACCGGGCTCATGCAGTCGGTCAGCATGACGACGCGCCCAGCGAGCTGCGGAAACCTGCCGAGCAACTGGCGCAGGCTGGCCGCCACGCAATGGCTGGCCGCCTCGCCCGCCACCAGCAGGGTGCCGGCGCGCTCCAGGCGCCGGGCCAGGCCATGGTTGAAACCGGTTTCCGGCGCATCGGGCAGTACCACGTCGGCCTCGAAGGCCCCGAAGTGCTCCGTGAGGGGATGACTGCCCTTGTGGACATAGTGGATCAGCCGGCGATGGCCGATGCTCCAGCGATCGAGCGCCGCGGCGAGCGGCGCAACCACCTGGTGGCCCCAGGTGCCGATGACGCAATGCGCCGGCCAGACCATGACGCCGGGCTTGCCCCGGGCCTCGAGGCCGGCGAGCACATCGAGCACCCGATCGTCGCCCTGCAGTTGCGTGACCGCCGGGCGATAACGCCCGGCGCGCAGGTCCTCGGCCGAAATCACGGTGAACGGCTCGACCTCCCCGCCTTCGCCGGTCTCCCAGAAAAGCGGCCGCTCGATGCCGACGAGCGGATGCGAATCCAGCGTCACGACCACCGAGTCGATCGCCTCGCCGCGCTGCTCGAGCAGCTCCGCCACGCGCCGCATGTCGGCGAGCGCGCCCGGCACGGGCAGGGCCGGCATCGGACGGGCTTCCCCGGCGGCGGGCGGTCCGAAATCGCAGAAATCGTTCTGGGGATCGACGAGGAGCAACTGCGTGGTCATGGCGACATCCGGGAAAACTCGCCCCGACCATAGCAGGGATGGACTGATCAATGAACATCGACGCCGGGATTCGTCGGACGATCGACGACTTCAGGATCGGCAGGCCCACGCGGCACTCGGGCGCTCAGACTGCCGCGCGCAAGGCCTCCAGACGGCGCAGCAGGTCGGCGGGCGCTTCACGCAGCGTACGAACAGCGCCCGCGTACACGGCCCCGGAATGGCCGTCCAGCGTCAGCACATCCCCTTCCGCGAGATCATGGCCGGCGATGCGCACACGCCTGCGCCGCTCGTCGATCTGGAGGGACTCGCAACCGACCAGACAGACCTTGCCGAGCTGGCGGGCGACCACGGCCGCATGCGAGGTCCGGGCGCCGTTCCGGGTCAGCAGGCCGGCTGCCAGCTCGAGTGCCGAGAGATCGCGCGTTTCGGCGTCCTGTCGCACCAGCACCACCGAAGCGCCGGCGGCGTGCCGGCTACGGGCCAGCTCCTCGTCCAGCACGAGCTCGCCCACAGCCACGCCGGAGCAGGCGCTGACCGCCATCGCCAGCGGCTCCGACGCAAGACCGTCGTGACTGACGATCCGGGTCTCGGCCAATGCGATCTCGTCAAGCTCCGCCGTGCGTTCGAGAGCCTCCGCGCGCGTGAGCAGGCCCTCGTCGTGGAGATCGAGGGCGATCCGGGCGGCGGCCTGCGGGGTGCGCTTGCCGTTGCGCGTCTGCAGCATGTACAGGTGGCCCTCTTCGACCGTGAACTCGAAGTCCTGCATGTCGCCGAAGGCCTGCTCGAGCTGCAGCATGGCCTCGCTCAGCTCGGACCAGACGCGCGGCGACAGTTCCGCCAGCGCCTCGTGCCCCTGGGCATTGCGGCGCCCCGACACGACGTCCTCGCCTTGCGCATTGAACAGGAAGTCGACCCAGGGGCTGGCTTCGCCGGTCGACGGATGACGTGTGAATCCGACGCCGGCGCCCGAAGCGCCGCCGGCGTTCCCGAAGACCATCCGCTGCACCGTGACGGCGGTGCCCATCCGGTCGTCGAGCCGGTGCATGTGCCGGTAGGCACGCGCCTTGTCGGCCGACCATGATCCGAATACCGCGCGGATGGCCCGTTCGAGCTGGACCGGGGGATCCTGCGGAAACGGTTCGCCAGCGAGGCGCTCGACCGTTTCCAGATGGCGCCTTGTCAGCGCGCGCAACTCGCTGAAATCGAGGTCCCGGTCGCTGCGTTCACCGGCGATCACGGCAAGATCGGCTTCGAATGCTTCCGGCGGCAGCCCTAGGACGATCTCGCCATAGCCGGCGACCAGGCGCCGGTACGCGTCCCAGGCCAGCCGGGGATTGCCCGTCAGGCGGACCAGGCCCGGGAGCGTGGCATCGCCCAGGCCGATGTTCAGGAGCGTCTCCATCATCCCCGGCATCGAGACCGGCGCACCGGAGCGCACCGACAGGAGCAATGGATGGCGAGGATCGCCGAAACGCAGGCCGGTCGTGTGCTCGAGCGCTGCAAGCGCCGGCATCCAGACCGCAGGCTCCAGCGCCTCGGGCCGCATGCACCAGGCGGTGCCCAGCACGAAGGCAGCGGGCACCGGCAGCCCGATCCGGGCCATCCGGGCGAGGTTGTGCGCCTTGAAGCCGATGGCCTGCGGGTCGGGAAGAATTCCCGTCTCGCCGCAGCCGATCAGCGCAGGCGGCGGCAGGCCCGTTTCATTCTGCGGCTTGTTCATGCGGAGGCTCCCGCCCTTCGGAACGTGTGGTCACGCAGCGCGTATCCAAGCACCAGGAGGCCGTCCGAAGCCTGTTCGACAGCCGCTGCGAACTCGTTGCCGAGCACCATCGATGCCGGATCGACGGCCTTCGCGGCAAGCGCCCGCCGGGCGTTTCGAAGCAGCTCGTCGCAATGCCGTTCGGCCTGGAGGACCCGCCAGGAGGCATCCAGATACTCATCCTGGTCGGCGAGCTCGTCGCTCGGTTCGCCCAGCGAGCCGGCGATCGCCACGGATTTCACATGGTCCTGGGTCGCGGTCAGCACAGCATCGGCGAGCGCCTGCATCGCGGCCTTGACTTCACGGTCCCAGCCGTTGCCGTCTGCGATCAGGCTCAGCACGAAACAGGCTTCCTCGAGCGAGTCGGCCACGTCGTCGGATCGCGCGATCAGGCGCGCGAACGGCTCCCACTGCGGCTGGCGTTCGGCCCGGGCCCGCGCCCGCATGACGAGATCGTCGGCTTCGCGCTCCCAGTGCTTGGCGCGCTCCGACAGGCGGCGCGCCGCGGATTCGTCCGCATCGACGCCGTGCGCCAGCCCGTCACGCAGCGCCTGGGCGAGTGCGTGGCAGAAACCGGCGTGATCCTCCAGCAGCTCGAACTCGCCGCGCCGGTGACGCAGGCGTCGGGCGAGCAGGCGGCGTGCTTCATCGGCAATCAACGCCTGCGGCTGCCGACGCGCCACCGCGCGTTGCGACATGGCGAGCAGCTCGACCAGCAGCTCGCGCGCCGTCGCCGTCCCGAGCACTTCGTCGAGCCGGTCGCCCAGGCGAAACGTTCCTTCGCCCTGCGCGGCCATGGCGTTCCACACGAGTCGCTCGGCCCCGGCCAGCAACCAGCCCATGTGGCCGAACTCGCGCTGCGCCGCCTGCCCCAGAACCTCGACCGCGGTCTTGCGGTCGACGAAGGCCCGCAGGCGCTTTCGGGCGCGGTTCCAGTCGATCAGGAACACGATGCGCGCACCGATTCCCTCGAGCTGGCGGGCGAGATCCTCCTCGTCCCGGGCCTCGAACGTGGCCGTGCCGACATGGTAGGCATCGCCAGCGTTCAGCCCCGGTGTCCTGCGCGCCTCCACGCTGGACCATTGGGCGCCCACCTCGGCAAGCCGGCCCTGGAAGAACGCGAAACGCTGCCGGTGCAGATCCGAGTAGGTGAGCGTGGTCCGGAGTCCCTCGACCTGGACGACGAGCACGTGCGCATCGTTGGTGCCGATGTCGTTCTGGATCAGCAGGCGGTCGCCATCACGGGTCGCGGCGGTATCCAGGCCCGGATGGTCGAACTTCAGCCCCCGGGTCCGGTTCAGGCCGCGCATGAACGCAGCGATCCGGCCATGGTCGCCGCCATCATCGGCAAGACTCCAGACATGGGCACCGTCGATACGCTCGCCCGCCAGCCGCGTGGCAAGGCGGTTGAGCGCCTTGTGCAGGTCCATGATCGTGATATGCAGGCTGTCGCCGTCCTCGCGCCGGCCGTGGGTCAGCAGGGCCAGCGCTGTCGCATCGACCGCTTCGCCTGCACTCGCCGCGAGCCATTCCCGCCAGTGGGCGACACGGGTCCCGAGGGCGTCGTCGACATCGTCGGCCTCGAGCAGCGGCCTTGCCATCACGCCGAGATCCTCGCGCAGCCATTCGAACAGCCGTGGAAGCGTCGGAATGCGCAGCAGGCCCCGGCTGAGTGATGCGCTGGCAGGCAGATCGCGCAGGCAGCGAACCCGCTCCTGATCGACGATGCCCGCCGCTGCGATCTCGCGGCCGAGGTCCGGGGGCGCCTGATCCGGTACCGCTGCGTGCGCCGCCGCGGCCTGCACCGTTGTCAGGTAGAGCTTGAGCCGGTCGTTGGCGTCGAGGGCCGCGCGCAGTCGCGCCGGCTGCAGCAACGAGCCCTGGCCAAGGGAAGCGACGGCATCGAGCTTGTTCATGGTTCGTCAGACAGAGGCGGAGTCCGGCGACCCTATGACACGGACATGACGGCGCGATGAAGCACCGGCCGCCTCATGAACCGCGTGCGGGGCGCCCGACGCCGGACATGGCGCGCTTGCGCCCGCCGTCGCGCCTCATCGTTCCAGCACATACAGGCCAGGGGCAGCCTGCCCGGGCGGCGGGGCCGCTGCAAGGCTGGCGGCAGCGGTCGCCGACGCCACGGCGCCGGTCACGGCATCGACCGGTGCGCCCATCGCCGGCGCGCTGACCGGCTTTCCGGAACGGGCCTTCAGCCAGGCGCTCCATTCGGGCCACCATGAGCCCTCGTGGCGCGGCGCCAGGGCCAGCCAGTCGTCCGGCGATATGTAGCTGCCGCCCGCCGGCCTGGTGAGGACCTGGTAGTGGCGACGCGGGCGACCCGGTTCACTGACGATTCCGGCATTGTGGCCACCGGCCGTCAGGACGAAGGTGATCTCGGCCAGGCTCAGGTAATGCAGCTTGTGCACGGAGCGCCATGGAGCCACGTGGTCGCTGACCGTGCCCACGCAGAAGGTTGGCAGCGAGACATCGCTCAGGGCGACCGGCCGGCCGCCGACCGGATAGCGGCCTTCGCTCAGGTCATCGTTCAGGAACAGGCGCCGCAGATACTGGGACTGCATCCGCGCGGGCAACCGGGTCGTGTCGGCGTTCCACGCCATCAGGTCGTTGAGCGGGGATCGCTCACCCATCAGGTACTCGTCGACAAGGCGCGACCACAGCAGGTCGTAGGAACGCAGCATCTGGAACGCGCCGGCCATCTGATCGCCCGTCAGGTAGCCGGAGTTGCTCATCTTCGCCTCGAGCATCGCGACGGCGCTCGGATCGATGAACAGGGACAGTTCGCCGGGTTCGCTGAAATCGGTCTGCGCGGCGAACAAGGTCATCGATGCCAGCCGATCGTCGCCATCGCGCGCCATCGCCGCGGCGGCGATCGCAAGCAGCGTTCCGCCCAGGCAATAACCTGTCGCATGGACCCGGGCGCCAGGCACGATCGCGCGGACCGTGTCCAGAGCCGCGAAGAAACCGGATTCGAGATAGTCGTCCATGCCGAGGTCGCGATCCTCGGGGCCGGGATTCTTCCAGGAGATGCAGAAAACCGTGTGGCCCTTCGAGACGAGATATCCGATGAGCGAATTGTGCGGCGACAGATCCAGGATGTAGTACTTCATGATCCAGGCCGGCACGATCAGCACAGGCTCGGGATGCACCTTTGCCGTCACCGGCGTGTACTGGATCAGCTCGAGGAGCCGGTTGCGCAGCACGACTGTGCCGGGCGTGGTCGCGACATCGCGCCCGACGACGAAGTTCTCGACTCCCGCGGGTGCGGCCCCGCTTGCCTGGCGCATCAGGTCCTCGACCTGGTTGATCGCGCCGCGCACCAGGTTCAGGCCGCCCTGCTCGGCAGTGCGCCGCATGACGACCGGGTTCGTCGCCAGGTAGTTGCCGGGGCATAGCAGGTCGAGCCATTGCCGCGCGGCGAACGCGACGATGTTCTCGTGGTGCGGAGACACGCCATGCACACCATGCGTCGCCTCGTGCCACCATTGCTCGGCAAGCTGGAAAGCGTCACGCAGCAGCCGAAACGGGGGATGCTCCCACGGCTCGGCCGAGAAACGCCGATCACTGGCGCGCGACACCGACATCGGCGCGCCAGGCCTGGCATCAGGCGTCCCCGGCACGGGACCACCCGGCGCGAGGTTCATGCGCAGGTATTGTTGCGATTGCTCGATCGCGAGCCAGGCGAGGTAGGCGCGCTTGCCAGGGGATCCGTAGAGATGCAGCGCCCAGTCGATGCTCGCCAGCAGCAGCGAGGCGGGCGACAGGCCGGCGGTCGCTGTCGCCACGCCGGCGCGCACATGCCGATCGACATGGCCGGCGGCCGCCTTCAGGGCAGGCACCCTGGGGGCGGTGGTATCGTCTTCGGCGGACAGTGGGAGAAGCGGGTTCGCACTCATCCGACCATCGTCGACGGCGGCGATGACGTTCCGATGACACCGGGATCGCACACGATGTGTCGGACAAGGCGCATGGGTTCGCACGACCACTCGCGCACCCGGCGCCGGACGCGATGCATCACACCCCATGGACCACGACGCGATTCGCCAACGAATGGGTCGGGGTCGTGGTACCGAAGGCGGGGCTCGAACCCGCACGTCCTCGCGGACATCGGATTTTGAATCCGACGCGTCTACCCGTTCCGCCACTTCGGCCAGGGGGATCCGGGCGTGCGCCCGGTCGCGCATTATCGACAATCGACCGCGCGACTGCAAACGACCGGGGCGAGCGGCCGCGACGCGGCCGACCGCGCTCAGCGCTGCGCCTTCACCTGGTCGGGCGTGACCTGCCGGGCCTGGTTGCCCCAGGATGTCCGCTCATGGTTGACGATGTCGGCAACATCGACATCGCTCAGCGTTGCGCCGAACGGCGGCATCGGCGCCGGGTAGACGACGCCGTCGATCTCCTCGCCCTGCATGCCGTGCAGGATGGCCCGGATCTGCCTGGCGGGATCGTCATCGAGCACCGACGAATTCCCCTCGAGCGGCGGGAACGCGCCCGCTAGTCCGGCGCCGCTTGCCTGGTGGCACACCGCGCAGGTCGAGGCATAGAGCTGGGCGCCGCGCTCCGGGTCGAACCGGTAGGGTCCCGCGGGCGCTACGACGGGAGGCTGGGCGGCGGCCGCCGGCGGTGCGGCGGCCTTCTCGATCGGGGGCTTCCGGGTGTGCTCGGTGCCCGGCTCCCGGATGTCGAGGATGCCGACCGCGCCGATCTCGAGGTGGGCGAAGGAGTGGTCGACGAAGGGATACAAGCCGGCCTCGGGAATCACGACATCGAACACCGCCCCTTCGCCCGGCGCCACGGTGTATGTCGAGACGCCGCTGCGGGCATGGGTTGGATCACCGTCGGGATACACCTTGTCGAACATCGAGCCGATGACGTGGAATGCGCTCCACAGGCTCGGTCCGGCGTTGACCATGTACAGGCGCACGCGCTCGCCCGGAGCTGCCGTCAGCGGATGGTCGCGATACTGGAAGGCGGTGCCGTTGAACGCCATCAGGTCGGGCTGCATCGCCAGCATCTTTTCGTAATCCGGTCCCATCAGGGTTCCGGAAAGCTGCTGCGTGTACCACTCGCTCTGGACGATGACGTACTCCTGGTCGGCCGGCGGCAGCGCCGGCTCGACCGGATCCACGATGATGGCGCCGTACATGCCGTTGGCCATGTGCAGGAGCACCGGGTCGGTTCCGCAGTGGTAGACGAAGGCGCCCGGTACCGACGCCTCGAACGAGAACCGTATCGTCTCGCCGGGCTGGATGTCGGCGAAGTGCAGGTTGGGCGGCGTGAGCGCGGCGTGGAAATCGATCGAGTGCGGCATCGCGCCACGGTTGGTGAACTCGACGTTCACGGTCTGCCCCTGGCGCACATGGATGACGGGCCCCGGAACCGAGCCACCGAAGGGCCACGCCTGGTACTGCACACCGCTGATGATCTCGGTCGCCATGTCGGTCGAGTCGAGCTTGACCGTGATGCTCGGGCCATCCTGGAGCGGTGGCAGGCGGGCGTCATGGGGCTCGGCCACCGGCTCGCGGGAGGCGAGCGCCATCGGCGAGACGGCGGCCGCCGCCGCGGCCGGGCTGGTGGCCTTGACGTTCAGGCTGCTGTGCAGGCCCGCGATCAGGAAGAACAGCAACAGGCCGATGCCGAGCAGCACCGGGACCTGCACCCGCCAGGATACGGGCCGTGCCTCCCGCGGCGGTCGCGCACTGCTCCATTCGGCAATGCGACGCCAGGCGGGCCAGCGTCGCTCGATGTAGTAGTCGATGCTGTAGGGACTCGAGCCGGACCGGTAGTTGATCGCCAGGAGCGCGACGAAGATGAGCACGTAAGCAAGCCCCGTGCCCGTATTGCTCGCACCGACGGCGTAGGGTCCGCCGAAGCCTTCGGCCGTACTCCAGACGAGCAGGCTGAACAATGCGCCCACCACATACAGCGTGCGGCGCGCGAACCCCAGCAGCAGGCCGATGGCAAGTGCGGTGACCGCGATGCGCGTCAGCCAGATGAAGAGCGTCGCGTTCGGCGTGACCAGCGCGATCCAGCCATCGAACCAGAACGAGGACCAGTCCGGCTGGCCTTTCGCCGCATTGTGCAGGTAGCCCACGTAGAGCGCCGAGAACTGCGGCATCCAGGTGAAGGCGGCATTCACCACCCAGATGATTCCGAAAGCCACTCGCAGGGCCGCGGTAGCCAGGGCCGGCCAGGCGTCGGCTACCGGCTGTTCGTCTCTTGCACTCATCACACCGCCCTCCCGAAGGGGCCACCAGAATGCAGGAGATGGTATCGCCCGGACTACAATGCCGGCTCCATGCCCCTGACGCTGTCCCAGTTCGATTTCGAGCTGCCCGCCGAGCTGATCGCGCAGCGCCCGGCCGCGGCGCGCAGCGCCTCGCGGCTGCTGCACCTGCGCCGGGGCGCCGACTGTCGGACGCGGCTCGACGACCGGATGTTCGGCGAGCTGCCGCAGCTGCTGCGCGCCGGCGACCTGCTGGTGTTCAACGACAGCCGGGTGATCCCGGCACGGATGCATGGCCGCAAGGAAAGCGGCGGCCGGGTGGAGCTGCTGGTCGAGCGCATCCTCGGCCACACCGAAGCCCTGGTGCAGCTGCGCGCGAGCAAGCCGCCGCGCACCGGCTCTATCCTTGTCTTCGGCGAGGCCCGCGCCACCGTGCTCGGGCGCGACGAAGGCTTCTGGACGCTGCGTTTCGACCGGCCCCTCGGCCCCCTGCTCGAGGCGATCGGCAAGCTGCCGCTGCCGCCCTACATCGAGCATGAACCCGATGCCGCCGACCGGGAACGCTACCAGACCGTCTATGCCCGCGAGCCGGGCTCGGTGGCCGCGCCGACCGCCGGCCTGCACTTCGACGAGGCCCTGCTGGCGGCGCTCGCCGATGCGGGCATCGGCCAGGCCTTCGTGACCCTGCATGTCGGCGCCGGGACCTTCGCGCCGGTCCGTACCGAGAACCTTGCCGAGCATCGCATGCATGTCGAGCGCTGCCGGGTCGATGCGGCCACCGCCGACGCGATCGCGCGCACCCGCGCGGCGGGCGGGCGGGTGGTCGCGGTCGGCACGACGGCGCTGCGCACGCTCGAGAGCGCCGCCGACGAGACCGGTGTGGTCACGCCGGGCATCCGCGATACCGGCATCTTCATCACGCCCGGCTACCGCTTCCGGGTGGTCGACCGGCTGCTGACGAACTTCCACCTGCCGCGCTCGACCCTGCTCATGCTGGTTTGCGCCTTCGCCGGGCTCGAGGCGATCCGCCGGGCATACGCCCACGCGATCGCCCGGGGCTACCGCTTCTTCAGCTACGGGGACGCGATGCTGCTCGATCTCGAACCGGGGACGACATGCTGAGCTACGAGATCCTGGCCACCGACGGCGCGGCGCGGCGCGGCCGGATCAGCTGCCGCCACGGCACGATCGAGACACCGGTCTTCATGCCGGTAGGCACCTACGGCGCGGTCAAGGCGATGAGCCCGCGCGAGCTCGAGGAGCTCGGCGCCGAGATCACGCTGGGCAACACCTTCCATCTCTGGCTGCGACCCGGGCTCGAGGTGATCGCGCGCTGCGGCGGCCTGCACGGCTTCAATGGCTGGCGCCGGCCGATCCTGACCGACTCCGGCGGCTTCCAGGTGTTCTCGCTCGGGGCCATGCGCAGGATCAGCGAGGAAGGCGTGCGCTTCGCCTCACCGGTCAACGGCGACCGGCTCTTCCTGACGCCCGAGGAATCGATGCGCATCCAGACGGTGCTCGACTCCGACATCGCGATGGTCTTCGATGAATGCACGCCCTACGAGATCGAGGGCCGCCCGGCCAGCGTCGACGAGGCGGCCGACTCGATGCGCATGAGCCTGCGCTGGGCGCGACGCTCGCGCGATGCCTTCGATGCGGCCGGCAACCCCAACGCCCTGTTCGGCATCGTCCAGGGCGGCATGTACGAGGCCTTGCGCGACGAGTCGCTGGCCGGCCTGCTCGACATCGGCTTCGATGGCTATGCCATCGGCGGGCTGTCGGTCGGCGAGCCCAAGGAGGACATGCGACGGATCCTCGCCCATGTCGCGCCCCGGCTGCCGGCCGCCCGGCCCCGCTACCTGATGGGCGTGGGCACCCCCGAGGACCTGGTCGAGGCCGTGGCGTGCGGCATCGACATGTTCGATTGCGTGATGCCGACGCGCAACGCCCGCAACGGCTGGCTGTTCACCCGCCATGGCGACCTGCGCCTGCGCAACGCCCGTTATCGCGACGACATCCGGCCGATCGACCCCTCGTGCCGGTGCTACTGTTGCGCCAATTTTTCCCGGGCCTACCTGCACCATCTCCACAAGGTCGGCGAGATACTCGGCGCCCGCCTGGCCACCATCCACAATCTCGCCTATTACCTCGGCCTCATGGAGGAAATGCGCCAGGCCATCGTCGCCGGGAACCTCGAGGCCATGCGGGGGCGCTTTGCCGCCGACAGGGCGCGCGGCGTCGACTAGCCGCGGTCTCCCGGGTCCCGAGCCGGTTTGCGGCGGGTATAATCGCGGCGCCAGACAAGTCAAGTCCCATCCCATCTTGCTCGCGGCCGGCCTGCCGGCCCCGCGTCAGCCGTCGGCAACGGGCCGACGGTCCCGTCAGGAGATTCTTGGTGTTCATATCAAACGCATACGCACAGGCCGGTGGCGGCACCGAACAACTGTTCGGCTTCCTGCCGATCATCCTCATGTTCGTGGTGCTCTACTTCCTGATGATCCGCCCGCAGATGAAGCGCGCGAAGGAGCACCGCACGATGCTCGACGCCCTCAAGAAGGGCGACGAGGTGATCACCGGCGGCGGCGTCGTCGGCCGGGTCACCAAGGTGGGCGAGGCCTACGTCACGCTCGAGGTCGCCCAGGCGGACAGCAAGTCCGGCAGCCAGACCATCGAGATGCAGTTCCAGAAAAGCGCGATCCAGACCCTGCTGCCCAACGGCACCCTGAAATCCCTCTAGGCGGAGCCATCCGCCGGCGCCGCATTCCGCATCGCTGGCGCCCGATCCCCGGGACGCCGGCGGCGGGCGCAGCCGCCGCCGTCGCGCACCCGAACCAAGGCATCGATCCATGAACCGGTACCCGATCTGGAAATACGTCGTCATCGCGATCACCCTGGTGTTCGGCATCCTCTACACCGTGCCGAACTTCTTCGGCGAGGCGCCGGCGGTACAGGTCTCCAGCGCCAAGGCCACGGTGAGGATCGACGACGGCATGCGCGAACGGGTGCGCCGCCTGCTTGCCGATGCCGATCTCGAGAGCACCGGGATCTTCTTCGACGGCAACTCGGTCAAGGCTCGCTTCGACACCACCGACGACCAGTTCCGTGCGCAGGCGGTCATCGAGCGCGGGCTCAACCCCGACCCGGACGATCCGAGCTGGATCGTCGCGATGAACCTGCTGTCGAACACGCCGCAGTGGCTGCTCTCGATCAACGCCCTGCCGATGTACCTCGGGCTCGACCTGCGCGGCGGGGTGCACTTCCTGATGCAGGTCGACATGGCCAGCGCGCTCGACAAGCGGCTCGACTCGATGGCGGGAGAGGCCCGCACCCTGCTGCGCGAGAGCCGGATCCGTCATGCCGGCATCGAGCGGGATGCCGAAGGCTTCGTGATCCGCTTCCGTGACACCCAGGGCCGCGGCGAGGCGCTCGCGAGGCTCAACCGCGACATGCAGGATCTCGCCTTCACCGAGGCGGGCGACGGCGACACGCTGCGACTCGAGGCACGCTTCAAGCCCGAAGCGGCCCAGCAGGTCCAGGAGCATGCGCTCAGCCAGAACATGACCACCCTGGGCAACCGGGTCAACGAGCTCGGGGTCTCCGAGCCCGTGATCCAGCGCCAGGGCGCCGACCGGGTGGTGGTGCAGCTGCCCGGGGTGCAGGACACCGCCAAGGCGAAGGACATCATCGGGCGCACCGCGACCCTCGAGGTACGCCTGGTCTGCGAGCGACCCGAGGATCTCGCGGCGCTCGCCGCCGGCAACGTGCCCTTCGGCTGCGAGCGCTACCTCGATCGCGACGGGCGCCCCCTGCTGGTCCAGAAGCAGGTGATCCTCACCGGCGAGAACCTCAACAACGCCCTGCCCGGCTTCGACTCGCAGACGCAGGAGCCGACGGTCAACCTCAACCTGGACACCAACGGCGCGCGGATCTTCCGCGACGTCACCCGCGCCAACATCGGCAAGCGGATGGCGATCCTGCTGTTCGAGAAAGGCAGGGGCGAGGTCGTCACCGCCCCGGTCATCCGCACCGAGATTCCCGGCGGACGAGTCCAGATCAGCGGCCAGATGACCACCACCGAGGCCGCCGACACCGCCCTGCTGCTGCGCGCTGGCTCGCTTGCCGCGCCGATGGAGATCATCGAGGAGCGCACCATCGGTCCGAGCCTGGGCGCGGCGAACATCGAGCAGGGCTTTCGCAGCAACCTGTACGGTTTCATCGCGATCGTGACCTTCATGACCGTGTACTACGCGGCCTTCGGCCTGATCTCCTCGCTCGCGCTGGCCTTCAACCTGACCCTGCTGATCGCGCTGCTGTCGGTGCTCCAGGCCACCCTCACCCTGCCCGGCATCGCGGCGATCGCCCTGACCCTGGGCATGGCGATCGACGCCAACGTGCTGATCAACGAACGCATCCGCGAGGAACTGCGTGCGGGGGTCAGCCCCCAGGCGGCGATCTCGCTCGGCTACCAGCACGCCTGGCGCACGATTCTCGACTCGAACATCACCACCCTGATCGCCGGCGTGGCCCTGCTCGTCTTCGGCTCGGGCCCGATCCGCGGCTTCGCGGTCGTCCACTGCCTCGGCGTCCTGACCTCGATGTTCTCGGCGGTCGTGTTCTCGCGCGGAATCGTCAACCTCTGGTTCGGCCGGCGCAAGAAACTCACGCACGTACCGATCGGCTGAGCACCGGGCGAGTCCAGCAAGGAATACTCCACATGAACCTGTTCCCGTTCAAGCGCGACATCCCCTTCATGCGCCATGCGCTGGCATGGAACATGGTCTCCATCGTCATGTTCCTGCTCGCCGTGTTCTTCCTCTCGACCCGGGGGCTGAACCTCTCGATCGAGTTCACCGGCGGCACGGTAATGGAGACCCGGTACCAGAACGAAGCGCCGATCGAACCGATCCGCGAGTTCCTGGAGGAGATGGGCTATCCGGACGCGCAGGTGCAGAACTTCGGCACCTCGCATGACGCCCTGATCCGCCTGCCGCTGCGCGAGGGACTGTCCTCGGATGCGATATCCGAGCAGGTGCGCGAAAGGCTGGTGGCCGCGGACCCGACCATGCAGGTGACACGGGTGGAGTTCGTCGGGCCGCAGGTCGGCGAGGAACTGGCCACCGACGGCGCGATGGCGGTGCTCTTCGTGGTCATCGGCATCATGATCTACCTGGCGATGCGCTTCGAATGGAAGTTCGCCGTCTCCACGGTCACCGCCATCATGCACGACGTGGTGATCATCCTCGGCTTCTTCTCCTTCTTCCGCTGGGAGTTCTCGCTTTCCGTGCTGGCGGCCACCCTTGCGGTGGCGGGCTACTCGGTCAACGAATCCGTGGTCGTGTTCGACCGGATCCGCGAGAATTTCCGCCGGATGCGCAAGGCGAGCACCGTCGAGGTGATCAACAACGCCATCACCCGCACCATGTCGCGCACCATCATCACCCACGGCTCCACCCAGATGATGGTGCTGTCGATGCTGTTCTTCGGCGGCCCCACCCTGCACTACTTCGCGATTGCGCTGACGATCGGCATCTTCTGCGGGATCTATTCCTCGATCTTCGTCGGTTCGGCGGTGGCGATGTGGCTGGGCCTGAAGCGCGAGGATATGGTCAAATCGGTGCGCAAGGACGACGGCCAGCCCGAACTGCCCTGACATGACCCATCCACCCACCAGCACGGTCGACAGCCAGGCTCCCGTCATCTGGGATCTCCCGACGCGGCTCTTCCACTGGCTCCTGGTGCTGCTGCTGGTGGGCTCGTTCCTCTCGGCCAAGGCGGGCGGACTCTGGATCGACTGGCACTTTCGCGCCGGCTACGCGATCCTCGCGCTGATCGCCTTTCGCATCATCTGGGGCTTCGTCGGCGGGCGCTACGCCCGGTTCCGCAGCTTCGTGTTCGGTCCGCGGCAGTTTCTCGCCTACCTGCGCGGCGCGCCCGGCTCACCGGCCGGCCCCGGCCACAATCCGCTCGGCGCGCTATCGGTCTTCGCGATGCTCCTGCTCGTCGGGGCCCAGGCCGTTCTCGGCCTGTTCGCCAATGACGACATCGCCAGCGAAGGTCCGCTCGCCTCGCAGGTGAGCAAGCGCACCAGCGACTACCTGACCGGCCTGCACCTCGACAACGAGCCCTTCCTGCTGGGCCTGATCGGGCTGCATGTCGTCGCGATCGCCTGGTACCGGCTGGTCCGCGGTCGCAAGCTGGTCGCGGCGATGATCACCGGTCGCGACCCCCAGGCGCCGGCGGGCACCGCCTCGAGCCGCGACGACGCCAGGCTGCGGCTCGCCGCCCTGGGCATCCTGGCGGTCATCGCGTTCGCTGTCTGGTTGCTGGTGCGCTAGCCCGGCGCGCGATGCGCGCCGGACGGACGGGCTTGCGCGGCCGCAGCAACGCCTGCCGGCGTGCCGCGGCCCATCCGCCTACCTTCTGCGGCGGAAGTCGTCGTGGCAATCCTTGCACGACTTGCCGGCCGCGCCGAAGGCGCCCCTGAGCGCGCCTTCGTCGCCGGAGGCGGCGACCTTCGCAAGCTCGGCGACCGCCGCCTGCATGTTCTCGGCCGCCTTGTCGAACTTGGCCCGGTCCTGCCAGATCTCGGGACGGGCGCCGGTATCGTCGCCCTCGGTGCCTTCACCGAAGCCCGCGAACGGCAGGTGCGAGATCGTCTCGACGACCTTCGCGTCGGCCGCGACCGCTGGACTGTAAGGCGCCTCACCCTTGACGACGGCGCCGATGCGGCCGAAATGCGCGCCCATCAGGGTGAAGGCCGATTGCCGGTACTTGACCGCATCCTCGGCCTTCTCGAACTGCGCAACGGCGGGCGCCGACATCATCACGCCGGCGGCGGTCGCCGCGGCCACGATCCAGGAACTGAGCTTCATCATGAACTCCCGATAGAGTTTTCGTTCGATGCCACCCGACAATCCGGCATCCGGTCCAGTCGCGACCGTCCCGCGGCCGCAGTCGGCAGACTACCATTGCTCGAGCGTGGTCATTGCTGTCGGCGCCGATTCGGCAGCATGCGCAGGAGAGTGGCGTCGCGATCGACCAGATGATGCTTGAGGGCGGCCGCGACATGGATCATGACGAGCGCGGCGAGGCTCCAGTTGAGCCACAGGTGGGCCTGGACCAGCGTCTCCTCGAGCGCCCCGTCGGGGGCGACGAGATCGGGCAAGGGCACCAGGCCGAGCCATACCGTGGGCACGCCGGAAGCCGAGCTGTACAGCCAGCCCGACAGCGGAATCGCGACCAGCAGGACGTAGAGGCCGAAATGGCCGAGCCGCGCCGCCCGGCGCTGCCAGGGCGGCATCGGCAGCAGCGCGGGCGCCGGCCGGCACAAGCGCCAGGCGATCCGGATCCAGGCCAGGAAGAACACCGTCACCCCGATCGATTTGTGCCAGGAGACGACCTGCAGCTGGCGCGGCGACAGGCTCAGGTCGACCATCAGCAGGCCCATCGCGAAGCCGATCAGCACCAGCGCCGCGACCAGCCAGTGCAGGGCGATGGCCACGACGTCGTAGCGCCCGGGCGGATCGACACTCATGGCCGGGTTTCCTCGCTGTGGCGCGGGCGAATCCGCGGTGGCTCAGGCGCGGGCGGCGAGCTCGGCGGCGCGACCGATGTAGCTGGCGGGCGTGAGGCTGCGCAGCCGGCTGCGCGCCTCCTCGGGAATGTCGAGCGAATCGACGAAACGGGCGATCTCCTCCGGCCCGATCGCCTTGCCTCGCGTCAGCTCCTTGAGCTTCTCGTAGGCCTCGGGCACGCCGTGCAGGCGCATCACCGTCTGGATCGGCTCGGCGAGCACCTCCCAGGCCGCATCGAGATCCTCGGCGAGGCGTTCCCGGTCGACTTCCAGCTTGTCGATGCCGCGCAGGGCGCTGTCGTAGCCGAGCAATGAATAGCCGAGCGCAACGCCGATGTTGCGCAGCACCGTCGAATCGGTCAGGTCGCGCTGCCAGCGCGAGATCGGCAGCTTCGTCGACAGGTGGCCGAGCAGCGCATTGGCCAGCCCGAGATTGCCTTCGGAATTCTCGAAATCGATCGGGTTGACCTTGTGCGGCATGGTCGAGGAGCCGATCTCGCCCTCCTTCAGGCGCTGGCGGAAGTAGCCGAGCGAGATGTAGCCCCAGGCATCACGATCGAAGTCGATCAGGATGGTGTTGACCCGGGCCAGGGCATCGAAGAGCTCGGCCATGTAGTCGTGGGGCTCGATCTGGATCGTGTACGGATTGAACTCGAGCCCGAGCGACTCGACCACCCCGCGCGAGAAGGCCTCCCAGTCGATCTCCGGGCAGGCCGCGATGTGCGCGTTGTAGTTGCCGACCGCGCCATTGAGCTTGGCGCGGATGCGCACGGCCGCGACGCCTTCGGCGGCGCGCTCGAGCCGTAGCAGCACATTGGCCATCTCCTTGCCCAGGGTGGTGGGCGAAGCGGTCTGGCCATGGGTGCGCGAAAGCATGGGCAGGCCCGCATGCTCGTGCGCGAGCGCGCGCAGGCGCGCGGCGAGCGCGGCGAGCGCCGGCAGCACGACCTCGTCGCGGGCGGCGCGCAGCATGAGCGCATGCGAGGTGTTGTTGATGTCCTCGGAGGTGCAGGCGAAATGGATGAACTCGCTTGCCGACGCCAGTTCCGGATGGGCGGCGACGGTTTCGCGCAGGAAGTACTCCACCGCCTTGACGTCGTGGTTGGTGACCCGCTCGATCGCCTTGATGCGGGCCGCCTCGGCATCGCCGAAGCGCTCGACCACCGCCCGCAGCGTGGCTCGCCCGGCCGGCGAGATCGGCGCGAAACCGGCGATGCCGGCATCGGACAGGGCGATCAGCCATTCCACCTCGACGCGGGTGCGCTCGCGCATGAAGGCCGCCTCGGAGGCGATCCCGCGCAGGGCCGCGACCTTGCCGGCATAGCGGCCGTCCAGCGGCGACAGTGCGTTGAGCTCGAAGGACTGGGCGGTGGCGGCGGTCATCGGTATCGGGAATGCGGTGATGGGCGAATGCTAGCAGGCAAGCATGAAATGGGGTCAGACACCAGAAATGGGGTCAGACACGATTTCCTTGAAGGAAATCGTGTCTGACCCCATTTCTGCCATTTTATGCAACGGGACGGAAACTGTCGGGGCGGGCCATGGACCAGAACACCCGGTACACCGCCGGCTCGGCCTCGGAGTCGAGCAGTTCGCCCGGCTGCAGCCGCGGATAGACGGTGGCGTAGGAATGCACCTCGCCGCGGGTGCGACGCTGGACGATGTGCATCGGCTCGAGCTGCGAGGGATGGCTCAGGCCCGCGGCGGCCACCAGCTCGGCGAGCGACTTCAGGGTGTTGCGATGGAAGTTGAGCACCCGGACCGACTTGTCGTCGGGATCGAGCGCCTTCTGGCGCTGCGGATCCTGGGTGGTGACCCCGGTCGGGCACTTGCCGGTGTGGCAGACCTGTGCCTGGATGCAGCCGACCGCGAACATGAAGCCGCGCCCGCTGTTGCACCAGTCGGCGCCCAGCGCCATGGCGCGCGCCATGTCGAAGGCGCTGACGATCTTGCCGGCGGCCCCGATCCGGATGCGGTGGCGCAGGTTGAGCCCGACCAGGGTGTTGTGGACCAGCACCAGCGCGTCGCGCATCGGGGTGCCGATGCGGTCGATGAACTCGGCCGGCGCGGCCCCGGTGCCGCCCTCCTTGCCGTCGACCACGATGAAGTCCGGCGTGATGCCGGTGGCGACCATGGCCTTGGCGATCCCGAACCATTCCCAGGGATGGCCGAGGGCGAACTTGAAGCCGACCGGCTTGCCGCCCGAGAGCCGGCGCAGCCGGTCGATGAACTGCAGCAGCTCGATCGGCGTCGAGAAGGCCGAATGGCCCGCGGGCGAGATGCAGTCCGACCAGGCGGCCACCCCGCGGGCCTCGGCGATCTCCTCGGTGACCTTGGCCCCGGGCAGCATGCCGCCATGACCGGGCTTGGCGCCCTGCGAGAGCTTGATCTCGATCATCTTCACCTGGTCGAGCGTCGCGTTGGCGATGAAGCGTTCCTCGTCGAAGCGGCCGTCGGCGTCGCGGCAGCCGAAATAGCCGCTGCCGATCTCCCAGATGAGGTCCCCGCCGAACTCGCGGTGGTAGCGCGAGATCGAGCCCTCGCCGGTGTCGTGGGCGAAATGCCCGAGCATGGCGCCGCGGTTCAGGGCACGGATCGCGTTGGCCGACAGCGAGCCGAAGCTCATCGCGGAGATGTTGAACACCGACGCCGAATAGGGACGGGTGCAGGACGTCGCAGATTCGCTGGCCTGCGCGACCGCGCCCACCGGCACCCGGAAGTCGTGCGACTCCACCTTCACGGGCGACGCCGAATGATTCAGCCATTCATAGCCGGACTCGTAGACATCGAACTGGGTGCCGAAGGCGCGCGAGTCGATTTCCTGCTTGGCCCGCTGGTAGACGATCGCCCGCTGCTGGCGCGAGAACGGGATCGAATCGGTATCGGATTCGAAGAAGTACTGGCGCAGCTCCGGGCGGATGAACTCGAACAGGAAGCGCAGGTGGCCGATGATCGGGTAGTTGCGCAGGACCGAGTGACGGCGCTGGATCAGGTCGTAGACGCCGAGCACCGCCAGCGCCACGGCCAACAGTGGCCAGCCCCAGCCAATGCTGCCGACAAGGAACAGTCCGCCCAGGACGATGGCGAAGAAGACGGCGAGCACGAAGCTCGAGTAGCGGATCAGGGAGAGCATTTGCATGGCCGCGGCCACTCCAGGGAAAGGATGCGCATCGGGCCCCGATGCCGTCATGCGCCCGAATTCGGGCCCGCGGAGCTGATGATCCCGCCGCCGAGGCAGACCTCGCCCCGGTAGAGCACCGCGCTCTGGCCCGGCGTCACCGCCCACTGCGCCTCGTCGAAATCGAGTTCGAAACCGCTGCCCCCGCACCGCAGGCGGCAGGCGGCATCGGACTGTCGATAACGGGTCTTCGCGCCCAGCCCGCCGTCGTCGCGCGGCGCGCGGCCGGCGATCCAGCTGGGATCGATCGCCACCAGGGTCTTCGACATCAGGAGCGGATGGTCGTGCCCCTGGACGACGACGAGAGTATTGCTCGCCATCTCCTTGCGCGCCACATACCAGGGACGACCGTCCCCGTGGGCCGCCCCCCCGATGCCGATGCCCTTGCGCTGCCCGATCGTGTAGAAGGCGAGCCCGACATGTTCGCCGATGTCGCGGCCGGAATCATCGACGATCGGCCCGGGCCGGGTCGGGAGATAGCGATTGAGGAACTCCCTGAAGGGCCGCTCGCCGATGAAGCAGATGCCGGTGGAGTCCTTCTTGGCCGCATTCGACAGGCCGAGCCCGGCGGCAATCTCACGGACCTCGGCCTTGCGCAGGTGGCCCAGCGGGAACATCGTCCGGGCGAGCTGGGCCTGGGTCAGCCGGTGCAGGAAGTAGCTCTGGTCCTTGCCGGCGTCGAGTCCGCGCAACAGTTCGAAACCGTCGTCGCCGGCCCGGATCCGGGCATAGTGGCCCGTCGCGATATGCTCGGCACCGAGTTCGACGGCATGGTCGAGAAAGGCCCGGAACTTGATCTCAGCATTGCAGAGCACGTCCGGATTGGGCGTGCGCCCGGCCGAGTACTCCCGCAGGAACTCGGCGAAGACCCGTTCGCGGTACTCGGCGGCGAAGTTGACCGCCTCGATGTCGATCCCGATGCGGTCTGCGACGCTGGCCGCATCGATCCAGTCCTGGCGGGTCGAGCAGTATTCGTCGTCGTCATCGTCTTCCCAGTTCTTCATGAACAGGCCGACGACCTCGTAGCCCTGCTGGCGCAGCAGCCAGGCCGCCACCGAGGAATCCACTCCCCCCGACAGGCCCACCACGACGCGGGCACCCGGCCGCGGCGCGGGGGACAGGCGCGCGCGTTCGAGCAATTCGGAACCAGGCATGCACACCGACACCCTGCATCGGGCAGGGCGCAACTGCTAAACTTTCGCATTCTACAAGAACCGCCCGGTGCGGTTCGCGACGCCCCCGGCGCGAAGCGCCTGCAGGTATTCCGGCGGCGGGTATCACAGGGTACATTCATGCCGGTGGCCGTGGGGGCCATCGTCATCGAACGAGGAGAAACCATGCGAATCGGCATTCCGGCCGAAACCCGGGCCGGCGAGACGCGCGTTGCCGCGACTGCCGAAACCGTCAAGAAGTATGTCGCCGCCGGCCATTCGGTCATCGTCGAAGCGGGCGCCGGCACGCGCGCCAGCCAGACCGATGAAGCCTATGCCGAGGCCGGCGCGGTCATTGGCGATGCCGCCGGCGCGCTGGGCTCGGAAATCGTGCTGTGCGTGCGCACCCCGGAAAGCGCCCGGCTGGCCGCGATGGCGCCGGGCACCGTGCTGGTGGGCATGCTCGATCCCTTCGACAAGGACGGTCTCGCAGCACTCGCCGCCTCCGGGCTGACGGCCTTCGCCCTCGAGGCGGCGCCGCGCACCACCCGTGCCCAGAGCATGGACGTGCTCTCGAGCCAGGCCAACATTGCCGGCTACAAGGCGGTGCTGCTCGCCGCCACCCAGTACGGACGCATGCTGCCGATGATGATGACCGCCGCCGGCACGATCAAGGCCGCCCGCGTGCTGGTGCTCGGCGCCGGCGTCGCCGGACTGCAGGCGATCGCCACCGCCAAGCGTCTCGGGGCGGTGGTCGAGGCCTCCGACGTGCGGCCCGCGGTCAAGGAGCAGATCGAATCGCTCGGCGCCAAGTTCGTCGACGTGCCCTTCGAGACCGAGGAAGAGCGCGAGGCCGCGGAAGGCGTCGGCGGCTACGCCCGCCCGATGCCGGCCAGCTGGATGGAGCGCCAGGCGAAGGCCGTGGCCGAGCGCCTGCGCCAGTCCGACATCGTCATCAGCACCGCGCTCATCCCGGGCCGGCCCGCACCGAAACTCGTCAGCGCGGACATGGTCGCGAGCATGAAGCCGGGCTCGGTCATCCTCGACATGGCGGTCGAGCGCGGCGGCAACTGCGCGCTGTCGGAGGTCGACCGCATCGTGGTCGCCCATCACGTCACGATCATCGGCATCCCCAACCTGCCGGCAACCGTGCCGGCGGACTCCTCCGCGCTCTATGCGCGCAACGTCCTCGACTTCCTGAAGCTGGTGGTCGACAAGGAAGGCGCCTTCACGATCGACCCCGAGGACGACATCGTCCAGGCCTGTCTCGTCGCCCGCGACGGCAAGGTCCTGCGCGAAAGCTAGCCCCACACCTGAGCCCATCGGAACCGGAATCATGGAAGCCATCAGTCCCACGATCATCAACCTGATCATCTTCGTGCTGGCGATCTACGTCGGCTACCACGTCGTGTGGAACGTCACGCCGGCGCTGCACACGCCCCTGATGGCGGTGACCAATGCCATCTCGGCGATCGTCATCGTCGGCGCCATGCTGGCAGCGGCGCTGACCGACTCGGGCCTGGGCAAGACGATGGGCGTGCTCGCCGTCGCGCTGGCCGCGGTCAACGTCTTCGGCGGCTTTCTCGTCACCCGCCGGATGCTCGAGATGTTCAAGAAGAAATCGCCCGCGAAAGGCGGCAAGACGGCACCCGCTTCCCTGCCCAAGGCAGGTTGATCGGGTGCGGACCCCGCCAGCAACGGAGCTATACCAATGAGCATGAATCTTGTCGTGATGCTGTATCTCGTCGCCTCGGTGTGCTTCATCCAGGCGTTGAAGGGCCTCTCGCATCCGACCACCTCACGACTGGGCAACACCTTCGGCATGGTCGGCATGGGCATCGCCATCCTGACCACCGTCGCGCTGATCTACAAGCTGCGCCCCGACATCGCGACCGCCGGCATGGGCTATGTACTGGTCGGACTGGTGGTGGGCGGCACGATCGGCACCATCATGGCCCGGCGCGTCGAGATGACCAAGATGCCCGAGCTGGTCGCCTTCATGCACTCCATGATCGGCATGGCGGCGGTGTTCATCGCGATCGCGGTGGTTGCCGAGCCCGAGGCCTTCAACATCGTGGCTGTCGGCGAACCCATCCCGATCGGCAACCGGATCGAGCTCTTCATCGGAGCCTTCGTCGGCGCGATCACCTTCTCCGGATCGGTGATCGCCTTCGGCAAGCTCTCGGGCAAGTACAAGTTCCGGCTCTTCCAGGGCGCGCCGGTGGTCTTCGGCGGCCAGCACATGCTCAACCTCGGGCTGGCGATCGCGATGATCGCCTTCGGCATCTGGTTCTCGGTCACCGAAACCTGGACTCCCTTCCTGCTGATGCTCGCGATCGCCTTCGTGCTGGGCGTGCTGATCATCATCCCGATCGGCGGGGCCGACATGCCGGTGGTGGTCTCGATGCTCAACAGCTACTCGGGCTGGGCGGCCGCCGGCATCGGCTTCTCGCTCAACAACGCGATGCTGATCATCGCCGGCAGCCTGGTGGGTTCTTCGGGCGCCATCCTGTCCTACATTATGTGCCGGGCGATGAACCGCTCGTTCTTCAACGTGATTCTCGGCGGCTTCGGCGGCGAGACCAGCGTGGCCGGCCCCGGGGGCGGTGAACAGCGGCCGGTTCGCAGCGGCTCGGCCGACGATGCGGCCTTCCTGATGGCCAATGCCGACAGCGTGGTGATCGTGCCCGGCTACGGCCTCGCGGTCGCCCGCGCCCAGCATCCCCTCAAGGAGCTCACCGACAAGCTGATCGACCGCGGGATCCAGGTGCGCTACGCGATCCATCCCGTGGCCGGCCGGATGCCGGGGCACATGAACGTGCTGCTCGCCGAGGCCGAGGTCCCCTACGACCAGGTCTTCGAGATGGACGACATCAACCCCGACTTTTCCGAAACCGACATCGTGCTGGTGCTGGGCGCCAACGACGTGGTCAACCCCGCCGCCAAGGACCCGAAGTCGCCGATCGCCGGCATGCCCATCCTGGAGGTGTTCAAGGCGGGGCAGGTCATCGTCAACAAGCGCTCGATGGCGTCGGGCTATGCCGGCCTCGACAACGAGCTCTTCTACATGGACAAGACCATGATGGTCTTCGGCGATGCCAAGAAGGTGGTCGAGGACATGGTGAAGGCGGTCGAGTAGGCGCAGCCGCCGGGGTCGTACCGTGGGGCCGGCAATCGCAACGATTGCCGGCCCTTGCTTTCCGCGGAATCGTCCCCAGATACCCGACTGCGCACGCCGTGCGCCGGAAACGGGAACGGGAACGGCGCCACTGACTGGAGAAACGCCCATGGCAGATGTCGAGATTGTCACGCCCCCCGGGGAACGGGGCCTGCGCAAGATCACCCTGCTCGACTACGGCCTGCATATCGCAAGCCCGATCGTCTCGATGATGCTGCTCACCATCATTGCGCTCATCATCAACTACGTGAAGCGTGACGATGCCCGCGGCACGATCTGGCACAGCCACATGAACTGGATGATCCGGACCTGCTGGTGGACGCTGTTCTGGCTCGTCATCGCCGGCATCCCGACACTGGTCAGCTTCGGCGTTCTTTCCTTCCTGATGGTGGTTCCGATACTCTGGTATCTGTATCGCATGATCCGCGGCCTGATCACGGCCCTCGACGGACGCCCCATGCCGATGCCGCAATAGCGGCCCGGGCATCCCGGCAGGCACGTCCCGTCGGTGCGGCGCGAGGCCATCGCCGCAACCCGGGAGGCCCACCATGACCGACAAGCTTCGCCGCCGCCTGCTGCTCGCTTCGCTGGCCCTGCCGGCGGCCTGCGCGGTGCCCGCCACCCGGCCCGGCACGCCCCTGCCGGCGGGGGCCGTGGCCGAGCGGCCGCCCCGCCCCGGCGAACGCTGGCATTACGCCACCCGCAATGGCTACAACGACGTCGGACGGGGCGCGATCGTCGTCGATGTGCGCGAGGAACTGGGCCGCAGGATCCATGAATGGCGCACGCCCGAAGGCGCGCTGCTCGGCGCCGAGATCGTCGATGCGCAGGGGCATCTCCTGCAGGACCCGGCCTACGGACCGCCCGGGATACGCTTCGAGAACCCCTTGCCCTGGCTACCGGTGCCGCCCGCCACCGGGGCGGTCAGCTTCGTGCGGACCCATTACCGGGTCGCCGGCGACAGCGGCCGCTACGAATGGGCCGACCATCGCCGGGTCGGCCCGCTGCATGCGATCCGGGTGCCGGCCGGTGAATTCGAATGCCTGCTGGTCGAGCGCCGGATCCACTTCCGCCATCCCGACTTCGTCCGGCTCGATTCCAGTCGACATGATCTCGCCTGGTACGCGCCGGCTCTCGCGCGCTGGGTGCGACGCGAATGGCGGGGCTGGTACTACGTGCCCGACGACCGCGGCCGCACGAGGCTCGAGGAGGACTGGCGCATCTGGGAGCTGAGCGGCCACGAGCCGGCGCCGGTCGCCGGGTAGCCGGCGGCGCGCCGTTCACTTCAGCCGGCCTGCGCGGAGCGCCTCATCGCCAGCGCCAGCGCCACCGCGGACAGCGCCAGCGGCACGAAGGACACCCACAGCACCATGTTCCAGTCATAGGCCGCCAGCAGGCCGCCCGACGCAAAGGAGCCCAGCGCCATCAGGCCGAAGACGATGAAGTCGTTGAGCGACTGCACGCGCGTCTTCTCCTCGGGTCGGTGGCACTCCAGCACCAGGGCGGAGGCGCCGAGAAAGCCGAAGTTCCAGCCCACCCCGAGCAGGATCAGCGACCACCAGAAATGCGCGACCTCGAGGCCCATCAGGCCGACGGCGGCGGACAGGCCGGTCAGGACGAGGCCCGCCGTCGCCATGCGGCCCGCGCCGAAGCGCGCGATCAGGCTGCCGGTGAAGAAGCTCGGCGCATACATGGCGATGACATGCCACTGCAGACCGAGGTTGGCCGCCTCCTGGGGATGGCCGCACAAGTGCATCGCCAGCGGCGCGGCCGTCATGAGGAAGTTCATGAGCATGTAGGAAACCGAGCCGCAGATCACGGCGGCGACGAAGCGCGGCTGGCGCACGATTTCCGCCAGCGGTCGCCCGCCGGCTATCTCCTCCGCGGTCGGCCCGGGCAGGCGCACGCCCAGCAGGATGAATGCCGAGACCGCGGCGACCGCCGCCTGCATCAGGTAGGTGGCGGCGAACAGGTACGGCGGCCAGAGTTCCATCGTCCAGGTGACCAGCTGCGGCCCCACGATCCCCGCTGCCACGCCCCCCGCCATGACGAGCGACAGGGCGCGCGCGCGCCTGCCGGGCTCCACCCCGTCGGCCGCGGCGAAGCGGAACGACAGCACCACGGCCGCGTAGGCGCCGCCGAAGAAGGTTCCGACGCAGAACAGCCAGAACGAGCCCAGGATGACGGCAAGCATGGCCAGCAGCCCGGCCAGCACGCCGGCCCCGGTGCCCGCCAGGAAGGAAGCGAGCCGGCCATGCCGTCG
Organism: Burkholderiaceae bacterium; assembly: GCA_041676645.1. Lineage (GTDB taxonomy): Bacteria > Pseudomonadota > Gammaproteobacteria > Burkholderiales > Burkholderiaceae_E > JAMLIN01. The sequence goes on along the minus strand of JBAYRO010000007.1, from coordinate 14,092 downwards.
CGCGATCGCGCCCACGGGCAGGATGCACGCCGCCATGCCCACCACGAAGATCGAGATCGGCAGCGTCGCGAGCACGGGTGACGGGGCCAGGGTGTTCCCGACGATGGATCCGGTGGCATAGACGACGACGGCGTTCGCGCCGGCCAGCGCCTGGGCAATGGACAGCCGCCAGATGTTGCCGGTCTGCACGCCCCTGGGCAGCAAGGCAGGGGCATCGCCCATCGAAGCGGTACGGCTGTTTTCTGTCATGTCTGTCGGAATGATTGGCGAGCCCCTCGCGCGGAGGGGAGGAATCGCTCAGTGGCGCGCATCGACACCGAGCACCATGCGGAACCTGACATCACCGGAGCGCAGCCGGCGATAGGCTTCCACCCGGATCAGCACTTCGCCGTCAGCGGGTTGCGGCGTATCGCGCTCCACCAGTTCCAGGAAGCCGGGCCGGGCCACCTGCATGGCCCTGTAGGTTTTCTGCATCTCGCCCCCTCACCATCCTCGGCCAGCCCCATGCATCACCGCGACGGTTCATCGGAGGCCGGCATCGAGGCCGGCTCGCCGCAGATTCCGGGAACCGCTCAGCTCCAGGCGCTTGCGGCGTCGACGACCGGCTTCTTCGAACCCAGCGCGTTCAGCGCAATCTTGTGGACGACCTCGATCGGCGCGCTGCAGAGATCGCCGATCACCCGCACCCGGAACGCATCGGCATCCCGTGACATGGCGGTGAAGGCGACGCAGTTCTGGGTCATCATCCCGCAGACCAGCAGCTCGTCGGTGCCCTTCAGGTGCTCCATGAGGTCGGTGTCCTGGAAAGCGTCCGCATTGTGCTTGGTCACGACCGGCGCATCGCCGGCGGCTTCGAGAACGGCGGGGCGGATCGCGACGCCGGGGCCATCGGGCGCGAACAGGCCGGCCTTCGCCTTCGAGACGTGCTGCACGAGGACGACCTTGTCGCCGGCCGCGCGCGCCTTGCCGATCGCCGAAACAATACCCGCCTCGGTTTCATCGGCCTGCCACAGCGGCAGCACACCGCCGGGGAAATAGTCGTTCTGGATGTCGATCACGAGCAGGGTGCGTGCCATGGAAGCTCCTGGACAAGAGGCAGCCGCCATCCTAGCAGCGGACCGGCGACCGGGTGCGTCCGCACCAGCCCCGGCATTGCGGCCGGACCACGCCAGCACGCGAAAAAAGAGCCGCGACATTCACCGCGGCTCGGGAGATTGATCGTTCCGTGCGCCTGCCGGGAGGAGCCGGCGGCGCCATCGTTCTTTCTTATGAGATCAAACCTTGCATTCGTTGGCGAGCTGCTTGCCGTTCTTGGTGTCGAGCAGCATCGACTTGCCGACGATCACCAGCCAGGTCAGGCCCGACTCGACGTCCTCGTAGCGAAGCGCACCGGTGCGGGCGGGCACCGCACGCAGGACATAGCCGCGCTTGCCCCACTGGATGGTTGCGGTCGAGCGGTCGGGAGCCACCTCGGTGACATTGACCTGCCGGTTGAGCTCGCACTTGTAGAGCCCCTTGGTCATGGTCAGGCCGCTGGCCTGTACGGCACCTGCTGCACCTGCCAGGCCGATCGTTACGGCGAGGATCTTGAACGACAATTTCACGGGAATCTCCGTTGTGTGGCCTGGCTGATTTCCGGGCGTATTGTCGCGGCGAATCGAGCACGCGTAAAGCGCTATCCCATGAACGATTCGTTACGCTTTTTACTTTATGCCCCATCATTTGCCGGCAAAGCCACGCCGGCAACGGGTTCGGCACGAACGGCGCCATTCGGCCTACCGGCGGCAAGGCCGGATTGTGGCATGCAGGGGACACCGGCCATGCCCACTTCATGGCATGGCCGGCGCATGGGTGCTCGTACGGGCTCGCATTCGATCGGGTGAGATCGAATGCAGGACCGCTGTCAGCGGATCGCCACCGGATTGACCATGGCCTGCACCGCGCCCTCGTAGCGCGGCTGGCCGAGAACGAACAGGAACTCCCAGGCCTCGTCGGCGACGAGGTCGGCGGTGTTCATGTTCTCGAGGATGTAGGTGCCGCTGCGAGTCAGGAGTTCCTGGTGGACCCCGAAGATGCCCTCGCCCTGCTCGAACGGCACCGCTTCGACGCCCCAGGTATCCGCACCGACGGCGACCACGCCCTTGCCGACCAGGTATTTCGCGCCGCCCACGCCCAGGCCAGGCTCGGCCTTGCCGAAACGCTCGGGATCGGAATCGAGGATGCTCATCCAGCCGGTATGCAGCAGGACCACGTCACCCTCGCGGATCTCGACGCCCTGCTTCGCGGCAGCGCCTTCGATCTCGGCCTGGTTGATCGCCTGGCCTTCGGTGAGCATCGGCACGCCGAGATGGCCGGCGATGTCGAGCACCACGCCACGGGTGACGATCGGCGGAATGTTGTGGACGCCGAGCTTCGTCAGACCGGTGATGGGGGCGATGTCGGCCCACTTGAAACCGTTGTAGTAGGTATTCCCGATGCCGATGTGACCGAGGCCGTCGATCTGCGAACCGATGCCGATCCAGCAGTTGAGGATGTCGTCGTTGTAGGTCGTGGAGGTCGGGCCGAGCCCGTCGGCCGAGCCGACCTGGCCCGGCTGGACGATGTAGATGTCGCAGCGCCGCGGCGGGAAGGCCGGCGTCAGGCGATTGACGGTGATGCCCAGCGGATAGGTCTTGCCGGTGGTGACGAGCTTCGACGCGGCGAGAACCTTGTCGGGGGACAGGTAGTTGGCGGCGCCCAGTTCGTCATCCGCACCCCATTTCGAGGGAAACCAGGTTTCCTGGGCGATGGCCGAACCAGCCAGCGCGATGCCGATGACCGTGAACATCCCGGCGATGATGCGCTTCATCATGCGTCTCTCCTTGATCGATCGATTCCGATCGGCTTGTTGTCGGGATCGGCCGACGCGACGGGAGTCGCTGCCGGCCAGTCGAGGTCACCACGAACGGGCGACGAGTCGACGCCGCCAGCGTACGCGAGAAGGCGCGGCGTGGACAGGGGATCGGATGCGCAACGCCGGGCGAACCCGGCTCAGGCCGACGGCGATTCGTGCAGGATGGCGATGCCGATCTCGTCGCCGGGCAGGTGCGGATAGCGCTCGAGCACCAGGGGGTCGTGGCCAGGCACGAGGAACTTCGGGTCGCCGGCTTCGGCGAGCAGGCGGCGGTGGCCGTCGAGCATCCTCGCGACATCGTGCACGATCGGGAAGGGCCGCCCGCCGAGGATGTTCTCGTAGTAGTGGCTGGCATCCGACGCAAGGATCACGGTACCGCGGGCGGTGCGCACCCGCAGCGACTGCAGGCCCATGGTATGCCCGCCGATCGCGATCAGGTCGATGCCGTCGGCGAGGTTCGCGTCGCCCTGGTAGAACACGACCCGGTCCGCATACACCTTGCGCACCAGCTCGACCACGTCCTCGACACGATAGGCATGCCGGATCGCGGGATGGCACATGCAGGGGCCGGTGGCGTACGAGACCTCGTCGGCCTGGATGTGGAAGCGCGCGTTCGGCAGCTTGTCGAGATTGCCGGCGTGATCGTAGTGGAGATGGGTGATGACCACATCGTCGATCGTGGCGGGATCGACATCGAGCGCCCGCAATGCGTCGATCGGGCAGCGCAGCAGCTTGCGGCCGCGGGCGCTGGCGGCCTCGGCGCCGAAGCCGGTATCGACGAGGATCGTCCGCTCGCCCTGGCGCAGCAGCCAGACGAAGTAGTCCATCGGCATCGGGCCGTCGTGCGGGTCGACCGGCACGAAGTTGTCGACGCGGCGCCGCTCCTCGAGGCGGGCGTAGCGGATCGCGTAGGCTTCCCAGACGCCGTCCCGTCGATCGGCGCTTTGCTTGTCCGGCAAGGTCATCGTCTCCTCCGTGGCATCGCTGCGAGTCTACTGTGAACCGCCCGGCCTTGCCCCGATGCGCCGCGCGATCACCGGGAAGTAGTTGTCGCCCTCGCCCGCCTCGATCGCCTCGCCGAACCAGCCGTCGACCGTTTCGGCGCCGCGGGCATCGACCCCGGTCTGGGCGGCGAGCTCGCGCGCATAACGCAGGTCCTTGCGGGCATAGGCGGTGGAGAACGCGCGCAGCGGGAACTCGTCGGGGACGATCGCCTTCATTCCGTGGTTGCGCAATGCGAAGCTGTCGGCCGAGCCCTTGGACAGGACCTCGAACAGCAGCTCCGGCGGCACGCCGGCGCGTTCGCCGATCGCCCTGGCCTCGGACAGCGCCATGACGGTCTCGAAGAGCACCATGTTGTTCATGATCTTGACGACCTGGCCGCAACCGACAGGGCCGCAGAGGCTGATGTCGGTGGCGAAGGTCGCGATGTACGGCCGCACCTGCTCGAACACCTCGGCCTGCGCGCCGACCATCACCGACAGCGCGCCGGCCTCGGCCGCGGCGCGGGTACGGGCGACCGGAGCATCGATGAAGGTCACGCCGCGCTCGCCGAAGCGCTCGGCGAGCTCGCGGGTCGAGCCGACCGGCGAGGTGCTGGTATCGATGATGACCTGGCCGCGGCTCGCGCAGTCGAGCAGGCCGCCCTCGACGAGCACGAGCTCGCGCACCACTTCGCCCGAGGGCAGCGAGAGGAACACCACGCTCGAGCCTTCGACCGCCTCGCGCAGTTGCGCGCACACCTGGGCGCCATGCTCGCGGATGCGCTCGAGCGGCGCCGGGTCGCGGTCGTAGGCCATGACCCGGGCGCCGGACTTCTGCACCAGGTTGCGGCACATCGGCTCGCCCATGACGCCGAGTCCGATGAAGCCGAGTTGCGTCGTTTCCGCCGCCATCCTGTCGTCCTCCGAAGTAGGTTCAATGCGTCGCGATGTAGATCGACTTGGCCTGCTGGTACAGGCGCATGCCGCCGATCCCCTTCTCGCGTCCGAGGCCGCTGTCCTTGAAGCCGCCGAACGGCGTCGAGATCGACAGCTGCTTGTAGGTATTGATCCAGACCGTGCCGGCGGCCAGTGCGCGCGCGATGCGCCAGGCCCGGGCGAAATCGCGCGTCCAGACGCCGGCGGCCAGGCCATAGACGCTGTCGTTGGCCTGCGCGACGAGATCGGCCTCGTCCTCGAAGGGCAGCGCGCACAGCACCGGCCCGAAGATCTCATCGCGCACGATGGGATCGCCCGGATCGGTGGGCGCGAGCACGGTGGGCCGGTAGAAGGCGCCGCCCGCAAGGCGCGCGTCGCCCGGACGTTCGCCGCCGCAGAGCACTTCGACACCGCGCGCGCGGGCGCTGTCGACCATCGCCTCGATGCGTTCGCGATGGCCGAAGGAAGCGATCGGCCCCATCTGCGCGCCCGGCGCATCGGGCAGGTCGACCCGCAGCGCGCGCGCGCGCTCGACGATGCGCTCCACGAAGGCGTCATGGATCGGGCGCTGGACGAACAGGCGCGAACCGGCCACGCAGGACTGGCCGCTGCCTTCGAAGATGCCGCCGATGATCGCGTCGGCCGCCGCATCGAGATCGGCGTCGGTGAACACGATGTGCGGCGACTTGCCGCCGAGCTCGAGCGCGACCGGCATCAGCTTGCGCGCCGCGACCTCGGCGATCCGCCGGCCGCTGGCGGTGCCGCCGGTGAACGAGACCATGTCGACGCCGGGATGCGCGACCAGCGGCCCGCCGACCTCGGCGCCGAAGCCGGGCAGCACGTTGAGCAGGCCGGGCGCGAGGCCGGCTTCGAGCGCGATCCGGCCCAGCTCGAGCGCGGGAGTCGGCGTGACTTCGGAAGGCTTCAGGATCACGGCGTTGCCGGCCGCCAGCGCCGGCGCGACCTTCTGCGCCTCCATCGTGAGCGGCGAGTTCCACGGCGTGATCGCGGCAACCACGCCGTGGGGCTCGTGGATCGCCATCGAGAGATAGGCGCCCCGGGCGGGGGTGATCTCCTCGCCCTGGGTCTCGCAGACGGCGGCGTAGTAGCGGAAGGTGGCCGCCGCGCTGGCGACCTGGCTGCGGCACTCCGCGACGACCTTGCCATTCTCGCGCCGCTGGGCGTCCGCAAGCGGCCCGGCGTTCGCCTCCATCGCGTCGGCGATGCGCATCAGCAGCGCGGCGCGCCGGTGCGGCAGCATCCCGCGCCAGGCGGGATCGGCCTGCGCCTGGCGCGCCGACGCAACCGCGTCATCGACATGCCGGGCGCCCGCGCCGGCGATGCGGTAGTTGCGCTCGCCGCTGGCCGGATCGATCGAATCGAAGATGTTCGCGTCGACGCTCGTCCATTGGCCGTCGATCAGCATCGGGCGGGGATCATCCTGCGGCGCTGTGCTCATATGCCTGGATCTGTCCTGTTCATGTTCTTTTGTTCTGTTAGACAGAACATTAGTTCTGCGATAAAGAGTATGGCATGCGCTTCCGGGGAGCGTCCATCGGCTACCCCCAACGCGGTCATGCCTTCCAGAACGAACGATCCGGCTTCGGAATCGGGCGCAGGGCAAGGCGGGGCGCCGAAGACAGTACGGTGGGTACGGCAAGGCGCCCCAACGCCGCCATGCGCCCGATTCCGAAGCCGGATCAGCGCGCCGGCAGCACCGTCCCGGCACACTCGCCGAAGCCGATGCGCGCCGCACCGGGCCGCTCGCACCAGCCGCGGAACACGACCCGGTCGCCATCGGCGAGGAAGGTGCGTTCCTCGCCACTGGGCAGCTTCACCGGCCGGGTGCCGCCCACCGACAGCTCGATCAGCGCGCCCGCCTCGCCCTCGTCCGCCGGCCCGGACTGGGTGCCGCTGCCCAGCAGGTCGCCGGGCGCGAGATTGCAACCGCCCACCGTGTGGTGGGCGATCATCTGCGCGACGCTCCAGTAGGAATGCGCGAAGGTGGTGCGCGACAGCCGCGCCGGCGCTTCACCGCGCTCGCGCATCGCGGCTGTCTCGATCAGGGCTTCCAGCTGCAGGTCGAAGCCGCCCCGCGCCCGGTTGGCGTCCGACTCGAGGTAGGGCAGCGGCTGCGGATGATCGGCCGGCCGGGTCCAGGCGGCGCGAAACGGCGCCAGCGCATCGAGGGTGACGATCCAGGGCGAGATCGTGGTCGCGAAGTTCTTGGCGAGGAACGGGCCGAGCGGCTGGTACTCCCAGGCCTGGATGTCGCGCGCCGACCAGTCGTTGAGCAGGCACAGCCCGAACACATGCGAGTCGGCATCGTCGAGCGCGATGGGCTCGCCCTGCGCATTGCCGGTGCCGATCCAGATGCCCACTTCCAGCTCGTAGTCGAGGCGGCGGCATTCGCCGAAGGTCGGCGCGCTCGCGCCCGGCGCCATCGTCTGGCCACGCGGCCGGGGAAAGGCCTGGCCGCTGACGCCGATCGAGGACGCGCGACCGTGGTAGCCCACCGGCAGCCACTGGAAGTTGGGCATCAGCGGATTGTCGGGACGGAACAGCCGGCCGATGTTGGTCGCATGATGGATCGATGCGTACATGTCGGTGTAGTCGCCGATCCGGGCCGGCACCCGGTACTCGGCGGCGGCCTGCTCCACCAGGCAGCCGGCGAGCGCCTCGCGCGCCGGGGCATCCTCGCGCAGGAGTCCGGACACGGCGCGACGCAAGGCCTTCCAGTAGCGCGGCCCCAGCGCCATCAGGCCGTTGAGCTCGGGCTGCGCCGCATGGGCCGCGGCCACCGCCGCGTCGGCGCTGAAATGGCCGTCGCCATGCACCCGGCCGATATCGAGGATCCGGTCGCCGATCGCGATCCCGCCGCGGAACGCCTCGTTCGTGCCCGCCCGCCGGAACACCGCCATGGGCAGGTTCTGCAGGGGAAAATCGCAGTCCTCGGCCTGGGCGGAGGCAACCCAGCTGCGGGCGTCCGGATCGTGTGTCTCGTCCAATATCATCGTCATCGTCTCCTCTGCGCCTGTCGGCTCGGGCCCCACCGGAAGCTTCCTTGCCCCGCGCTCAGGGCGTGGACCGGAAGTTCTTCCGCAATCCCTGCCAGGACTGATGGTAGTCGGCCTGGCGCATCGGCGTGCGCAGCGCGAACCCGGTCGGGCGGATCGGCAGGCGCGTCTCGAACATGAAGGCCATCGTGTCGCGCATGTACTGCGGCTTGCTGGTGTCGACGGCGACGGCCCTGGCGTAGGACTCGGCATCGGGGCCGTGCGCGCTGTGCATGTTGTGCAGCGAACAGCCACCCGGCCTGAAGCCGGCGCCCTTGGCGTCGTAGGCGCCCTCGATCAGCCCCATGAACTCGCTCGCGACGTTGCGATGGAACCAGGGCGGCCGGAAGGTATGTTCCATCGCGAGGATGCGCGGCGGAAAGATCACGAAGTCGATGGTGTCGACACCGGGCGTGTCGCTGGGCGCCTGCAGCACGAGGAAGATGGACGGATCGGGATGGTCGAAGCTGATCGAGCCGATCGTGTTGAAGCGGCGCAGGTCGTACTTCATCGGCGCGAGATTGCCGTGCCAGGCGACGACGTCGAGCGGCGAATGGTCGATCGGCGCCTGCCAGAGATTGCCGAGGAATTTCGCGACCAGGCTGAACTCGCCCTCGCGATCCTCCCAGGCGGCGACCGGCGCCAGCCAGTCGCGCGGATTGGCAAGGCCGTTCGATCCGATCGGACCGAGGTCGGGCAGCCGGAAACCCGCCCCGTAGTTCTCGCAGACGTAGCCGCGGGCCTCGCCGTCGGGCAGCGTCACCGCGAAGCGGACCCCGCGCGGAATCAGCGCCACCTCCAGCGGCGCCACATCGAGCACGCCCATCTCGGTGGCGATCCGCAGGCGCCCGTGCTGGGGCACGATGAGCAGCTCGCCATCGGCATCGTAGAACCAGCGATCGCGCATGGAGGCATTGGCCGCATAGAGATGGATCGCGCAGCCGCCCATGAGCGCCGGATCGCCCTGCCCGCCCATCGTGACCAGGCCGCCGATGAAATCGGTCGGCTTGTCGGGCATCGGCAGCGGATCCCAGCGCAGGCGCTCGGGCGGGGTCTCGAGCCCACCGAAGTCGCTCACGATCCCGCCGTTGTCGATGCGCCCGAAAGGCCCGTGCACCGCCCCCGGGCGGATCCGGTAGAACCAGGAACGGCGATTGGCCGCGCGCGGGGCGGTGAACGCCGTGCCCGAGATCTGCTCGGCGTAGAGCCCGTAGGGACACTCCTGGGGCGAATTCTGCCCGCGCGGCAGGGCGCCGGGCAGGGCCTCGGTGGCGAACTCGTTGCCCCAGCCGCTCATCAGTCCGGTCTCGACCGGGCCGGCCTGCGAACCCTTGCCGGTCTGCGTCTGCGTGGCGAAATCCATGGCTCGTCTCCTCGATGGCGTATGGCTATCCGGAAGAGCCTGATCGGGTCGGGCTGGAACGTCAACCGCCCGCCCCGATCACCACGACAGCGGCACGGACGGCTGCCACGTCCGCGGCTTTACTGGGCGAAAGCCCTCTCGACGACGAAATCGCCCGGCCGGTTGGTCGCGCCTTCCTCGAAGCCACGCCCGGCGAAGAAGCTGCGCAGGTCGCGCAGCACATCGGTGCTGCCGCAGATCATGGCGCGATCCTCGGCCGGATCCAGCGGCGGCAGCCCGAGATCGGCCTGCAGCTTGCCGGATTCGAGCAGGGCGGTGATCCGGCCGTTGTGGACATAGGGTTCGCGCGTGACGGTCGGGTAGTAGGAGAGCTGCTCGCGCACCTCCTCGCCGACGAGCTCATGCTGGGGCAGTTCCTCGGTGAGGTATTCCTGGTAGGCGAGGTCGGCGATGAAGCGCACGCCGTGCACCAGGATCACCCGCTCGAAGCGCGCGTAGACCTCGGGGTCGCGGATCAGGCTCAGGTAGGGAGCCAGACCGGTCCCGGTGCCCAGCAGCCAGAGCCGCCGGCCCGGCTTGAGCGCATCGGCCACCAGCGTACCGGTGGGCTTGCGGCCGATCAGCACCTTGTCGCCCTCGCGCAGGTGCTGCAGCCGCGATGTCAGCGGGCCATCGGGCACCTTGATGCTGAAGAACTCGAGATGCTCCTCGTAGTTGGCGCTGGCGATGCTGTAGGCGCGCAGCAGCGGCTTGCCGCCGTCGGACGGCAGGCCGAGCATCGTGAAATGGCCATTCGCGAAGCGGAACGACGGATTGCGGGTGGTGGTGAAGCTGAACAGGCGATCGGTCCAGTGATGGACCTTCAGCACGGTTTCCTCGTTGAACATCCAGGCGAACTCCTCGGGCGACGATACTGCCGCGAACGAACTGGCACCTGGGGGGCGACGCGGTTCGCAGGCCCGATATTATGAACGGTCCGAGCGGCGAATGCCGGGCCTCACTGCTTCGATGATGACGAACCGCGCAGCCTGCTCAGCCTGCCGCATCCATGAGCGCAAGCAAGTTGAAGTCCCCGTCTCGCTCCGTATGGATGGGCTCGTCGTTGGTGAGTGGTACTGCACGACCAGCGAAACCGGGGGTGCGACGCCTAACTTTGATTTAGACAGCGCCTGTGGATCATGGCCAGTCAAGCGCGGCCCAGGCCCTGCGCGATGAACGTGAGAACCAGGGCGTTCAGCGATACCCCCTCGGCCTTTGCACGGGTCGCCAACTGGGCGTGCACAGTCTTCGGAACGCGGGCGACGAACTTCCCGGAGGCAACACCACCGCTGTTGGGAGAAGGGACTGGAAGCTTTCTCGCTTTCAAAGCGGCAATCGTTGCCTTGAGCGCGTCTCTCCCGTTCTCGATCGCTTCCTCGACCGACTCGCCATCGGAGATGCACTCAGCGAAATCCGGGAACGAGATCAGATACCCGCCACCTTCCGCATCGGTCAACGGTCGGACCTCGAACGGATAATCAGTCAGCTTGCTCACGTCTCAGGCTCCTTCCACAAGCTCGATGAACTTCTGAACGTAGATCGGCTTGATCGGCCTATGCGCCGGTACCGATAGCGTGCGTCCATCTTCACGCACGAACACGCAATGGCTGCTCTTCTGATGCCGCCAATCCAGGCCGTTCTGACGAGCAACGGTCTGAAGGTCGGCGATGGACCAGTCACGCGGGTTGCGCCGCATTGACGCGAGAAGTTTGGCCGCCGTGGCCATCGCAGCATGATACTACAGGCGATATCGCTCTGTCTGCATGCCGGCAACCGCCGCAGCGCTGTCTAACGTCGAAGCTCAGCGGCGATTGAGGCAGACGGCCGCGTGCGATAGCGCGCGGACGGCTGGGTCAAGCGTCCGCTGGAACGCACTGTTATATGTCGGCCGGGGGCGGTGCTAGACTGACACGGAGCACCGTGGCTCCGGTGCCTGGAGTCACACTCGATGAATGCCCGCACTGACCAGTTGCTGCTTGAACTGCTGTCCCTGCCCGCGGATGAGCGCGCGGAAGTCGCTGTTGCTTTGCTCGACAGCCTTGAAGGCGACGATTCCTCGGCGATTTCAGCCGCATGGCGTGAAGAAATTCGCCACCGGAAGGCTGATATCACGTCCGGCAAGATGAAGATGGTTCCGTGGGGTGAGGCCAAGGCTCGCATCCTCGCGCTGTGAGCGCAATGCGCGTCCAGATATCGGAAGCGGCTGAACTCGACATCTCCGAGTCGTTCGCCTGGTACCGAGAACGCACCCCAAGGCAGCGCAGGGCTTTCGCGCTGAAGTCGTTGCGGCCATCGACCTCATCGCGACCAATCCCAAGGCTTGGGCAGCGGACGAGGACGACAACCGGCGATTGGTTCTTGTCCGGTTCCCTTTCTCCGTCGTGTACGAGCTTGTTCCTGGCGCTGTCCATGTTCTCGCCGTCGCGCATCATCGAAAGCGCCCCGGCTACTGGAGAACCCAACGCTGATCCACCCGCCGGATGCCCGGGTTCAGACATATAACGTTTGACTTCAGCGGCGCCGAAGGCGTCCGCTGGAAGGAAGGGTCGGGCGTCGCGTCCTTGACTTGCTATGTCTTCGCTTTGCTGCCTTCGGGAGCCGCCTCTTTCGGGCGCGTGAGAAACATGAGCACGCCGGAAACAAAGAGAACCGGGCCAGCGACGTAAGTTACGTAGACGCCGATGTACGAGACGGTTGCCCAGATTCCTATATAGATCACAAGGGTCAGAAAAAAGATGATCTGCGATTTGTCGTGGAGCCACTTCTTCATGCTTCGTTTCTCTTCCGTACAGGGATAAATCCTGGGCCGTTCGGATTGCGCGTGAAAGACTTTCCCGGATTTGTCTTTGCCCATTCCTTCGCTTCGTCGAAGGTCGCGAACTGTAAGACGGCGAGGTCCCTTCGCCTCCTCGGTTTGTCTTCGAGGCTGTCGAGAAACTTGTCGTAATCCTCAGGCGAGCCAGCATTCCAACCATTGGATTCGCAGAATTCTTCCCAGTCGCTCATTTCATATTCTCGATGGAGGGCGCGCTCGCCAGTGACGCCCAACTTTGATTTGAACGGACAGGGTCCGCCAGTCTAAACGTCCGTTCAACACGATCTCGTCGCCGCATAACACCCCCGTGCTTCTCGCTCGAACCGTCGATATGCGCCCGCCCGACGGCGTCGTACTGTCGTTTCGCACAGTATCAGCGACAACGTTATACGGACAGCGGGAAATCCCTCTACTCAAGGCGCCGACCGTTCTCGGACGCGTCCGGGAACGCATCTGGTACTTGCACTACAGCAGCCAGACCGAGAAGACCTACATTTTCTGGATCAAAAAGTTTCTTCGATCGAGGGGTACGGACGTTATCCTGGGCTGGCCGCCGCCTGCATCCTGGCCGCTTTATCGCCACCGCGAGGTTCCAGGCCCTCAGGAACGCCTGCCCTGCGTCAGCCGCCCGCGCTGATCCGCTCGTCGAGCCACTCCAGCCAGTGGCGTACCGGCACCCCGCTGCCGCCGGCCAGGTGCGAGATGCAGCCGATGTTGGCCGACAGGATCAGGGCCGGACCCCGCGCCTCGAGGTTCGCCAGCTTGCGGTCGCGCAGTTCGCGCGACAGCGCGGGCTGGGTCACCGAGTAGGTGCCGGCCGAGCCGCAGCACAGGTGCGAATCCGCCACCGGCACCAGGTGCGCGCCGAGCGAGCGGAGCAGGCTCTCGACCGCGCCCCGGATTTTCTGGCCGTGCTGCAGCGTGCAGGGCGGATGGAAGGCAAGCGGCCGGGAATCAGGGGCGATCGAGAGTTCCGCCGCCGCCAGCGCCTCGGGCAGCCATTCCACCGGGTCGCGGGCGAGGCTCGCCACCCGCTCGGCGCGGGCCGCGTAGGCTGGATCGAGGCGCAGCAGGTGGCCGTAGTCCTTGACCATCACGCCGCAGCCCGAGGCGTTGACGAGGATCGCCTCGATGCCGTCGAGATGTGGCCACCAGGCATCGATGTTGGCCCGGGCCTGGGCATGCGCCCCCGGTTCGTCGTCGAGGTGCAGGCGGATCGCTCCGCAGCAGCCGGCGTCGGGAATCCGCAGCGCCTGCACCCCCACCGCGTCGAGCACCCGGGCGGTGGCGGCATCGATGTTCGGCATCATGGCCGGCTGCACACAGCCTTCGGGCATCAGTACGCGCCGCGCATGCTGGCGCGTCGGCCACTCGCCGGCCGGCAAGGCATCCGGCACCTTGGACTTCAGCCCCGAGGGCAGCAAGGGCCGCATCATCTTGCCCACGCGCATCGCCGGATCGAACAGCCAGCGACGCGTCAGCCCCTCGCGCAGCGCCGCGCGCAGCAGCCGCTCGCCGAGCGGCCGTTCGACCCGGGCCGCGACATGGCGCCGGCCGATGTCCACCAGCTTGCCGTACTCCACGCCCGAGGGACAGGTGGTTTCACAGTTGCGGCAGGTGAGGCAGCGATCGAGATGCAGCTGGGTGGCGCGGGTGGGCTCCTCGCCTTCGAGCACCGATTTCATCAGGTAGATACGCCCGCGCGGGCCGTCGCGTTCGTCGCCCAGCAGCTGGTAGGTCGGGCAGGTTGCCGTGCAGAAGCCGCAGTGCACGCAGCGACGCAGGATGGCCTCGGCCTCGATGCCGTCGGGGGTGCCTTCGAGCCAGTCGGCGAGATGGGTTTCCATGCGCGTTTCGCTACAGGCTTAGAGCGCCGCGTAGAGGCGGCCGGGATTGAAGATGCCGAGCGGGTCGAGCTGGCTGCGCACCCGCCGCTGCAGGGCGAGCATGGCGGGCGGCAGCGGATGGAAGCTGTCCTCGCGCGGACCGCCGCGGAAGCGGTTCGCG